>JBAXUS010000142.1:0-16165 GCA_037129555.1 Planctomycetota bacterium
AATCAAAGTATACATCGTGGTATTCATTCGTGACGCTGTTGGAAGACGTGACATTGACCGGCATCTCGCTGAAGAACAATCCGGTTGCAGAGGTCGGAGTACCGGCATTCGTTGCGCCGGTTGTCTTGCGGATAAAGATCGCGTCCTTGTCTGTGTAGTTGTCCTTGTAGCCCGGCGCGTAGACCAGCAGTCCGCCGCTCACTTTCGCCAAAGCGTTCAAGTTGCGCCCTTCGCGCTGCAACGCAACGCTGCCAAGATCGAATCCGGCCGGCATGGACGACTGCGGAATCAACATCAAGCCAGCGCCTTTGTAGGTGACTTTCGCCTTGGTATAATTCGACGTTGTGTCGATTCGCCCGGACGAGAACCAGCGGATGCCGACGGCGGGTGATTGTGCCTGAATATTACTTGCGATAGATACATTGGCCGTCGAACGCGCAGCAATTTCACGCACGGCGACTTTCGTATCTACCTGCGGCTGCGAAGCAACTGGCAGGCGGGACGCCTGCGGTACGGGTTCAGAGACTCTCGCGGCGGCGAAGAGAGTTTCGGCGCGTTGAGCCGTTGCGGCGCTGGCAGCCATGTCGATGCTGCGAACCGCTGAATCGACAATTTCGGTAGGTACATCATTCCCTGGAATAAATTCGGAATTCCAATCGACATCCACGACTTCGCTGAGCTTGGCATATACTTCGCGCCCGCCCGACAGATCGATACTCTCCAACTTGTACTCATACATCCCTGCCGGAGCGAAATCGAAGTAAGCATACTTTCGTTCGTCCGGGTTTGTGATGCGTCCGGCGATGAGAACAGGATTGACTTTACCCCATTCAGCGCATTCCAGCGCGCGGCGGTAGATGTTGAAGCCGGCGTTCTGGTATTCAGAGACGCAAGTCCATGACACATTCACGCCAGCGCCTTCGGATTTGGCGGCGAAGTCGGCGATTTTGACGGGGGTGACGGTTCCTCCGTTATAAGTAATGACAACGGTATCCGCCGCGCTCGGGGTGAGAGTGCCGCCGGCGGTTCCGCCGTCTGACACCGGCGTGCCTGTAGGGCCACCGCTGAAATAATTCACCGAGAATTGACTTGGCAGGCCAATCACCTGCTTAAACGAGTTTGTGATAGACGGATTGTTGGTATTTTGAGAAATAATAACGTACTTTGTGCCGGTGCTCCCATAGGTAAAGCCGGTATCGGCCTGAGCGCCAACCGAAAGTATCGAGTTTGTGCCCAAAATGACCGTCCCGGTGGGAACGGACAATTGCGAGACTGCGCCGCCCGCACCCGTTGTGCCCGGAACCAGAAGCACACCCAACTTGCCGTTGCTGAAATCGACGCTCACGGTTCCTGCGACATTCAAAACCTGGTTGGAAGTAAACGCCGGAACCGTGTTCGAGTAGATTGCAGCACCCGGGAAAACCATTCCTGAAGTTACCGTTATTGCGCCTGCGGTTCCAGTGCCACGCAACATTCCACCCGCAACTGTCGTTGCGCTGGATGAGATTGAACTGCCAGTAGCCAGCACAAGAGTACCGGCGTTGACCGAGGTCATGCCGGAGTAGGTGTTCGCCCCCGTGAGGGTCCATGAACCGGCTCCTGTCTTGATCAACCCGCCCGCGCCAGTTCCAACGATGCTTGCCAGCGTTCCGTCGGACGCGCCGCCCAAAGTCAGATCAAAGCCCGATCCCGTGATCGTTCCCGTGTTGGAAATCGTCATGGTGCCGCTGTCCGACGCGATCGTGGCGGACGCGCCCAGTGTGATCAAACCGCCGTAGGTGTTTGCGCCGCTTAGGTTCGTTAACGCGCCGGTCTGCCCACTTGCACCGACGCCACTCAGGGTCAGCGTTTCTAAGCCCAAGGTAATGTTGTTTTGCAATTGCAAGGTTCCGCCGCTGTTGACGATCGTTCCGGCGGCCGTCGTCCCCAACGATGTCGCGTTTCGGATCGTCAACACGCCGGCATTAATGGTGGTCAATCCCGTATAAGTGCTGGCGTTGTTGTTGAGTTGCCAAGTGCCTGTACCATTCTTGACAAGCGTTCCGGAGCCTGTCGTGATGCCTGTGCCGACAAATCCGTTTCCGGCGCCTGTTAGAGTCATATTAAAATTCGTGCCCGTGATGCCATTGCTGAGCGTCAACGATCCGCTGTCAGAAGAAATCGCCGAATGTGCTTGCAATGAAATGTTGCCGCCATACGTATTGGTTCCGCTGACATTGACCAGTCCTCCATTTTGACCCGCGGCACCGGTGCCGCTCAGTGTCAGAGTTTCTGCTCCGATAGCAATTCCGCCTTGCAGTTGCAGTGTCGCGCCAGTGGACACGGTTGCCCCTCCAGCAGTCGTGCCAAGCGCCGTTGCGCTCTGCGCATTCAATATTCCGGCAGTGATGCTTGTTGCGCCCGTGTATGTGTTCGCCCCGCTCAAGGTCACGGTTCCAGTCGTGGTCTTGTTCAGAACGATGCCGGTGCCGCCAAGCTTCGCGGCGACAGACCCGTTTTGCATTTCGAATGTTCCCGTGCTGGTCAAAGTTCCAGTGCCGGTGATGCTGCCTCCTCCGGCAACAGTTACAGTTCCAACGGTGTCGTTGAACGCGCCTAGGCTCAACACCGCCGCCGCTCCATTGACCGTCACCGCGCCTGTCGCCAGCGCATTGGTGATTCCGTACGCCAATGTGCCATCACTGACAGTGGTCAGGCCTGTGGCGGTGTTCGCCGCGTTCAGCGTGACAGTGCCGCTGGTGGTCTTGTTCAGCGCACCAGTTCCCCCGAGAATCAAATTGACCGTACCATCCTGCAATTCAAACGTGCCGGTGCTGGTCAAAGTGCTGCCGGAGCCGTTCAAACTCCCTGCTGAATTTAAAGTAACGGTTCCCATTGAGGCGGTGAAACCCGCCAAATCCAACACGCTACCGGAACCGGAGACGGTCATCGGGCCGCTGCCAAATGCGTTGTTGATTCCGGCAACCAGTGTGCCGCCGCTGACCGTTGTCGTTCCCGTATACGTGTTGGCTGTGGACATCGTCAGCGAGCCTGTGCCGCTCTTGCTCAAAGCCGCGCCCACGCCTGTTATTGCGCCGGTGCCGCTTATCGTGTAATTCGTGGTTGAGTTGTTGCACGTGACGCCTCCCACGATGGCCGAAAAATTCAACGCCACCGCGCCGTTGGCCGAGGCGTCATTGAATGTGACATTGTCGAGATTGAAAAACGTGTTCGCGCCTGCATCCCAATTCGGGGTCGTGTTCAAATCCCAGGCTCCGGGGCCGGACCAGATAATCGTTCCCGGCGCTCCGGTGACCACCAACAGTACGCTCCCGGGTGAGGTTGTGGTATCCAACGCAAAGGTTTGCCGCGTCGGCGTGGGTAATCCTGTCAGCGACAGGTTTGCAGCTCCGCCTGTCACGGATGTGCCGCCACTGATCAAGGTGTATGTCCCGGTCGCAATCGGATTCAGCAGGTTGATCTGAATGGTCGTGGTATTGCTCAAGTTCAACGCGCCTGTGATCGCGATCAGGTCGTTGCCGGACGATATGTTGTTTGACACATCAAAGCGCAGCGTGCCGCCAGTCAGCGTCAATCCGCCGGCGATGGACAGGGTGGCCGCTGTCCCTGTGCCGCCCACATTGATGGTGCCGGCGCTGGACAACGTGCCTGTGATGTCAGTCGCGGGCGCGGACACGCGACCACCAGTAAGCGTCTGGCTGGCTCCAAGCGCGAAGCCGCCGCTGACCGCGGAAATATTGAATGTGGCTCCAGAGGTGATCGTGATCGCGCTGCTGTTGGCGATCGACCCAGTAGCGTTCAACGTCAGAGTTCCCGCAGTAATGTTCGTCGGACCCGTATACGTGTTCGCGCCGCCCAGCGTCAATGTGGACGCGCCCGCCTTGACCAGCCCCAAGCCCGTCCCACCACCCGTTTCGCCGATGGCGTGGCCGATGGTCACATTGACGTTGTTGTTCAGGGTGCGGGTGACGTTGTTCGCGGCGGAGGAGAGATTGAAGGTGGTCCCTGCGGTGCTGGGTGTGAAGGTGATCGTGCCGGTCTGCGTAGCCGTCTGCCCGAGGGTCACGTTGCCAGCGAGCAGTACCGAATTGTGGATCGAGCGCGCGGTGCCGTCGTTGCTTTCCAAAGTGCCGCCGGTGAGCGTGAGCGTGCCCGTGCCGAGCGGGCCGGAGGTGACGACGCCCGTGCCCGCCGTGCTGCTCGCGAAGATGGTCGTGGTGCCGCCATTGATCGTGAAGCCGGTGAAGGTGCTCTGCGCGCTGAAGCGCAGCCGCCCGCCGGTGTGCGTGATCGTGAAGTTCCCGCTGATCAGGCTGTTCATGTTGTGGTTCGCGTTGGCGTTGTTCCAACTCCAGTTCTGATTGGCCGTCAGCGCGATGGGAGCGGCCATTGTTACCGTGTTAAAGCTGTCGCCGTCGTTGCCTTGGAATCCGCCGCTGCCGAGGCTCAGGGTTCCCCCGCCTGTACCTTGGTTAATTGTAACAGTGCGGTTGGAAAAACCGGACGTTCTGGCGGTGATCGTCAGCTTGTTGATGTCCGGCGAAAACAACGCATTTGACGTATCCAGCATTTGAATGGTGGGACTGTTGAAAGTTGCGCCGCCACCGATAGTGACCGTATCCGCATTCGACGCAACCAATCCCGGCACCGGACCGGTTCCGGTGCCCCAGTTTGCGGTGTTGTTCCAATTCTGTGTGCCCGTGACCGACCCATTCCATGAGACAGCCGCACCCCGCGCCGCACCGCATTGCAAAAGACCCACGATAAGAACAGCGGCGAGATAACTTTTGATTGATGAGTTGTTCATGTATTTTTTCCCCGATTCAGCCAAAGGTGTCTCGAAACATTGCCGGATTGAATCAATTTTAGATTCTGATCAATCTGCCCATGCAAGGACACTGCGAGTTTCTTATGAATCAAATTGAGCAGATTTGAATTCCTCACATTAATTCTGTGAATTTCAGTGAGTTTGCCCGCTCTGCTCAATATGTATTCTGTAAAAGGAGCTTTTCACCAACGTGACCGAACAGGAATTCATGACCCATTTCTTGAAACACAAGAAGCAGCTTGAAGCGCTGCTGCTGGTCTTGCTGGGCGAACCGCACACCGCCGAGGATTTGTTTCAGGACGTGGCGGTGATCATGATCAAGAAGAGAAACGAAATTGACTCAGAAGGGAATTTTTTGGCTTGGGGGCGGGCGATTGCGTTTAATCTCGTGATGGATTATCGCAAGAACAAGTTGAACAAGAAAATCAAATTGCTGGACAACGAGTCGCTGGGATTCGTGGCGGGCGCGTTTGATGAGTGGGAGCCACAGGATTTCTCCGAACGCCGCGTGGCGTTGCGCGAGTGCGTGACGAAACTCCCTCCGGCTCAACGGGGATTGATCGCCAAGCGCTACGAGCAGAACAAATCGATCGACGATCTTGTGACGGAGACGGGCCGCAATCGAGGCGCGGTGGAAACAGCCCTTTATCGAATCAGACGGGCGCTCATGAAGTGTATTGAAACCAAGTTGCGGATGGGGAGTTCCATATAAATGAGCGACAAGGAGAAAGAGGAAGAACTCGACTGGTTGCTGTTTCGCTATTGCGAAGGCACCCTCGACGAGGAGTCCGCCGCGCGTCTGAACGAACGCATCCAGCAGGATTTCGACGCCGCGACGCGGCTATTGGAATACGGTCTTGACCGGGTGGAGTTGACCCAATTGTCCGGCGCGGCAAGCCGCACACGCAGGCGAATGAGCGTTCCGCGATTGGTTCCGGCGCGTTACGCCTGGCAGAGTCCGTGGGCATGGGCCGCCGCCATGGTCGTCGTTTCTGTTGGATTGGGCATTGCGTTGTTCAGCAGCAATGGTTTCACGACCGCCAAAAAATCTGAACCTGACAAAGGCAATGTTCCACCCGAACAGACCTATGTTGTCGATGTGCCGACGCGAGAGAAAGCCGTGTCTCCCACAGTGACCGCCCCAGAACTAACGGAGCCGCCCGCAAAACCCGCGCTGCTGATTTTGAATCCCGCGATGACTGAAGTCGATGCTCAGAACCGGCCGGCCAATTGGACTCAGACATGGACCGGTTCCGGGAAAATCAAACTTTCGCGGGACACCAGCCTGTTCAAGTCAGCGCCTGCCTCGTTGGCGTTGGAAAGCAGCGGCGGCGACGCGCGCGGACGAACCATGCAGGCGCATCTGGCCAAGCCCGGCCAGCGGTTTCGCCTGAGTGGCTTTCTAAAGGCTTCGGGCGCCGCCACCGCAACGGTCGGTGTGCAATTTTACACTGAAGCCTGGAAGCCGATCGACTTCAAAGCTGTCGGAAATGCACTGCCCGGTTCTGACTGGCTCCCATTCGCCAACGATGTCGTGGTTCCACCCGGCACCTACCGAATTGGGATCGTTTTGCAGCTTGATGGCGACGGAAAAGTTTGGCTGGACGACGTGAATGCCAAGGATCTTTAATCGCAATACATTTTTAAACCAAGACCAAGACTGGGAGATTCAAATTGAACGGCTGTAAACATATCCGAACACTGTTTCTTCTCGCCACCTGCGCCTTCATTCTCAGCGGCCATTCGGCGGAAGAACCCGTCGTCGTGTGGAACGGCAATTTCTCCGACGGCGGCGAGTCGCCGGCGCAATGGGATCACGAAGGCAAAGTCACTGGCGCCAGGGACACCGTTGTTTTCAAAGAAGGCTCGTCGTCGTTGCGCGTGGACGCCAAGGGCGAAAAGGGCAGCGTGTTCCAATGGCTTGACTTCGGCAGCGCAAAAAAATTCACGCTCAAAGGTTTCTACAAATGCGTCGGGGCGGCCAAGGCCCAGATCGTGGTCCAAACGATTGACGCCAAGTGGAGCAAGAACGACTGGAAACAGATTAAATACCTCAATGCCGATGAGGACTGGACCTCATTTGAAAAAGAAATCGAACTGCCGGAATGGGCCAAAAAATGCCGCGTCATGTTGCACGTGGAAGGCACGGGGCAAGTCTGGCTGGACGAAATTTCAATCGGCGAAAAGCCGCCTCGCGCAGGCCGTGTGCTTGACCCCGCGAAGGACGAACCCGTCGCCGGCAAACCTTGGGAACCGGCGTGGTGTGTCTGGAACTGGCGCAGCGCCTGGGTTGGGCAGCACGAGAAATTTGTCGCCACGACAAAAAAGGGAGGCATTGATGTTGTCTTCTACGGCGACTCCATCACGCTCGGCTGGAAGAACCGATGGGACGACGCCTTCGCACCCTTGAAGGCGATCAATTACGGCATCGGCGGCGACTCCACTCGGCAGTTGCTCTGGCGCATCGGCAATGGCGAAGTGGAAGGTCTCAAACCCAAACTCGTCGTGCTGGCTATTGGCACCAACAATCTTTACGGCGACAAGAATGCCGGATCGGATACTGAGATTGCGAAGGGTATCGAAACGGTCGTGAAACTGCTCCAGACAAAATTGCCCGAGAGCAAAATCCTACTGGTCGCGATCCTGCCGCGACAGAACGATTTCTTCTGCAAGCGCATCAAAAAAATCAACGCGCAGATCGCCAAGCTTGAGGACGGGAAGAACATCAAGTTCCTGAACATGTGGGACGCTTTCATGCTCACGGAACCCGGCACGGTCAAAGAAGAGTTGTATGTCGAGAAGCGCGGCGAGACGCTCCATCCCAACGCGAAGGGTTACGATGTCATGGCTGGAATCATAAAGCCTGTGATTGAGGAGATGCTCAAGTAAATGAGAGTTCTCTCGGCAATTTGTTCAGCCGCGCTCTTGACTGCGCTGCTGACGGCGACGGCGCTAAACGCCGAGGAGCCCGCGCGGGATCCGTGGTTGTGGCCGTTCGACAGCAAGAGCATCTGGAACATGCCCATCGGCAGCGGCGCCGTTTATGTGCCCGCCGGGCTGGGCGCGGCAAAGACCACCAACATCGACACTGAATTGCTGTATCGCGTCCCGGCGGGATCGCCCGAGCGAAAATTCTTCGCGCCGAAGTCCTGGGAAACGCGCGCGGGCGGGACGAAATACATGGGCAACATTCCAATTCCCGACGACCTGATTGTCCCGGACGCGCGAAAATTCTTCACGCCCAACAATTGCGCCGCTTTCCTGATGCCCGACGGAAAGACCCTGAAGCATGTCGCGCCGTTATGCCGCGTCGAAGCTGGTGGCCCGGTGTTCGGATACCCCTTCCGCCCGGACACTGACCTCTTCGGCGATGGGGTCTACGGCAGCCACGGCGCGTCAGCGCTCTCGGCGCTCGGCGGCTCGATTCGCCTCGGCGAACTGACCGCGCCAGGCCCGATCCGCCACGCGCTGAAAGTCGATATTTTCTGCGCGCGCTACTGTTACTTCGGCGACGACCGCAAAGGCTTTCGCTGGCCCGCAACCCGCGCCGACTCGTACGCCGCCAAGCTCTACAAAGGAACCAACAAGGCCGTTGTCATGGGTTCACTACTGGCCATTCCGCCGACAGTTACGGCCGAAAGCCTAGCGTTGAAGACGCCCCTGGCGCGAAAACTCTTTGAGGCGCTGCGCGACTATGGCGCTTACGTCGTGGACGATGCCGCCTGGGACTGCCACTATTTCTGCGCGGAGGATGGCGTGGCGGCGGAAGTCGAGAAGTCGTACGGATTCAAATTCGACGGAAAATCGAAGGAACTGCTGGCGGATATCAACGCGCTTTTCAAAGCGCTGAGTGTGGTCGACAACAACGCGGCGGATGCTGTCGGCGGCGGAGGAACGCCGCGCGCGCCGTTGGCGCCGCCGCTCGTCCGGCCCGCGAAATAACCCGTCGCGATTACTTTGTTGCGCTCCTTCCGGCATAAGTCCCCTTGAAGCTGCCGGTCTTGGTTTCTCCGCCCCGGGTTTCTTTGATCGTCCCGCCGAACCCGGCAATCGACACGTCGCTGTTCAAGTTCACTACCGTCTCTGGATGGCTGCCATCAGGCATTTGGTTGCCGCGGTTGTAATAAATATACCCGCCGATCACCTCGGCTTTCCCGCCGTTCTTAACTTCCAGCGCGGTCCCGGCTTTTTCGGTTTTCAGGCCCATGCACCAGAATTGCCCACCGTCCACGCTGACTTTGGTCCCCATGTTTTCCGGATTCAGTTGCCGGGCAAAGACAATCGCGTTACCGAAATCGCAGGGCGCGGCGCACACATCCTCAATGAACAACTTCGCACCCTTCACCGTGTTTTTGTAAAAGCCACCACGCGGTATCATGGTCTTGAGCGCCAGAGTCCGCGCGCTCGCGTGTTCAAACATCAATCGCGCGTCGCCGTATCCGCCTTCCAATTGCTGGATCACGACGAATTTGCTCTCGCCGTCCTCAATGCGAAACACCGGTGCGTCACCTTTGCCTGTGTTAAGGTTCGATTCCATGCAGTGGATCAACTCCACTTTTCCCCGCACGTGGATCGTCCCGGCGACGCGATACGTCGCACGCGGAAAATAAACCACCTTCGCGCCGGAATCGATGGTCTTCTGAATCGCATCGGTGTCATCCTGCTTTCCGTTTCCCGACGCGCCAAAGGCCTTGACCGATTTCCATTCGGATGAATTGCTCCAATCTCCGGCCGGGGTCTCTTCAATTGTCAAATTCAGCGACCGTTTCTCTGTCTCAAACAGCGTCGCAAATGGCTGCGAGCGCTCTGTGATATCCGAGCCTTTCTCAACTCCGTCTTTTTCGCGGATCGCCGTCTTGTACCCCTTCGTCTTGATGTTCCGAGCGTAAACATGTGTCTTGCTGTCGATGGCCGCCTCACCATTTCCGCTCAACTCGGAGTCGATGATCGTCAGCGCGCCGCTCTCATGCAAAATCGCTGGCGCGCCGTTCTGATTACTCTTCAAATCGCGGATGAACAGCATTTGCCGGCTGTTGAAGATGCCGGCATGAAGCTGGTTGCTCAGCGTCACATGCTCGAACGTAAAACTGTACTGATTGATGATCGACCAAATCCCGTCGTCGAAGCCGTCAATCACAATGTCGCGCAGCAAGGCTGGTCCTGGCCAACCTTGCGCCAGCGCAATCCCTGCGCGGCCCACCTTCTTCGGGTCGCTGGAACGGATGTGAACGTTGGACACCGTACCCTGATTGTTGGTGAAGTATAAAATACCAATCGCACCGGGATTTCCCGCGCCAACATCCACCGCCAAATCGTGAAACGAATTCCTGAACGCCTGCCCGTTGTTGCCCTTCCCAATCTTCTCATCCCAATTTTGCAACACGGCCTTGGGCTCTTTCGCGTCCCCGAATCCGGGCGCGTTGTCCTTGAGCTTGATGACCGTCTTGCCCGGCCCGGCACCCTGAATGAAAAAGCGTTTGGGCGTGGCCATCAAGGTGTCGCTAACGAGATACGTCCCCGGAGGAAAATAGATTCCGCCTTTTTTTGCGTAAGCGGCTTTGATCGCGGGCGTGTCATCAGCCACGCCATCGCCTTTCGCTCCGAGATCTTTGACGTTGGTGTAGCCGGAATCGGCGGGCCAGTAGATTGCCGCTGGAGCTGATTGTCCGCTTGAAGGAATCTCAGTCGCCAGCAGATTGCAACTGCATCCAGCCCACAGCGAAATCAACACTGAAACTGTATGGTTGCGACGCAAAACGCTTCTCCTGGAAACTACTGCCCCGAACATCGCGGCGCCTCAACCGTCACCGTTCCCTGAACCTCGATCACAAACGTTCCGCTCCGAGATATCCGGGTGTTTCCCGAATGGGCTTCGCGCTTGTCGTTAAGGTACAGATCCAAGGCATCTGTGATGGAAACTTGCAGATGCGCCTTGGCCTGCGCGTCGGGCCAGTTTCGACTGAAGAACAGCGCCGGATACGCGGTCTTGCCTTTGTCGGCCGGTGTGTACAGACTGAATTCGTCGCCGTTGCTCAAGAATCCATAGCCGTCCACGCCGTCCCTGTTGTGCTTCTTTTTCTTTCCTTCGCCCTTCTTGCCGCCTTCCTCACCGCCCGCGTTGTTGCTGTCGGTTCGAACCGTGACCACCACGTTGCCGTCGAAACCGGCCTTGTGGACAATCACGTCAATGCCTCCGGTGATTTTGTCCGCTTCGAGTTTCGCGTCCGTCAGCACGTAGACCCCCGCAGACTTCTTGACAACCGTGCCCAGCACCCTTGTCCAGCCCAGCGCTTTTAGTTCTTTCGTTGCGTCGCCCGCAACCGCAACGTTCTTTTCCGGCGCGCTGCTCTTTCCCTGCGCAGCGGCTAGAAACTTGGGCAACTTTTCCGCCGGAATCAACCCGCCCAGGCCCAGTGTCGCGGCCCGTTCCGTTGCCGCGTCGCGTGTGCTGTTATCAGGCAGTTTCTTGACAATCTTATCGAGTTCCAGCGCGTACTCCTCCATCACCAATGACAATCGCGGCCCGTATGCGTCGAGCGCTTTGAGCCGCTTCTCCGCTTCGGACTTCTTGGCCGGAGTTGGCTTGGATTCTTTTTCATACAAGCTTGCAGCGCGTTGAAAAAAAGCGAGTGCGAGCGGATTGTTTTCTTTGTCCATGATTTTCGCCAGCTCAAACAGCGCGTCCGGACAACTGTCGTCGTACACCAGCGCTTTATACAAGAGATCCTTGGCCTGTTCGGTCTTTCCATTTGCCGCTTGAGCCGCGCCAGCGGCGGCAAAACCGTCTGCCATGCTTCGCTCGGCAGCCAGGGCATTGACGCCTCGCAGCAAGAAAGCCATGGTCAGCGCGGTAAGACAAATCAGTCGAATCATTTTCAACTCTAATCCAAGTTATCAACTCAGGAAAACAATCGCTATCAAATTTCTATCCGGCAACAACCCCGAATCCTGGCTCTTTGCTGCCAAGATTTCCAATGCTCACACGTTCAGTCTTTGCAGAAACTACTCATTGGCGTTTAATCGTATCAATGTCATCTGAAAAGGTATTTTTGTCGATTCTCTTCAACTTGTGTATACCCCATTTTTTCCAATCCATGACGAGTACATTGCCTTCCATGCTCCACTTGCCAGATTCCTTTCCACGTACGGCTTGGAAAGTGCCATCTGTGTCAAAGTCCAAGGTGCACTGCCACGCTCTGTCCGCGCGGCGAGTCAAATGCCACACACCGCCTATCTCCTTGGAATCCTGCAAGCCCTTGGTGGGTTTTGCCGCTGCAGCCGCGTTGTAGAATTTGGGCATTTTATCGGCATGAAGAAGGTTCGCCGACACCATTGCTCCAACGCGTTCGCTGGCCGCGTCCCGAGTGGCGTCGTCCGGAATTTTCTTGACGATCTTGTCCAATTCCAGCGCGTACTCCTCCATCACTACTGACAATCGCGGCCCGTATGCGTCGAGCGCTTTGAGCCGCTTCTCCGCTTCGGACTTCTTGGCCGGAGTTGGCTTGGATTCTTTTTCATACAAGCTTGCAGCGCGTTGAAAAAAAGCGAGTGCGAGCGGATTGTTTTCTTTGTCCATGATTTTCGCCAGCTCAAACAGCGCGTCCGGACAACTGTCGTCGTACACCAGCGCTTTATACAAGAGATCCTTGGCCTGTTCGGTCTTTCCATTTGCCGCTTGAGCCGCGCCAGCGGCGGCAAAACCGTCTGCCATGCTTCGCTCGGCTCCGCAGGCTATGCTGCCCAGCATTAATGTAATCAGGATCAATTGGACTGCGTGAGGTTGCGGCATCGAAAGCGCTCCTTTATTTTGAGTTGAACTCTTTGAGAAAGTTCAAACAAGTCTCAGCGAGACAACAAGGTCATCTTCAGGCACGCGTAATGGAGCATACCGGACTCCTGGCTCTGCGCGGCCAATTCAGCGTTGCTCAAATTTTCGTTTTGAATTCTGGCGTGTAAAGTCTCCGCTTTAATGAACTGCTCAAGCGCCCGCGCAATGTTCTCTTGATTGCCTTCGGCACCCGGAGTGGCTTTTGAGAAGAACTCCTTGCCCTTTTTGACAGATGTTTGAAATTCGCCAGCCAGCGCATTCTTGTCCAGCTTCTCAGCCCAAGACTCAGCTTCTTTCTGCAATGCTCCGACATCCACTCGAAGAACAGAGGACGAGGCGCCGACAACAGGTTTCGACGAAACCGGGTTTGCAGTGACGGGTTTCGTCTCCATCACTTTCTTGAAAGAAAGCGCCAGTGTCGCCACCTCTTCCTGCTTGGGCGCGGCAAAGTCGCGCGCCACCAGCCCCGCCGCTTCCTTGCCCATCTCTGTGTCGGGATATTTCGAAGCCAGTGATTGTGCCTGCGCCTTTGCATCCTCTTTCCGCCCTGCGCCGAGCTTGAACCAAACTTCTGAAAGCATTGCCGCCGCGATTTTCGATTTGATCGGATCGCCTTGCTCTTCAATGGCCTTGACTGCGCGTTCCAGATTCTCCTTGGCGCTTTTGTTTTCTGGCTGGAGCAACACGAGCACACTGTACGTTTTTCTGGCGGTTTCCAATCGACCGGCATTGAACGCGTCGCTTGCAAGCTTGTCAAGCTTCTCCGCAAAACGCGCGTCCAGCGCGTCGATCTCCAAAATTCCCGCGCCCAATCTCTTCGCGGCTGCCGAGGCCTTGCTTGCCAGAGCCGTGTCTTTTTCCTTCGCGGCGATCGTCGCGGCCAACTGGTACTCTTTCACCGCCTCGCGCGTTTTTTTATTTTTCTCCAAACACAGGCCGAGGAAATAATGGGCGCTCGGACACGTGTCGTCGGCTTGCAGAGAACGCGCGCAGAATTCTTCGATGGTTTTGTAGTCCGCGTTCTTCAGCAAATCAGGCACTCCCGCCAGAAATGCGTCGGCAGTCAGGCGATCTGCGCTGTAGGCCGGTGACGCGAGTAAAGCCATCCCGATTAAAAAACTTGAAATCTGGCGAACTGTCATTGCGCCTCCCGTGGGTCTGACATTCTAGAATCTAACTTTACCAACTCTCCGCGCGAGGACGGAGAGCTCAAAGTTTTACGGGTTAAAAGTATCAGTATCCCCCGCTCTGGAAGATACACCAATTACTTGTCTTCTCCGGGCTTTCCCTTGGACTCCGGCTTGCGATCGCCTTCGCCGCCCTGGCGTTTCGGTTCCTTCTTTTTCTCGCCCTCGCCCTCTTTCTTTGGCGCTCGCATTTGCGTGATCGTGATCGCTTCGCCCGCACTGTTGACGGAGGCCGTGGCCTTCATGCCGACCTTCAAATCGCCCGCAGTGCCGACGACCGTCTTTGGAACGCGCTTTTCCTTGCCGCCCTCGCCCGCGCGCATTTCATCTTCGTCGGTCTGAATTGAAATGACCGTCGCGGCGGTGATCTTGATCGTCTCGCTGTGCGCGGCACCATCACCCTTCATGTTCAAAGTGACCGATCCGCCGTCCACGCTGCCAATGACTCCGCTGACATTGTGTTTGCGCCCGCCCTTGTCACCCTTGTCGCCTTCGCCGCCCTCGCGCTTGGGGCGCGGCTTGCCGCCATCTTCGCCAAACGCACGGCTCTGTCCGCCCGTCAAACTGTATGACACGCCGCCCACATTCACTTCAACCAGTCCAGACATCACCACGACCAACATGACTGTGCTGAGCTTCATCGCCTCTCCTCCTTTAACCTGATCCTCACCCTTGCTTGCGGGCTTGAGTTCAACCGAGAACTCCGTGCCCAAAACCCTCGTGTTTCCCACCGCAGTTCTCACTAAAAACGCGCCCGACGCCTTAGCGACAGCAAACGCGGCCTTTCCCTCCATCAACTCGATGACTTGCCGTTCGCCGCCTTTTGGTTTCCGCAGCGCGAAAAGTGCATCCTCTTCGAGCGTCATGCGGGATGTGTCCGCCAGTGCAATCACGGTCCGTTCAGACGTTCGGACGGGCGTATTGAACGCAAGCGCTCCCACCACAGATTCGCCGACCGTCGCGCGCCCCGAAATCACCTGAGCGTCTTGCGCGAGGTCGCCCGTCGATCTGCGGTGCTCAAAAAGCGCATAGCCGCCAAACGTCACGCACAGAAGCGCTGCCGCGCCCGCGAGCCAGCGCCACGACCCGCCAAGCCTTTCGCGAATCGTGTTGGAATCCTTCTTTGAAGACGCTCCGCGAACGGGTATCGCCTTGCGCCCCGCCTCCGGAGACAAGTCACGACGCAACTCCGCATGATCGAACGCCAATTCCGCCATGCGGTACGCGGCCTCCGGATCGCTCTCGATCAATGCGTTCAAACGTGTGGCGTCTCCGCCGCTTAAGGCGCCGTCCAGATAACGGATGATCAACACATCCAAATCATCGTCTGTCGTTTTCATGGGATCCCCGCGCTGCGCAAACGGAGTTCAATGCAATCCAACAGCGCTTTTCGAATGCGGTACAACATCGCCTCCACCGCGTTCGGACTGCGCGACAGCGCCCCCGCCAGTTCATTGATGGACATATCCCCTTCGTAACGCATGGTCAGCATGTTTTGGTGCGCGGGCAGTAGTTTCTCCCGGCACGCCCGCAAAGAGCGCAGGCGTTCGCTCACGTCTTCCTCTTCAAAATGTTCAAACGCTTCAGCCACGGATGCCAGCGCTTCGTCGCTCAGCAAATGCACTTTCTGCCGCGCCCGATTCTTGCGGTGATCACGAAACACGTTGTACGCAACCGCTCGGCTCCACGGCAAAAAACCTTCGCCGGGTTGAATCTCTCCGCGCTTGTCCAACATGATCACCACAGATTCTTGAAAGAGATCATCCGCCAAAACGGGATCGCCCGACAGCGCGGCCAGCAGCGCCTCCAGTTCGCTTTTCCGCTTCAGCATTTCGCGCACAAACTCGTCTTCTGTCATTCGTCCTCGGATTGGATTCGCAGCCAATGCTAAATGGACTCAGATGCCGGGAACTGACGAAGATTCTCGAACTTTTTTCATCAGTTCAGCAGCGCCGTTTATTTATTGATAGTTATCGAGTCGAACGAAAGCGCCATCATTTGCCTGCGCGCAACAACGGCCACGTCTGCCAAGCTTGCGCAGGTTGGCGAAATTCCTTCCCGCCAAACGTGGCCAGGGCTGTAACTTTCCACCACGCGCCACCGAAGCAAACCTCGCGGTAGCCGGCAACAGACATCGTCGCATCCTCGACTTTGAAAAACGGGGTATCGTCCTTCACGCCCGACGTGTTGTAATTGTGAACACCCAACACTTCACTGCGCCCGCCATGAAGCGTGGCGAGCTTGATGCTCTTGGCTTCCGTCTTCATTCCTATTGACTCGCGCACAGTTAAAGCGGTAAGCATGAAGTGCCGATAATATAGA
>JBAXUS010000143.1:0-15983 GCA_037129555.1 Planctomycetota bacterium
GACAAGAGCTGGCCGGTCGAATATCCCGCGCCTGGCATTTCGTTGCGCCAGCCGGTGAAGGTGCCGCTTCAGACAGGTATCAAGGCCATCGACGCCATGATTCCAGTCGGACGCGGACAACGCGAATTGATCATCGGTGATCGCAAGACGGGCAAGACCGCCATCGCCATCGACGCGATCATCAATCAAAAAGGCACAGGCGTGATCTGCGTGTACGTCGCAGTCGGCCAGAAGGAATCGACGGTCGCCTCCGTTGTGAAGCGCTTGCAGGAAACCGGCGCGATGGATTACACGATTGTCGTCAGCGCCGGAGCCTCCGACCCCGCGCCGTTGCAGTACATCGCTCCGTACGCCGGAGCCGCGATGGCCGAATACTTCATGTACAAAGAAGGCAAAGACACGCTCTGCGTGTACGACGATTTGACGAAACAAGCCGCCGCGTACCGCGAATTGTCGCTCTTGTTGCGCCGCCCGCCGGGACGCGAAGCGTATCCGGGCGACGTCTTCTATCTGCACAGCCGATTGTTGGAACGCTCCGCCAAGTTGGCCGAACGCTACGTCATTGTTCCGACGTCGAAGACCGGCATTGTCACAGACAAGGATGCCATCAACGGCCAAGTGTACCACGCTGAAGAAGGTCCGAAGCACGCCAAGAAAGTGCTCGAAACGCTCCCGAACAAAGCCGACCTCAAGGTTGCGCGCGTTTCGGATTCTGGCGGCAGCTTGACGGCGCTCCCGATCATTGAAACGCAGGAAGGTGAAGTCTCCGCGTACATCCCGACGAACGTGATTTCGATCACGGACGGCCAGATTTACTTGCAGCCTGATTTGTTCAACGCCGGTGTGCGTCCCGCCGTGGACGTCGGCATTTCGGTCAGCCGTGTCGGTGGAAACGCGCAGATCAAGGCGATGAAGAAAGTCGCCGGAACGCTGCGTTTGGATCTCGCGAACTTCCGCGAATTGGAAGCGTTCGCGCAGCTCGGAACGGAACTCGATCCGGTCACGCAGCGCCAGGTTGATCGCGGTTACCGTCTCGTCGAATTGTTGAAACAGCCTCAGTACAAGCCGATGAACGTCATCGATCAAACGGTGGTCGTGTACGCTGCGACGAAGGGTTTCATGGATGATGTGCCGATTCCCCGAGTCCGCGCGTTCGAATCCGGATTGATCGACGAAGTCCGCAACGCGCACAAGGAAATCATCAACACGTTGGAAGCGACGAAAGAATTGTCGAACGATACGGCGAAGTTGTTGGACGCGGCGATTGCTGAATTCAAGCGCCGGTTCATGGCGGCGAAGTAAGGGATTTAAAACCGGGCCGGATTGTGGTAAGATTGACTTCCTCGATAGACTGAAAGGAACATCGAATCATGTCGATTACAACGATTGCTCCGCCTGCCGCAGGTCGGAAACGGGTCAAAGGCAAAAAGAAGGTTCGTCCTACGTGGGAAATGGCGAATCTTTATCCGTTGCAAGGGCAATGGACAGAAGATGAATACATAAAGTTGACGGATGATCCCGTACGTGTCGAATTTGTCGATGGATATGTGGAATTCCTGGAAATGCCCACGATTGCACATGATCGTCTCGTGAAGTACTTGTTTTTGATACTGGATGCATTTGTCAATAAAGCAAAGTTGGGTGAAGTATTCATCTCAACGACGAAGACAAAGCTTAGGGAATTAGAAATTCGGATGCCCGATGTATTTTGGGTTTCGAATGAACGATTGGATCGCCATACGGACGATTATTTCTACGGTGCAGATCTAATCGTGGAAGTGGTAAGCCAGGATGCGAAGTCGCGGAAACGCGATTTGGTTGACAAACGCAGCAGCTACGCTGACGCGGGCATTACTGAATACTGGATTGTTGATCCCAAATTGGAATCGATCACAGTCTTAAAATTGTCCGGCAACACCTACGCAGTACACGGTGAATTTAAGCAGGGCCAGAAAGCGACATCGGTGGTGCTCGCGGGTTTTGAAGTGGATGTGTCCGAAGCGTTGGCGGGAAGACAGTAAAACTATGGCAAATACACGAGTCCTGGTCCGGCGGCGCAAGTCGGTCCGAAATACGCGCAAGATCACAAAGACCATGGAGAAAATCTCCACGGCCAAACTTGCGAAATCCCAGAACGCTGCAATCGCGGCCCGCCCGTACTCCCAGAAGTTGAAGGAGATCATCGGCGAAGTCGCGAAGGCCAGCGGAGGGGTGCAGCACCCGTTGCTGGAAGTTCGCGCGAAACCGAAGAAGGCCGTCGTGATCGTGCTCACTGCTGATCGTGGTCTGTGCGGCGGTTTCAACGCGAACATCATGCGCGTCGCGAAGACCTTGATTGCGGATTTGAAAGAACAAGGCCGGGAACTGGAATTCATCGTCCAAGGCAAAAAAGGCATCGGCGCGTTCAAGTACATGAACATCCCGATTGCCGAACGCTTGATCGGGATTTCGGACAAACCGACGTACGCGAAAGCCGAACAGATTGCTCAGAAATTGATCGACCAATACACGCGCAAAGAAATCGACGAAGTCTACCTCGTGTACTGTGCTTTCAAGAGTGCGGCGACGCAGGTTCCGAAATCTGAAAAGATCATGCCGTTGGCCGGTCTCGAAGGCGAAAAAGACGACGCAGCCAAGAAAGCAGCTGCGAGCGCCAAACCGGCGGCGGAAGGCATGGGCTATATTTTCCATCCCGATCCGAAGACAATTTTGACCGAAGTGCTGCCGTTGGTGGTGAAGATGGCCTTGTTTACAGCGATGCTGGAAAGCACCGCCAGCGAACACGCCGCCCGCCGCGTCGCGATGAAGAACGCGACCGACAGCGCCGACGACATGATCAAGGCCTTGAGCCGCGAATACAACCGCGCGCGTCAGAGCAAGATCACGCAGGAAATCGCCGAAATCGTCGGTGGCGCGAACGCGTTGTAATGGCTGTTTGTGATATGGAGCAGGCGGAAAAGAATTGAGTGAATCATGGTAAAAAAACTCATTGCCTTACTCCTCGCTATTTTCGGTTTGACAGCCGTGTCTCTTGCTGAAGAAGCAGCGAAAACTGCCTTGTACGACGCCGTGCTCGTGACCGAAGGTGACAGTAAAATTCAGGCCGTTAAAGTCGTTCGAGACGTCACCGAACTGGGACTTTCTGACGCACTGAATGTGGTGAAGAGCGTGCCCAAGACGGTCAAAGCCGGAGTCACGAAAGAAGAAGGCGAAAAGATCATCAAGGCTTTCGAGCCGAATCACGCAAAAGTCGAATTGCGTGATGCGAAGGGAATAGTGGTCGTAAAATCGGGTGAAACGCCAGTCGTTCTGGGGACGTTTACGCTGCTATTGAAGTCGTTCAAGAACAAGATTCAGACGATTGCAGTCGTCCGGGATTTGACAGGGCTGGGACTGGCTGACGCGAAGAAACTGGTTGAGTCGGCACCTGTGACACTCAAAGACGGCATGACGAATGAAGAAGCTCAGAAGTACAAACGCAAATTGGAAGCGGTGGAATCGGAAGCTGAAGTGAAGGAAAGCGGCAAATAAAAGTTTGTCAGCGCATAAAAGGGAGTGCATTGATTCATGGCGAACATGGGTAAAGTCGTACAGGTCATCGGTTCCACGCTGGACGCCGAATTCACGCAGGACAAGCTGCCGGACATCTTCAACGCGCTTGAAGTGCACAACCCGGCGACAGGCCAGAAGTTGGTCTGCGAGGTCGAACAGCACCTCGGCCGCAACCGCATCCGAGCCGTCGCGATGTCCTCGACTGACGGCATCGTCCGCGGCACGGAGATTCTCGACACCGGCAAAGCGATCAGCGTGCCCGTTGGCGTCGCCGCGCTCGGCCGCATCCTCAACGTCCTCGGCGAACCCGTCGACGGCTGGGGCCCGATCCAGGCGGGTGCCACGTATTCGCCGATCCATCGCGAAGCGCCCGATTTCGATCAGCTTAATCCCAACACCGAAATGTTCGAAACCGGCATCAAAGTCGTCGACTTGCTCGCCCCGTACGTCAAGGGCGGTAAGACCGGCTTGTTCGGCGGCGCAGGCGTCGGCAAGACGGTTATCATCATGGAATTGATCCACAACATCGCCATGAAGCACGGCGGTTACTCCGTCTTCGCAGGCGTCGGTGAACGCACCCGCGAAGGCAACGATTTGTGGCTTGAAATGCGCGAAGGCGGCGTCATCAACGAAGAGAAGCCCGAAGAAAGCCGCGTCGCCCTGATTTACGGACAGATGAACGAACCGCCGGGCGCCCGCCTCCGCGTCGCGCTCAGCGCCCTGACTGTCGCCGAATCGTTCCGCGATCAGGAAGGCAAAGACGTCCTCCTTTTCATCGACAACATCTTCCGCTTCACGCAGGCCGGATCCGAAGTGTCCGCCTTGCTGGGCCGCATGCCGTCAGCCGTCGGTTACCAGCCCACGCTGGCCACCGAAATGGGCGGTCTGCAGGAACGCATCACGTCCACCAAGCGCGGCTCGATCACCTCGATTCAAGCCATTTACGTGCCCGCCGACGATTACACCGATCCGGCGCCCGCAACGGCCTTCACGCATTTGGATTCGACCACGAATCTCGCGCGTAACATCGCCGAAAAGGGCATCTTCCCCGCCGTCGATCCGTTGTCCTCGACCAGCCGAATCATGGATCCGCAGTACCTCGGCGAAGAGCATTACCGCGTCGCGCGCCAAGTCGTGCAGATTCTCCAGCGCTACAAGGATTTGCAGGACATCATCGCGATCCTCGGCGTCGATGAATTGAGCGAAGACGACAAGCTCATCGTCGCCCGCGCCCGCAAGATCGAAAAGTTCCTGTCGCAACCGTTCTTCGTCGCCCAGCAGTTCACGGGCATCGAAGGCAAGTACGTCACAATCGCCGACACCGTCCGCAGCTTCAAAGCCGTCGCCGCCGGCGAATACGATCACCTGCCTGAAGCCGCCTTCATGTATGTCGGCACGATCGAAGAAGCCGTCGCCAAGGCCGAAAAACTCAAGGCCGAAGGCAAGTAATTCGACGGTTGACAGTTCAACGTTTTTAGCGCGGACGGAGGCGATGAGTCTCCGTCCGCGTTTTTTTTACCCCTCGCCCAACGCCACATCATCCCCGCTCCCACACAATCACATTGTGCCTACCTATCGTGGAGCGGGACGCCGTTCCCGCTCACCCCTCACACACACTCCACCAAACCCATTCCTAAACATGCACATCCTGCATCTTTCCGCCGTATAGCTCCAAAGGAGCGGCATAATGTAGCCTAGGCCGTAAGGCCTAGGTCGAAATCCCACCCGTGTGCCTAGCCCTGAAGGGGCGAAATAAATCCTCCGCACCCACCACCATCCCCCACTCCCAAACAATCACATCGTGCACGACCATCGCCAGAACCTAATCAATACGATATATTATATCATTACGTACTCAATCAAAACAGCACTACATTTCCCTCTACATACAACGAAAACCCATCCACCTTTTTCAAGCACTTTTACCAAAAATTCATACCCAACTAACCTGCAGTAGTTCACGTCATCACCGATTTTGCTAGACCGCACGGATGCGCTCGAATAAAATGCCAGCCGTGAAGAAGCCGCTCACCATCGCCATCGTGTCTGTTCTGCTTTTGGCCGTTATCGGTGCGGTCGCGTTTCTTCGTCCTTCACCACTTCAGTCGAGTGCGCGCCGAGCGTGGAAGGAGCAGAGCATTGCAGACATTACGGCGCGCGTTGCCGATCCATCGTGGCCAACCAACGAGTTCGCCCGCCTCAAATCCCAGAGCACGAATGCTGTCAGTGATGCTGACACGTGGCTTTCGGAGCATATTATTGTGACCCGCAAGGGCGAGTGGCTGGCGTTCGCCAACAGTTGCCAGAAGCAGGACGGGCGCATTCCCGACATCTTTCTGGCGCGAGGATCGGATGGACACTGGTATTATTCCACGTATCATTTCTGCGTGGGCATGATGGTGTTACGGATGGAAGGCCAGCCGGAGGATTTGGCTGCATTCGCCAAGACTCACTTCTTACAACCGTTTGACGGGCATTCGGACGATTGCCTCCAGAAGACATGGCCACCAAGTTCCCAATGAACGCAGCGCCGAACCATGCGCTGCAGCGAACGCGGCATGAACGTCGCGGTTGCAAACATGGCGTCGCGTGTGCCGGGGCACTGTGCTTGGGTCGCTACACGCTTCCAGGAATCGAAAGACATGACATCAAACGTCCAGACCGTTCAGGAGCTTTATCGAGCCTTCCAAGCCAAGGACTACGAGGCGTTTCTTGCTATCTGTAATCCCGACCTTCAATGGATTCAGAACGCTGGTTTTCCGCGTGGCGCGACTTGGCACGGCGCACAGGCTGTCGTGGACGGTGTTTTTCGTTCCTTCGATACCTCGTGGAAGGATTGGGGCTTCGACATCGAACAGTTTCTCGACGCGGGCAATTCTGTCATCGTTGTCGGCACTTATCGCGGGCAGCACAAAGTTTCGGGGCGTTTGTTTGTCGCTCCAGCCGCACACATCTACGACCTCGCCAACGGCAAGATTACCCGATTCCGTCAGTTCACCGATACCAAGGTCATCTGCGATGCCATCTCTTAGCTCATCAACCACGGGTGCACCGTCCCGCCGGTAAGACAAAGCAAAGTGAACAAGAAGCCTCTCCCAAGTCTCACAAATTACCGTGATGGATTAGTCAATCAAGAGACGTCTAATCGTAATCGCGCCCATGTCGTCAAAACGTTGCACCCGCCACCCGCCGTACAGACCCAAAGGGTCGACATAATGCAGCCTAGGCCGTCAGGCCTAGGACACGATGCCAAATGTAAACGAGCCCTGAAAGGGCGAAATGTGATAGCCCAGGGCAACGCCCTGGGAATCGATGCACGAATCGTTGTAGCCCTGACTGGGCGGTATAATTTTCACGCTGCGCGTACACCTTGAAACTGTGATACTGTATCATTACTCATTCAAGGAAAACCCCCATGTGGAACGAACGCTTCAGCGCCACCGAATACGCCTACGGCAAAGCCCCCAACACATTCCTGGCCGAGAATGTCGCCGCAATCCCCAAAGGAAAAGTGCTCAGCATCGCCGAAGGCGAAGGCCGCAATGCCGTCTTTCTCGCCAAGCAAGGCTACACCGTCACAGCCGTCGATGCGTCTCACGCAGGCTTGGAAAAAGCCAAAAAGCTGGCCGACGAAAATGGCGTCTCAATCGAACTGATCCACGCCGATTTAGCCGACTTCGATTTCGGCGAAAGCACATGGGACGGCATCGTCTCGATCTTCTGCCCCCTGCCGTCCGAACTCCGAAAATCAGTCCATCAAAAAATCATCGCCGCACTCAAACCGCACGGCGTCTACCTGGTCGAATCCTACACGCCCGACCAATTGAAGCACGGCACCGGCGGCGGAAATTCAGTCGATGTAATGCTGACTGAAGCGTTATTAAAAAGCGAATTGCAAGGCCTGACCTTCAAACACCTGATCGAACTGGAACGCGACATCATCGAAGGCATCTATCACACCGGACTCGGCGCAGTCGTTCAAGCCATCGCAGTCAAAAACGCATAAATCATCGACCTACCGCCGGGTGCCATGGACCAGTACCCTGGTCCATGCCTTTTCGCGTGAATTCATACAGCACATTTAAATCACTGATTAGGTCTACTCGAATACAAAAAAGTGCTGTAGTATAAACCTCTTAATAGACCGCACGGTTGCGGTTGAATACCATGTTAGGCCGCAAGAAGCGTGTTTTCGCGCAAAGGAAGAGTAAATGCCAGAACGCCAACTTGAACTCGCTGTCGTTGCCGGACTGCATCGATTCGTGATGACGGCAGTCCTGTTCGGGCCAGTGCGCCCGGATCAGAACCTGCACCGCCGAACACAACGTGCGATCAAAGCCCATACCGCTGGCCAAGACTACTTCACTGAGATTACGTTACATGAGTTGAGTCAACCGGGGTCAATGCGGATTGAGTATACGGTTACGGCAACATCCCTCAGTTCTGCGGAGCGTGCCGGGGCCGTCTATCTTAGCCAGCTATGCGACCTCCTGTCGGCTTGCATCCGGGCACCTATCAGATTCTACCTGCCAGAGGAAGATGCCCGCGACGAGCGCATTCGCACCAACCGTAAGGCGACATCGCTTGACCGTGTTTTGACTGAGGAGGAGTGGCATTGGATTACTGGAAGTTTGGTGTTCCTCCGTAGGGAGCACCCCCGTTACTTGGCCGCCGCGAGTTGGTATCGCAAGGGGCTGATCGGCAGCGATGTGCTGGACAACTTCTGCTGCTTCTGGCGGGTCATCGAACGATTGGCATTATCGTACGCTGACAAGTCTAAACTTGACGAGAAGGATCGCGGGGCAGCTAAGGCTTGCGTCACCCAGCTTGTTGCAGAGTTGTTCTCCAGTAGCGACGTGCCGGAGTCTTTATCTGCCGATAAGCGTGTCGCCGAGATCATCCGGCTTCGCAACGACCTATCGCATGGTAATTTGCCCATCACGGGCGAGTTGATCGACCAGGCGAGCAGCCACCTCAAGCCACTCGAACAGGCTGCGTTTGAAGTCTTGGAGCGGATGAGGCGTACGCGTCTCTGCAATAACCCGTTGGAGTAGGCGGGTGGCACAAAGCTGCTTCCTTAAGCTTTTTTCGCAGGTGACCTACCCGATTCGGGTGGGTGAGCGCAGCTCACATGAAGCCTCACCCTGACCGCTCGAATTCTCCGCAATCGTGAGATGTGGAAGAAGCATGCCTTCCCCCTCACGCCATCGCTACCCGCACCATGTGCCCGCTCTGAATCACATGCGTCTCACGGAACGAAATCATCACCCGTTGGCCTTCAATCGTCACCGCCCCCACAACATCCCGCCCCGCCACCTGAACCGTTGCACGCGTCGGCACAGCTTTTCCCTGGTACACAAACGCCAGCGACCGCACCTTCAGCTTCCCGTATTTCACGACCACCGTCTGCACTTGAGTCTGAGCCGCCGCATCAAATCGTTGACCGATGCTACCCCAACCTTCAGCCGCCGTGAACGCCGCTTTGAATTCAGTCGGATTGATCTTCGGATCGAATCCCAAATGCCCGCGCGGACCGTGATACTCAAATCCACACGCCGCAATAAACGCCCCGTAACTCGCCATCGCCCGAGCATAATGGTCCGAACATTCGATCTCATTATACGGATTGCGCAGACGCGGATGATAGCGATCATGAATCGCGCGCGCGATCGCCATGCCCTCCGTAATCATCCCTTCCGCCAGCATGTGCCCGGACACCTGCCACTCAAACCCCGTCATGCACTCGCTGAAATACATGAACTGCCAATGCTTCTCCCAATCGTTCCGCTTCCCGCCAAGCGGCCACGTGCACATCACCAACCCCGCGTCGCCAGCCAACGCATACGGCCGCCCGCGCACACCCGGTTTCAATGATTTGCGCAACGGTCCGACATCCGG
Organism: Planctomycetota bacterium; assembly: GCA_037129555.1. GTDB lineage: Bacteria > Planctomycetota > SZUA-567 > H5-PLA8 > H5-PLA8 > JANXLS01. Next base: position 9,451 of record JBAXUS010000143.1, read on the forward strand.
CGCGAAGTTATATTTCCACAGCGACGCCAGCGCCGTCTTGATCTTCTTCTCATCATACAATCGCCCCAGGGCAAGCTGGTTCGCCCAACTCTGCCCGAAGACTTGATCGATGTAACAACCCTTCCCAATCCCAATATCGTTGACGTGTTTCGCGTCTTCTTCCTGAATGAAAAACTCGCCGTTGAACAGCGCTTCGAGCTGCGGACGTCCCAGCGCTTGCAACTCCGCGCACCGCTTCTCGAACTCAACATCCTTCAATTCGCGCGCCATCATTTCTCCCGCGCGCAACGCCGCCAAATACAACGACGCAATCACCGGAATCTTCCCGAACCACGCCGCATCCAGCGTGTTGTGCTGAGCCGCGACGATCATCCCGTCAGCCTTCCCATCCGCCGCTTCTTTCGCATCCAACGCAATCAAATACTGCAACGCCTTCTTGATCTTCGGCCAATTCAATTTCAAAAACGATGCATCCGCCGACATCTGATGCTCGCGATACGCGCGCAAAATAGTGCCCGCCTGCCCGTCCGCCGCATCGCCATTCCCAACGTTTCCGCGATAGCCGATCATTCCATTAGCAGCATTGAACGCGATCTCAAAATCAGTCCGCTGCCGCAGGTCCAATTCCAGTTCCGGAAAGAGCCGCGCGACCGCTTGAGCGTAATGCCACACATGCGTGCACGTCCCCTCGCAACACCCCACGCCTTCCCACGCCCAAAAGCGCCCGTCAGCAAATCGATGGCATGTGTTCGTCGCCAGGATCGACGTGTTCGCAAATGTCCGATTGAGGAACCAATGCGGCAACGTCGAATCATTCCACGTCTCGCGCCACGACATAGTGAGCGACGTCAAAATCTCGAACTGCTCCGCGACCGCCATCGCCACAGCATTCGCCGAATCAAAGCGCGACGCATAATGCCGCCCGCTCATCCCGCGAATTGAGAGATTCGGAAAATGCCACGTGAGTACGAAATCAACCGACGCCTCTTGCCCCGGGGCAAGCGACACGGACCGCTCCAACGCGCCCGTCAATTTCTCAGCAATCGGCTTCAACGCGACGGTCACCGGCTTCTCGCTTGGATGCTCAGCCGTCCCGCTGTCGCTGGGATTCGGATTCAATAACGCGAGCGTCATCGAACCGAAATCAGGCAGCTCGTCTAAGCGCACAGTCTTCCCGGCCTTGTCCGAGAATACGATGTCATCAACACCGATATTCCCCCACGCTCCGGCAACCTGATCGACAATCTGGAACCGCGCCTTCTTGCCTTGAAATTCACGGACATCAATCGACTCGACACGCATCTTGTTGTTGTCGTGCCCCGTCGCCGTCCGCACGATCTTGCCGTCGATCAACACATTGACACATGTCGTCCCGGGATGCTTGCCCCCGCCGATCAGGAAGTTGATGTAATTGCGTTCGACCACAAATTCGCGGCTCGTCAACGTCCCAACATGCCCGTCCCCGCCCGCCACAGACTCACCTTTGCGGACATTGTGCGAATTCACCAATCGCTCACCGCGCGCCCCGACATCGCCCTGATACGCCGGCATCTCCGATTTCTTGATCGGCCCTTTTCCGAACGCAGTGCCCTCAACCGTCCACCCGTCGTAAGTCTCTTTCTCAAAATCCTCAAAAACAATATCCGAACGCACCGCGCCTTCATGTTGAACAACCGCGCGCGCCGAGCAATTCAACGACGTGGCCAGTGCGTGGCCGACAATACTGTTGCGCCGTTCAGCGTTCGGAAAATTCCGATTGGCCAGACACACCGCATTTTCAAACCAGCCCAACACCGACGCATCCACGTGTTCGGCGCTTTCATTCTTGATCACAAACCGAAACACAATCGCCGGTAGACTGGAGTCCGCCGCGTTCAACGGACAAAACGGCGAAAACGACGTCAACGTTGCCGAGACAGGAATGCTCGAATCCTTGTATGTCACCGTCGCGACGGGATACTCGCCGCGAAATGTAATGTCTTTGAATCCGCGCTTATCAAGCGTGTGCGTCTTCCCATTAATACGCAGCGCGAAGCCTTGATCGAGCGGCGCATTCTGTTCCAACGGCACCGCGTAATTCGCACCGTTTTGCGGATCAACTTTCTTGCCTTCGCAATCCACCTTGCGCGGCAAAACGCCATTCGTGACCGCGTTGAAAATATCCCACAGCCACAGCTTGCCATCGCCGCCGATGTACATCGCGCCCGCGTACAATCCACCGATGGGCATCCCGATGAATTTCAGCTCCGCCCCTTTATAAACTTCCGGTTCGCCGCGAGCAGTCAACGACGCTACCCATTTCGGATCGAGCTTCTTATCAAGAGGAATCAACGCGACATGATCTTCAAACGGCCCCGCCATCACAGGCCGCCACGCGCATGCCGCCGCAGCACCCAACGCGCTCAACGCCGACAATTTTAAAAAATCACGGCGCTTGGATTCCGGACAACAATCAGGAGTCGAGCATTCCACATTTTCGCGTTCATCGGACATAAGCAATTTTCCACAGGCTTCCAGTAACACTTGGACAAGTAACTCATCCTAACAAAAAACCGCGAGGCGTCTCGACATAAACATCTTCAGCACCCGTTCAGTACGAGTTATCAATGACAGTCGCGCGTGCTATGACTCCATGTGTCGCAATCTTCCGCACATGTCGAGCGTTCGGTGTAAGTAGCAGGATGAAAGAGGCCCAATTTTTATCCAACTGGAGCATGTCATGAAACGACTTTTGGTAGCATTGTGTGTAGTGCTCGGCTTGACCGGGACCGTATTCGCGGGTGAAGCGAAAAAGAAGAATCCGTACGACGAAAACAAGAACAAGGACCTCGCACTGGACGTCGCTCAAGCCGGTGCGGATTATAAAATTCAAGGCGAATTCTCCGGCGAATTAACTGCCGCTGACGGCAAGAAAAAGTTCGGAGCGCAGATCATGGCGCTGGGCGGCGGGACGTTCCGCGCAGTCTATTATTTCGGCGGGCTTCCGGGCGACGGATGGATGGGCGACGCCAAACTGCGCGTCATCACGGCTAAAGAATGGGAAGCCGACGGCAAAACAGACGGCGACAAAACCGTCTTCGAAAAGCCCTTCGCTGCGACGTTGACTGGAGAAACGTTGACCGGCAAGACAGACAAAGGGGAAGCGTTTGAATGCAAAAAAGTCATGCGCGTCAGCCCGACGTTGGGCGCAAAAGCTCCCGAAGGTGCGAAGATGTTGTTTGATGGTTCGAGCCTCGACAATTGGAAGGGCGGCGAACTCGACGAACGCAAATTGTTGACGACCACGCACGGCAACGCCCTCACAAAAGAGAAGTTTAAGAACTTCACGCTGCACGTCGAATACATGGAGCCGTTCAAGCCGTACGGACGCGAACAGGATCGCGGCAACAGCGGCGTGTATTTGCAAAACCGCTACGAATGCCAAGTGCTCGATTCGTTCGGACGCTTCGGTAAGAACAACGAAGCCGGCGGCATTTACACCAAGGCCGCTCCGAAGGTCAACATGGTCTTCCCGCCGTTGTCGTGGCAGACTTACGATATTGATTTCACGGCCGCGCAATTCGATGAGGCTGGCAAGAAAATCAAGAACGCCGTGGTCACGTCCAAGCACAACGGCGTTGTGATTCACGAAAATCAGGAGATCGACGGCCCGACCGGCGGCGGACAAAAAGAGACGCCCGAAGGCGGCGAAGTTCAGTTCCAAGGACACGGTAACCCGGTATTCTACCGCAACGTCTGGATCCTCGAAAAGAAGTAAACCGCGCGGACTTTTTCTAATAGAGGCACGGGCTTTTAGCCCGTGCTTTTTTATGACTTTATCTCGGTCGTTCTGTCGGTGCGTTCGCCCCAAAAAACACGCGATGCCATGTCTCCGTCGCAAGCAGTGCAAACAGCCGCTCGCCATGTTGCGCCTGCCCCGCTTGATGCTCCTTCCACAACGTTTCCCAATACCGCTTCTTGAAAATATTGTCCGCAACGCAACGCGAATATTCAAACACGTCCAGCGCATCCTTCTGCAACGGCCCGCGAAACCAATCGTCCAACGGGACTCCAAAACCGCGTTTTCGAGCGGACGCAACGTCCGGCGGAAGCGTCTGACGAGCCGCCGTACGCAGTAATGGCTTCGTCTGTTTAGCCGGCAAGCGCACGGAATCCGGAAGCGACAGCGCCCAATTCAACAAGTCCACGTCCAAGAATGGAGACCGCACTTCGACGCCGTGAGCCATCGACATGCGGTCCACTTTATGCAGCACATCGCCGGGCAAATACGTATGAAGATCAGCGTGTTGCAAAACGCCTGGAGCAGAGTTTCGGGTTGACGACATGGCTTCGCGCGCTCGAAGCAGAGCACCTTCCAAATCGTCGCGAGCATCGCATCCGTCTGTCGCGTCAAGCATCGCGTCGCCGTACAAATCCGCGCGTTGCTCTACGGTGAACAACTCCATCGCTGCCACATAAGGATGATGATTCGAAGCCTCCATTGCCCGGCATTTTTCGAGCCAGCGCAACATCCGATCCCAGCCACTTCGCGACGCCGCCGGGTATCGCCACTGCGCGTACTTCAACGCAGCCAAGCGAAACAAACGCGGCGTTTTTGTGTAGCGCTCTAACAATTGCAATCCGACGTACCGGTCATATCCGGCGAACGCTTCGTCGCCTCCATCCCCACTAAGTACGACAGATGCGTGAGGTTTCGTCCGTTCGGCCAACGCATAAACAGGAAGCATCGAGCTGTCGAAGAACGGTTCGTCCGCGTGCCACACGGTCTCAGCCAGTCGCTCGAAGATTCGCGCTGGGACATCGAAACATTCCAGCGGCGAATTCAAGTGCGCCGCTGATGACCGGGCCAGATCGCGTTCATCGTATTCTTTCTGTTCGAACCCCGCGCAAAATGACGGATGCGTTCCACCCGCTTGAGACAACACAAGCGCCGAATCGATTCCGCCGGAGAGCCAGAATCCGAGTGGTACGTCCGAAATCAAACGCCGTTTCACCGCCACTTCAAGACGTCCGAGCGTTTCGTCACCGGAGGTTTTCTCGACGATTGCGTTGGGCGAGAAACTCCACCAGCGTTGGTAGTCCAACGCGCCATCTTTCGCCCGGGCGAAATGGCCGGGCGGAAGCTTCTCGACGTTTTGAAACCCACTGCGCGGTGCCGGGACATAGCGGTAGGTCAGCGCCTGATCCAGCGCGACATAATCCACATCGCGCTCAACGCCCAGCGCGAACAGCGCCTTCGCTTCGCTGGCGAACGCGATGCACTCGCCGCGTTCGGCAAAATAAAGCGGCTTCACCCCGACGGGGTCGCGCGCTAGAAACAGCTCGCGTTGCGGCGCGTTCCAGATCGCAAACGCGAACATGCCACGCAACCGATCAAGCATCTTTTCGCCGAGTTCCTCGAACAAATGCAGCAGCACTTCCGTATCGGATTTTGATTTGAAAACGTGTCCGCGCGACAGCAGTTCCTCACGCAGTTCGCGGTGGTTATAAATCTCACCATTGAAAACAACGCGCAGCGACCCGTCTTCGTTGGCCATCGGCTGCTCGCCCGCCGGGGAAAGATCGATGATCTTCAGCCGCCGGAATCCCAGCGCAATCCGCTCATCGTTCCAATATCCCGCCGAATCCGGTCCCCGATGCGCGATTACATTCGACGCTCGCGCCACGGTGCAAACATCGTCGTCGGTAAGCCCATCCCATCGAAGTAAGCCAGCGAATCCGCACATAAAACGCTTGATCCTGGGAACGGCGCACCAACCGAATTAGCTCTTCGACGAATCCGTGAAAAGGAAATAAAACGCGAGCGCAAACATGACCGCTGATAGCCCCAAGAAAATCCGCGCATACGGCCAGTCAAACGGTCGCTTCATCGGATTTGCTCGGACGGCTGGCCCGATCACCATCGACGGAGCTACAGCCACCGCGCTTGTCACGGCGGACGTGGTGCTGGTAACGGGTTGAACAACCTTCGGCGGATTCGGCAGAATCACCGGCAGGTTGGTTGTGGCCGGAGTCGTCACTGGCGGAACAACCGCAACGACACCGGTTGTCGCCGGAGCAGGGACAGGTGCGGGAGTCGGCGGCACGACCGCGACGGCTGGCGGCGCTTTGGGTTTGCGTTTGTGTTCGAGCAGCCATTCATAGAACGGCATCGTCGGATAAAAACGCCCCCACACACCGTGGCCTTCACCCTGCCATTTCGTAAATTTGACGTCGTTCCCATTCTCTTTAAACGCCTCATTCATCTTGATGGAACCGTCGGTGAATCCACCGTCGTCCGAGCCACAAATGATCCAGACAGGTACGTCTTTCAAGCGCTTCGGAGCCTGCTCCAAACGCACTGCCACCGCCGAAATCGGCGCGGCGGCTGCGAACAAAAATGGCGCTTCCTGAATCACGAACCACGTGCCCATTCCACCCATGCTCAATCCCGTGCAATACACGCGGTCTTTGTCCACGTTGAACTTTTTCTCGACTTCAATCAACAACGCGACCGTCGATTGAATAATCGTTCGGTCGTCCCAACGTTTGTC
>JBAXUS010000144.1:0-15922 GCA_037129555.1 Planctomycetota bacterium
TTTCGTTTCAATATCTTAACTTAGGGCCATTGCCTTGAGGGAGAGGGCCGACGAGACAGCCGTTCCGTCTCGCGGGGTGAGGGGTAAGCGTTGATTAATCCAAGCGCGTTTAATTTATCAACGCCCACCCCTCACCCGGCGAGCGAGTACGCTTGTCCGCCCTCTCCCTCAAGGGGAGAGGGAACTGCGGCGCAACTTCGGCGATGCACCCTTTTTTCAGGTCAAGGCGACGGTTCGTTCAGGATACACTCCATGCTTTCGATTCGTACCTTATCCATATTCATTGCTCTCCTCATTGCCTCGCCCCTCTTTTCAGAAGAAGTCAAAGCCGTCAAGGCAAACGCTGCGTCGGTCGGTTCACTTTCACCGTTGGAATCGATCAAGACATTTAAAACACCTGCCGACTTGCAGCTCGATCTCGTGCTCTCCGAGCCGGTCATCGCGCAACCGTTGTTCATCAATTTCGACGAACGCGGACGGATGTGGGTCGTCGAGTATCGGCAGTATCCGCAGCCCGCTGGTTTGACGATTGTGAACAAGGATGCGGTGTGGCGTTCGCAGTACGACAAAGTCCCCAAGCCCCCGCCCCACCATACACCCGGCATGGATCGCATTTCGATTCACGAAGACACGAAGGGCAACGGCACGTACGACAAGCACACGGTGTTTGTCGATGGGTTGAGTATCGTCACGGCAGTCGAGCGCGGACGCGGCGGCGTGTTTGTTTTGAATCCGCCTTACCTTCTTTTTTATCACGATAAAAACAATGACGATATTCCCGACGGTCCGCCTGATGTACTGCTCGAAGGATTCGGAATTGAGGACACACATTCGGTCGTAAACAGCATGCGCTGGGGGCCGGATGGATGGCTATATGCGGCGCAAGGCAGCACTGTCTCCGGGCATGTAAAACGTCCCGGCGCGCCGGACAAAGAAGCGGTCGATACGTTGGGACAACAGATCTGGCGCTACCATCCGGAGACGCACCGATTCGAAGTGTTTGCTGAAGGCGGCGGAAATACGTTTGGCGTGGAACTGGATTCGAAGGGCCGGATTTTTTCCGGGCACAATGGCGGCGACACGCGCGGATTTGATTACGTCCAAGGCGGTTATTCACAGAAAGGTTTCGACAAGCACGGGCCGCTGTCGAATCCGTACACATTCGGCTATTTCCCGATGATGAAGCACGACAAAAAAGTGACGCGCTTCACGCATACGTTTTTGACGTATGAAGGCGGCGCGTTCCCGGCGCACTACAACGGAAAACTCTTCGCGGTGGACCCATTACGTGGAGCCATTTTTGAGACGGAGATGGAAGCCGTCGGATCGACATTTCAAACGCACGACATCGGCGAAGCAGTCACGTCGACAGACACCTGGTTCCGACCGGTGGATATTAAACTCGGTCCCGACGGAGCCGTGTACATCGCTGATTTTTACGACGCTCACATCAGCCATTTGAAGCACCGCGCCGGGATGCTGGACACAGAATTGGGTCGCATCTATCGGCTCCGCGCAAAGGACTCTACGTTCTCGAAGCCGGTTGATCTCGGAGCGAAATCGAGCGCGGAATTGGTCGAACTTTTACGCAGTGAAAACCGTTGGACGCGCCAGACCGCTCAACGTCTACTTGCAGATCGCAAAGACAAAACGATTGTGCCAAAACTCGCGCAGATCGTGTCAGCTGAGAAAAGCCCGTTTGCGCTCGAAGCGTGTTGGGCGCTGTATGCCTCCGGCGGTTTGGACGAGCCGACCGCGATTGCGTTGCTGGAACACGAAAATCCATACGTGCGGCTCTGGGTCGCGCGGTTGTTGTGCGATGAAAAGAAGGTGACGACGTCGGTCGTGTGGGCGCTCACCAGCATGGCTCATACGGAGAAGAATGTTGAAGCGCGAAGCCAGTTGGCGTGTTCGGCGCGGCGGCTCCCGGCGAAAGATTCGTTTCCGATTGTGCGCGAATTGCTGGCGCACTCGGAGGACGCAACGGATGGTCACATTCCGCTGCTGTTGTGGTGGGCGATTGAAGCCAAGTGCGCGACGGATCGCGAGGCGGTTCTCAATTTCATCGGCGACCGAACGGCCTGGGACTTGCCGCTGGTTCGCGATCATATTCTTGAGCGCTTGATGCGCCGCTGGGCCGCGTCGGGAAGTCCGGACGAATTGGCTGCGTGCGCGTCGTTGTTCGGAATCTCTCCGAACGCGGAGTGCAATGCGAAACTGCTCACCGGATTTGAAAAAGCATTCGAAGGCCGGACGATTTCGTCGCTGCCGACGGCATTACTCGAAGCCTTGACGAAAGCAGGTGGCGACCCGTTGCCACTGGATTTACGCATGGGCAAACCGGGCGCAGTAGATTCGGCGTTGACCGACTTGAAGAATGCGAAAATCTCTGCGAAACGTCGTGTCGCGTTGATTCAAATTCTAGGCGAAATCGATGCACCTGCCAGTGTGCCATATTTGTTGGGCGTGGTGGCTTCGTCGAAAGAAGTTCCGACGCTCAAAGCCGCGTTGGCCGCGTTGCAACAATACAACGATACATCAATTCCCGGCGAACTTCTCAAAGCGTATACGACTCAAACATCCGACATGAAAGTGTCGATTCAATTGCTGCTGGCAAGCCGCGACGCGTGGGCAATACGGTTGCTTCAGGACGTTGATAAAGGAGCGCTGGACCGAGGCGCACTGAGCCGTGAAACGCTCGATAAATTGCGCCAGCACGACGACGCCAGCGTGATCGCGTTGACAGAGAAACTCTACGGCAAACCACGCACAGGCGTTGCTGCCGTGATCACGGACGAAGCGAAAGCGGCTATTGCGACGGTCTCGGCGAAGTTGAAAACCGGCGGCGGCAATCCATTGAAAGGCTACGAGATTTTCAAACAGCGGTGCGCAGTCTGCCACACAATCTACGGATCAGGCGGACGCGTCGGCCCGGATTTAACGAGCACAAAACGCGACGACACCGACACGATGCTGTTGAGTATCGTCAGCCCCAGCGCTGAAATCCGCGAGGGGTTCGAAGCGTTTCTGATTAAGACGACAGACGGACGGCGCTTGATGGGACTCATCGCGCGGCAGGACAAACAAGTGGTCGTGCTGCGCGGAGCGGACGGGCAGGAGACTGGTTTGCCCCGGGACAAAATCGCCGCTCAAAAACCGCTGGGACAATCTCTGATGCCCGAGGGCGTTTTGAATGATCTGAGCGACGAGGACCTTCGTCACTTGTTCGCGTTCTTAAAGAGCACACAGCCACCGAAGTAAACGCGTAGGCTTTTGTCTGGTTCCCTATGGTTTAGGCACCGGGAAGACTCCCGTGAGGATGTCAAATGGGAGTATCAGCCCGCCGAATTGGTTGTTGGTGCGGTAACCGGCGGTACCTCGGTAACCTGCATTTTGGCTGTTAAAACTTCCAGCGACGAAGACAGCCTTTTTGCCGACGGCCAGATCGTTGCAGAGCTCGTCTTCCGAGCCGCCAAAGAAAGAGAAACCGAACGACGTTTTGGAATTCATCGTTCCATCGCGCGGATTCACGGCGACAATGAAGATATCTTTTTTATCAACGTGTCCGGCCACTGCACCCGGTCCGAGCGGGGCGTTATCACTTTCAGTGACTCCGGTAAAATAGAGCGATTTTGAAACAGCCATTCCGCCGAACGTTTCGTTCGCACCTCCGCCAAAGTGAATGAAACCGCCCGTGCCAAATTTGGTATTGAGCGTGCCGGCCTTGGTCAAAGAAATTACATACGCATCGTCCATCCCGTTGGTCGAAAACGTTCCAAGTGCGTTCAATCCGGCGTTGTTGCTGAGGAGTGTTCCGCCCATAAAAATTGACGAACCGGAAACAGCCAGACGCCAGCCATAGGTCGTTGCGCCGCCACCGAATCGCACGGCTCCAATTGTGCCGAATTTCTTGTTGATCGATCCGTTTTTCAAGTTGATCGACAAGATAAATGCTGAACGGACACCGAGCGGCGCGAATAATGTTGTGCCCTCATAACCAAAATCCAAGCTCTTAAAATTACCTGTCACATACAGCGTCGATCCCGAGACAGCAATATGTGCGACTTCATCGACATCCGAACCGCCAAACGCAACACCTCCGTCCGTGCCGAATTTAGTTTCCAACGCACCGGTTATTCCATTCATCATGATCACGTAGCAGTCGAGCGCGTGAGCCGCCGCAATCGTGCCGGGACCGCCAACGCCCGCGTTGGTGCTATCAAAATTTCCGGCCACAATCAGGTTCTTGCCGTACGCGACCATCGCTTGCAAATTGTCGGTGCCCGTGCCGCCGAAAGTTTGAATTCCACCATTCCCAAATGTCGGGATGCTCAAGCCGGTCGTCGCGTCCATCGCCCAGACAAAGACGTCTCGCAACCCACTGGCCGCGAGCGATCCGCCTCCGCCGACGCCAGCATTTGTGCTGGCAAACGTCCCGCCAACATAAAGCGTATTGCCGATGATGACGACGGATTTGGGTATGTCGATCAAAGACCCGCCAAATGTTTTGGTCCATGCGTAGGTGTTGTCCGCATTGATTCGGGTGACGAAGACGTCGAATCCGCCGCCGCTTGTTTTCGTGTCGTCACCGACACCGGGATTGAAATCCAGCGTCCCCATAAAGCGCCCGGCGATGAATTGATTCCCAGCTTTATCGATCGTGACCGCAAATGCCTCACCTTGAATGATCGGTGGAAATGAGAAGGCTTGGAGGTCTTGCGCCACCAGCCGTGAACTCGTGAGGCACAACACCACTACGGCCATCATCGTTCGGAGGTTCATCATCATTTTCTCGCTGTGCTCAACGTTGCGGTGACTGCGTACATGAAAGAGTGTGACGTAAATCTAGCAGAGATTACGCGATTTTCATCAAAAATTTCCGACATCACAATCGCAATTACTCACCGGAACTGATTTACGGAATCGATTGCTTTGCAGACGTGCTTTTCTGCCTCAACCCATCCAAGAACACATAGACGACAGGCGTCGTGAAAAGCGTCAACGCCTGGCTCATGAGCAATCCGCCGATGATCGCCACACCAAGCGGACGGCGGAGTTCGGAGCCGACTCCGTGCCCCAGCGCGAGGGGGAGCGAGCCGAGGAGCGCGGCCATCGTCGTCATGATAATCGGGCGGAAGCGCAACAGACACGCTTCACGGATCGCTTCGAGCGCTGGCTTTTTGTGATCGCGTTCCGCTTCCAGAGCGAAGTCGATCATCATGATCGCGTTCTTTTTCACAATGCCGATCAACAAAATAATGCTGATCAATCCCATCACATCCAGTGGAAAATTGAAGGCCATCAGTGCCAACAATGCACCAATGCCGGCGGACGGAATCGTCGACAGAATCGTCAGCGGATGAATCAAACTTTCGTACAGCACTCCGAGAATAATGTAGATCGCCAGCAGCGCGGTAAGGATCAGCGTGACTTGCGACGAGCGAGAATCCTGAAACGCCTGCGCGCTGCCTTGAAAGCTCGCATGAATTCCTTCAGGCGGATTTAAAGCGTGGAACGCTTCTTCGATCTTGTTCGACGCCTCGCCCAGCGCAACACCCGGGGCTAGGCCGTATGCGATGGTCACAGCCGGGAACTGGCCTTGATGTGTGACAGAAAGCGAGAGCGATGAGCGCACGAATTTCGCGACGTTCTTCAGCGGCACCTGCAATCCGCGCGGCGCTTTGACGTAGATTTTCTCGAGCGCGGACGGGTCTTCGGTGAGCTTCGAATCGACTTCGAGAACAACACGATTTTGGTCGCGTTCAGTGTACATCAAGGCAACTTGGCGTTGGCCGAACGCGTTGTACAACGCTGAGTCAATATCCGACGGAGCGATGCCATAGCGCGCGGCCGCGTCGCGGTCGATGACCAAACGGGCTTCCAATCCGCCGAGGACCTGATCCGTAGTCACGCCTTGAAGCTCCTTGATGCTCTTCAGCCGTTCGAGTAATTTGGGCGCGAAATCGTTGAGTTCGCCGACGTCCATGCCACTGAGTGCGTACTGATAGAGGTTCTTCGATAAGCGACCTCCGACTTGAATATCCTGAACCGCTCGCGGAAAAAAGTTGATGCCTTTGATGGCGGCGACTTCTTTGCTCATCTGCTGAATAACTTCCTGAATCGTATCCTTGCGTTGATCGGGCGGAACGAGTTCTACAAAGAATCGACCTTGATTGGCAATCGCGCTGTAGCCCGACGCGCCGACGGATGAGACGCACGTTCGGACGTTAGGATTTTTACGGACAATATCGATGACCTCTTTCTGACGCAGAGCCATGGTTTGGAACGATGTGTCCGATGGCGACTCGGTTGTGATTTGCAGCCGCGAGGTATCCTGAATCGGGAAAAATCCTTTGGGGATGACGATGTATAAATAGATCGTCAAGCCGACCGTGGCGATGGTGAAAAGCAACGTGACGATGCGAAAGCGCAAAACAATGTTGAGGAGGAATGCATAGATGCTGATAACGCGGGCAAAGATGAATTCACTGGCGCGTTCGATGATATTTTTATGCGGCGCAACACCATTTTTCGTACTGGTGTTTTTGGCGAGATAAGCGCAGACCATGGGCGTTACGGTGAGTGAGACAAGCGCGGAGACTGCGATGGAAATGCTGAGCGTCACCGCGAATTCGCGGAACAAACGTCCGACCAAACCACCCATAAAAAAGAGCGGAATGAAGACGGCGACGAGCGAAATACTAATGGAGAGAACCGTGAATCCGATCTGGCGCGAACCGGCCAACGCGGCTTGCAAGGGATCGTCGCCAAGTTCGCGCCGACGCGTCACGTTCTCGATCATCACGATGGCGTCATCGACGACAAATCCGACGGCGACGGTCAGCGCCATCAACGAGATGTTGTCAAGGCTGTAACCGCAGAGGTACATACCTGCTGTCGTTCCGGCAAGCGAGAGTGGGACGGTCAGCGCAGCGGCAAACGTGCTCCATAATTTTCCGAGAAAAAGAAAGACAATGGCGACGACCAAAATGATGGTGATGAGCAGCGTGATTTGAACATCTTTCACAGATGCGCGGATGCTCGTGGTGCGATCGCTGGTGACAATGGTTCGTGTGCCGGGAGGCATCCACTTTTCCAATTTTGGGAGCAACGCCTTGACGCTATCGACGGTTTCGATGACGTTTGCGTTCGGCTGTTTGTAGACAATGACAAGGACGCAGCGATCCGGGCCGGACCAAGCCATGTTGCGAACATCGACGGGTCCGTCGATCACGGTTGCCACGTCGCTGATGCGGACGATGGTTCCGCCTTTTGATTTCAACACGAGTGGGCGGTAGTTGGCAGCTTCGAAAACTTGATCATTGACTTCGATCATGTAGGCCTCGAGTTTGCCGTCGAAATTACCTTTCGGCCCGTGAGCATCAGCGGCGACTAATGCGGCTCGAACGTCCTCCATACCGAGTCCCATGTTCGCCAATTTAGTGGGATCGACTTGCACGCGGACGGCTGATTTCTGCGCCCCGGCAATGATGACGGAGGAGACGCCGCTGACCTGACTCATGCGCTGGGCAAGAATGTTTGATGCGGACTCATAGACTTTTTCGGTCGTCATACTGGACGATGTAACAGTCGCAATCAGAATGGGCACGTCGGCGGGATTGGTTCGACGCCACGTCGGTGGGTTGGGCAGATTGGTTGGAAGTTCACTGCGCGCAGATGTGATCGCGGCTTGAACGTCACGGGCTGCAAGGTCGGCACTGCGGTCGAGTGAAAATTGAAGCGTGACGCTCGCGGTACCGACACCCGAGACGCTGGTCATTTCATTGACGCCGGCGATTTGGCCGAGGCGGCGTTCCAGTGGCGCCGCGACGGAGGCGGCCATCGTTTCGGGATCGCCGCCAGGAAGAAGCGCGGTCACGGTAAAGGTTGGAAAATCGATTTTGGGCAACGACGAAACAGGCAGCAAAAAATAGGAGAGCGTGCCCAATATCAACAAGGCAATGGCCAGCAGCGATGTTCCAATCGGGCGGCGAATGAACGGTTCTGAAATGCCTCCGCCCGACACAATCATAGTTTAGTTCGCCTCCGGATTTATGTCGGCTTCTGCGTGGGGCACAATTACGGCGGGCTTGACGCCGCGCACGAATTTGCTGAGCTTGTCCATCGCGAGATAAATCACAGGCGTGGTGAAGAGGGTGAGGACTTGGCTGAGCACGAGTCCGCCGATGATCGCGATGCCAAGCGGGCGGCGAAGTTCGAAGCCGGGACCGCTGCCGACTGCAAGCGGAATGGCACCAAAGAGCGCGGCCATGGTCGTCATCATGATCGGACGGAAACGCAACAGGCAAGCGTTGTAGATAGCCTCATGCGGCGATTGCCCAAGATCGCGTTCGGCTTCGAGTGCGAAATCGATCATCATGATCGCGTTCTTTTTCACGATGCCGATCAACAACACAATCGCAATGAGACCGATGATCGAGAGATCGTAGCCGCATATTCGCAGCGCGAGAAGCGCGCCGATTCCGGCTGACGGAAGCGTCGAGATGATCGTAAAGGGGTGGATCAAACTTTCGTAAAGTACACCCAGCACGATGTAGACGGCGACGATGGCGGCGAGGATGAGATACGGTTCGCCTGCGAGCGAGGATTGGAATTCAGCGGCTTCACCAGAGAAGGAGCCTTCGATGCTGTCGGGCATGCCGATTTCTGCTTCCGCTTTTTTGATCGCTTCAACGGCATCGCTCAATGATTCGCCTTTGACCATATTAAACGAGAGCGTGACGGCGGAAAATTGGGCCTGATGGTTGATCGCGAGCGGCGCGGTGCGGCGCGTGACGGTTGCGATTTGAGAGAGCTTGACTTGCGAGCCGGTGGATGACGGGACGTAAATCGTTTCGAGATTTTCGGGCGTGAGCTGGAAATTAGGCGAGACTTCCATGACCACGTGATATTGATTTAGCTGCGAATAGATCGTCGAAATTTGACGCTGCCCGAACGCGTCGTACAGCGTATCGTCAATGGCTTGCGCGGAGACACCGAGGCGTGAGGCTTCGTCGCGATTGATCTTCAGATCCACCATGAGTCCGCCGATGGTTTGGTCGGTCGCGACGCCTTCAACAATTGGAAGCGTGCGCAGTTTATCGGCGAATTTCGGAGCCCACTCCTGAAGCTCGTTTTTGCTCGCATCGACGAGCGTGTATTGATACTGCGTGCGGCTGGAACGCGCGCCGATTTGGATGTCCTGAACGAGTTGCAAACTGACCGTGACATCGCGGACGGCGCTGCATTTTTCAGTCAGGCGCGCGAGGATTTCGTTCCCGGTCGCGTGGTTATTGCGTTCGTCGTGCGGCTTCAGTGCGACACTGATGTGGCCCGTATTAGGCGTGGTGTTGATCGTCCCGGCTCCAATGAAACTGTCCACTCCGAGCACATCGGGATCGGCTTGAGCAATCGCGGCGACTTTCGACTGGAGCACTGACATGGCGGAGAAAGAGATCGATTCGTCGGCATCCGTGGTGATGACGATCAGGCCAGTGTCCTGCTGTGGCAAAAAGCCTTTCGGCATGCTGATATAGAGGAGGATTGTCGCGACCAGTGTGCTTGCAGCGACGAGCAGTGTGATGACTTGCTGCTTCAAAACGATCTTCAAGAACCAGTCGTAAAGCGCGAGCATTTTCTTGAAAGCCGTGTCCGTGATGTGGGCAATCCACGCTTCGAATCCCCCGCCCTTTTCGCCCGTTCCAGTGTGGCGTTCTGATTTCAAAAGCTTGCTGCACATCATCGGCGTGAGGGTCAGCGAAATGACGGCGGAGACGATGATGGCGAACGTGAGCGTCATCGCGAATTCGCGGAAGAGACGACCGATGATGCCGCTCATAAAGAGCAGTGGAATGAAGACGGCGATCAAGGAGACGGTGAGCGAGACAATCGTGAAGCCGATCTGCTTCGACCCTTTATAGGCAGCATCGAGCGGTGTGTCGCCTTGCTCGATAAAGCGGACGATGTTTTCAATCATCACGATGGCGTCATCGACGACGAATCCGGCGGCGATGGTCAGCGCCATGAGCGAAAGATTATCGAGGCTGTAGCCGCAGAGTGACATGAGGCCGAACGTCCCGACAATGGAGAGCGGGAGCGCAACGGCGGGAATGACCGTGGCCCAGAATTTTCCGAGGAACAAAAAGATCACGAGCACGACGAGGCCGATGGTCAGGACGAGCGTGAATTTCACATCGTCAACAGAGGCGCGGATGGTTTCGGTGCGGTCAGCGAGAATGTCCAAATTGATACTCGCCGGAATCGACCGTTGAATCGCCGGGATCAGCGCTTTGATGCGGTCCACGGTTTGAATGATGTTCGCGCCGGGCTGGCGTTGGATGTCCACGATCACGGCTTTTTTGCCGTTGTACCACGCGGCGGTTTTGGTGTTCTCAACGCCGTTCAACGCGACGCCGACATCCCGAAGACGGACGGGGCTGCCGTTACGGTAGGCGATAATAATGGCATTGTACGCTTCAGCGTTGGGAAGCTGATCGTTGGCGCTAATGATGAACGCCTGCTGCTTGCCGTCGAAACTTCCCTTGGGCTGATTCACGTTTGTTTTGGCAAGAGCGATGCGAACATCTTCGAGACTCAAGCGGTACGACGCCAGACGTGCGGGGTCGATTTGAACGCGGACGGCGGGCTTCTGTCCGCCTTGAATTGTGACGAGTCCGACGCCGAGCACTTCGGCGAGACGCTGCGCGAGAATGGTATCGGCGGCGTCATTGACTTTGGTGATCGGAAGCGTTTCCGACGTGAGCGCGAGCGTGATAATCGGCTGATCAGCAGGATTGACTTTGGCGTAAACAGGCGGGTACGGAAGGTCTTTTGGGAGCACTCCTCCGGCGGCGTTGATCGCGGCTTGGACGTCCAGCGCGGCGGCGTCGATGTCGCGCGAGAGATCGAATTGGAGCGTGATCTGACTGATGCCGAACGAACTCGTCGAGGTCATCGACGTGAGGCCGGAGATCTGGCCGAACTGTTGTTCGAGCGGCGTGGTGATCAGCGACGCGCAGGTCTCCGGTGATGCTCCCGGCAATTGCGTGGTGATGCGCAGCGTCGGAAAATCGACTTCAGGAAGCGCTGAAACCGGCAACGCGTAATAGCCCAACATGCCGGTCAACAGCACTGCAATGGAAAGCAGCGACGTGGCAATAGGGCGCGCAATGAACGGCGCGGATACATTCATTTAACAGCTCCCTGCGTGGCGGGAGCATCGGACTTGGGCGTGGAAGTTGTCGCCGGAACAGTGTCGTGTTTGATCGTGTCTTTAACACCTTTGTCGGCTTTGCTGCGGTCGATTGAGACCTTCGAACCGTTCTTGATTTTGTCGTGGCCGGAGAGCACGACTTCGTCGTCTTTGGCCAGCCCTTCTTGAAGAATCGCTCGTCCATCCTGGACCAATTCGACTTTGACGCTGCGCATGTCAACAGTCGAATCTGGTTTGATCAGGAAGACGAACGTTCCATTGGGGCCTTGTTGAATGGCGGGCGACGCGACGATGAGCGCGTCTTCGCGCGTCTCCAAAAGCAGGCGGATGTTGACGAAACCGCCCGGCCACAATTTCATTTTTGCATTCGGAAACGTGGCTTTCAATTTAATCGTGCCCGTGGTCGTATCGATCTGGTTATCGACGAGAAGCAACTCGCCTGTGTCGAGTACGTTCTTATCCGAATCGACTGCGAGGACCGTCAATTTCGCTGCGGCTCGGCGCAAATTAATGGCTTGGAGATTTTGCTGGGGCAGCGTAAAGACGACGGAGATCGGTTGCAATTGTGTGACGACGACGATGCCGGGGCCGGACGTATCGTTGATGCGGACAAGATTTCCGGCGTCGATTTGGCGGACACCCGTGCGGCCATCAATGGGCGATTTGATGGTCGCGTAATCGACGAACGTCTTGGCGTATTGAATCGCGGCTTCGTCGGCGAGGACGGCGGCTTCGTCGCCTTGCACGAGTGCTTCGCTGGCTTGAATCGCGGCGGCGTCTCCACGCACCGCTGCTCGAATCGCGGTGATCGCGAGTTCGTCTCCGTTGACGGACGCAGCAATGGCTTGAATCGCGGACTCGTCGGATTGGACTTGGGATTCGAGTTGTGAGACGAGTGAGCGCTGGTCGGTCACGATCTGTTCGGAAACGGCGTTATCTTTGCGCGAATCTTCGAAGCGTTTCAAATTGACGCGCGCATTGGCGAGATTGGTTTCGTCCTGCTTTTTCTTGGATTTGGCCT
Organism: Planctomycetota bacterium; assembly: GCA_037129555.1. Classification (GTDB taxonomy): domain Bacteria; phylum Planctomycetota; class SZUA-567; order H5-PLA8; family H5-PLA8; genus JANXLS01. The sequence goes on from JBAXUS010000144.1 coordinate 12,234, forward strand.
GATTGCCGAGCGCTTCGTCTTGAGCCGTTTTGGCTTGCGCTTGCATTTCAAGCGCCTCGTCCTGGGACTTCCGTGCTTGATCTTGGAGCACGCGAGCGCGGTCCTGGATCGTCTTGGCTTCGTCCTGCTTTTTCTTCGCAATGGCCTGATCGAGTTGCGCTTGATGCGTGCGGGCGTCGATCAACGCAAGGCGTTGACCGGCCTTGACATCCTGGCCTTCGATAAAATCGATCTTCTCGATGACGCCTTCAATCTGCGAGCGGACGGTAACGCTCTGGAAGGCTTGGACAGTGCCGAGGCCTTCGAGATAAATGGGGATGGCGCGTTGGTGGACTTGGGCGATGGCGACGGAGACAGCTGACGGCGGGCCGGAACTGGGTTTGCCGGGGCCGCCCGAACCGCCAGCTGTGGGCGCGGACATTTCAGCGGACTTCGCTCCGCCCGTCATCCCTTTGCCGAATGCAAACCACCCCAGCGCTCCTGCGGATAGAACCAACACAAAAATGATTGCCTGACGCATAGTATCCTTCGATCCAGTGAACTAAAAACCCGGCGGCTTGTGACGCATTCAACACCCACCGGGGCCACTCAACTTCGTGACATAGACTACAACACAACCGGCATTTGGGTATTGAACAAATGAGTCGCGAGTCAATTTAGAAATGGTACACTTCAAAGGTATCTGAACCGATATGATTTTTTGAATAATAATCCTACCGAGCGTCTGTTGATTATGACGTGATTGTCAGTATGGTGTATGCACATGTGATAAGTGACGAGCATCCGGTTGCTCGAAACATTTAAGGAGTCTCCAATGCGCAACGTACTTTTTGCGACTGCCTTGGCTTTGATGATCTGTTGTGGTTTTGCACCTGCGTCAGAAGGATTTGACGACTTGGTCAACCGCGCCCGTGCTGGTGCGACTGAAGAGGCGCTGGTCACGTTCGCCCAAAAATCAGGCGTGGCGTATGATCTGACGGTCGATGAAATTTTCATTCTGAGCGATTTGGGTTATACAGCGAAGTCGATTGCGGCGGTGATTGAAAGCGGCAAGGCGGTTGCGGCAGGCGGAAAAGCGGTTGAAGCGGCTCCGAAAGTCGCCCAAGTTGAGGCCGAAAAACCTGCACCATTATTACCGCCCGTAGCGGCGCAAGAACCTGCTCCTATACAAAATCAGGCTCCGATACAAAATCCCGCTTTAGAAAAATTCGCGGAGCAACCTGCTCCCGTTCAACCAGCCGTTGCCAACGAACAGCCTGCCCCGCCCCAGATCATTGTGACGACAGCCGGCGAACGCTTGCAGATTGATGAGACCGTCAATTTAACAATTGCGCCGAATACAGTTGTGGTTCCGCCGGAAGGTGAAGCGAGTATCGGCACGTTTTACCAAGCTCTTGCTCCATACGGTTCGTGGGTGCGTATCAATGATGCGTGGTACTGGCGACCGACGGCGTGTGTGACCGATCCAAACTGGCGACCGTATTGCGACCGGGGGCATTGGGTGTGGACGGACAACAACTGGTTCTGGCATTCGGATTATTCCTGGGGCTGGGCACCGTTTCATTATGGCCGCTGGATGAGCACGGATGGTTACGGCTGGTTGTGGATGCCGGACACATGTTGGAGTCCTGCGTGGGTGAGCTGGCGCGAATGCGATGGCCATTATGGATGGGCACCTCTGCCGTGTTCCGCACGGTACGACGTCGGATTGGGCTTTCGACATGCTGGACGGCATTGGTGGGCCGACATCGGATTCGGACTTGGCATGAACGACTATTGCTTCTGTCCGTGCGATCATTTTTACGGCTCGTCGCTGCGGCAACATGTTTTACACAGGAAAGATAATCACCATATTTTTAACACCTCCCGACTGCTGCAACACGACGTGTCACACAACAATAATTGCGTGACGGTGAACGGTCCGCACTTTGACCACGTTCAGAAATACACAGGCGTCCAAATCAAGCCGGTTTCATTGATGAATTCGACGGTCAAAGCGGGCGAGCCGCTGGGCCGGGCGTTCCGAGATGATCCGCTGCATCAGACGATGCATGTGTACCGCCCGACGATCAAAGAAAGTACGACATTCTCGCCAACCCAATTTGTGTCCAAGGTGACGCCTGGAGCAACGAACTCGACCGTCACTCGTCCGAGCATTGGGAACCCAACGGTCATAGCACGTCCCGGAACTAGTTATCAGCCCGGCACGAAATTGACGAATCCGATCACGGCGGGTGACAATAAATCTGGAGCGACAAGTAGCGTTTTGAAATCGACTCCGACGATCTCGACGAACCCGGGAACCAAGCACACGGGACCTGTGTATCAGACTCCCAAGGTCGATTCGACCGCTTCCAATGTGGTTGACGATTCAAGCAAGCGCACGACCTCCTCGCCGCCGAAGACAGTGGTCACGACTCCCCGAATTATTGAGAGCACACCTTCACGTCATATTCCGTCAACGACGTACGTGCCTCCGACGACATCGACACTTTCGGATTCGACTCCGGCACGCAGTAGTGGATCAACCAGTAGTTCGCGGGTGTATGTGCCGGGCAGCGGGACGAGTACAGGCAGCGGAAATGGCAGCAGTTCGGGCAACAGTGGACGAGTGTTTAGCCCCGGAAGCAGCCCGAGCAGTAGCGATCCTTTGTCAGGAAAACGCACACGATAACGAATGGGTTTCGAGGATTTCATGTCTGATCTTTTTACGGGTATTGAGCACACGGCGATAGCGGCGCGGGACTCGGAGAAGTTGGCCGAGTGGTATGCTGAGCATCTTGATTTCAAGCTCGCGGCTTCCGTTGAAAACGGTCCCGAAAAACCGAAGACGTGCTTCGTCCATCTCAACGGCAATTTCATTGAAATCATGCCCTGTGTAAAAGACCTGCCGAATCGTGACAACACGGATCGGGGCCTGTCGCATTTGGCGATTGTCGTCTCGGATTTTGATCGTGCAGTAGCGAAGTTGGATGGCGCGGGTATTGAAAAAGATGGCGCTGAACGCGCGGGGCCATGGGGTTCGCGCATCCAGTTTTATCGCGATCCGGATGGAAATTTATTTCATCTACTCTGGCGCCCAAAGCCGCTGTAATCGGAACCGCCATGCTGATCCGCCCCGCCACGACCGATGACATTCCGACGCTTCACGCGTTGGCCCATTCCATTTGGAAAAAAGTGTATCCATCGATCATCTCGAACGCTCAAATCGATTTCATGCTGGGAGCGATGTACAACCCGGAGCAGATCGCGTCCGAGATGGGATTGGGGTTTGAGTGGGAAATGGTCGAGGTGGATGGCGCAGCAGTGGGATTTGTTTCGACGCGTGTTGAAGATAAGCGAAAGCTGAAAGTGTCGAAGATTTATCTGGAACCGGAATTTCACGGGCGTGGAATTGGGCAGCAAATTCTGAATCACGTTGACGAAAAAGCGAAGCGGTTGGGTGTCACGACGGTTTATTTATTCGTCAACCGGTCGAACGTGCGCGCGGTGCGAGCGTATGAGCGGAGCGGCTACGAAGTCGTTGAGACGCTCGACCAGTCGTTTGGTGACTTTGTATTGAATGATTTTCGAATGGCGAAGACTTTTTGAGTCCTCCGCAATTCGCTCATCAAACGCAAAAGCCGCCCTTGAAGGGCGGCTTTTGTTTCGAGCCAAGCTTTGAAGTGAGGGCCGAACTATTCGGCGAT
>JBAXUS010000145.1:0-15914 GCA_037129555.1 Planctomycetota bacterium
CCCTCCGCATCCTCCACCCCCGCAACTACTGCCGCTGCAACTGGAGCCGCCACCACCGCTGCAACTGGATCCACCCGAACCCGAACTACCGTTGTATGATTGCTCCGCAGGCAAAAGAAAGCGTTCAATCGAAGCCTGCTCAGAGGATCTCAAAATCACCGGGCCGAATAGCGCGAGTGCCAAAACATAGTCTTCCGTATCAACCGACTTCGGAAGCGACTTGCGATAGTGGTTCTTCGTGGATTGCAGCGTTTCCAGAACAGCATCTCCCCGCCTCGTGCGCGTGTCTCTCCCAAGCCGAATCAACATCGCAATCGTAATAACCGCCATGACCAGAAGCATGATGATCAGATATCCAAAGGGTTTGTGCCGATTCAAGCCCACGATCACTTTAATGCCACCCAGTGCCATGACAGCGCCCAGCACTCCGGCCGTGACAAGTCGCCCAAACACAATCGAGACCCCTGACACCATCAACCCCAAATCACACAGCCGAGCACGAATGGCCTCGAGCTGAGGTTTGACCACGAAATGCGCGTCACGGATTTTAAAACTCGTTTTGAAATAATTGACCAGCGCCCGGTCATGTGGCTCTAATTTTCGGTCAGGCTTGTTGGCTGTATCGGCGGCCAACACTTTCCGCTTCGGGTCGATCACAAGAACTCCGTCCCGCATGAGTCGAGCGACTTGAGTCTGCACATACCGCGCTTCAAACCCGGCAAGAAAAGCAATCTCATCAGGCGACAAATTCGGTTGCTCAGGCGGAAGTCCACCGGGCGATCTCATACTGAATTGAAACACCAACAGGCCGATGATGGCAGACGCGCACAGTATCGAAAAAAACACCAGAAAATCAGGACCCGTGTAGTCCAACGGCGATTGAATTGAAGTCGTGCACCCCGTCAATCCGACGATCATCAACAACGCACTGCCCACGCGAACCGGCATACTCTGATTCGTCGTTGCTTCGGCAGTCGTCTTCAATCGAGGCGAATTCCGCTCACGCAAAAATCCAGGCTTGGGCAGAATCCACACCTTATTCGCATCCGCATGAATGTGCCGAGAATGTGCAATGGCGCGAGCATGGTCAGCCGCATTCGGCCAAATATCATCGGGCGGCGTTTCGCCAAAAAAAGCCGAGTAACTCGCGAGCGTCTTCGCATACCAATCCACATGTTTAGTCATGTCATCGCTCCCGCCTTTCGACGGCTCATGATGAAATTTCCGCCCCAAAACAGTGGGACAGAATTCCTCCCAATACGATCGGCTATAGAGAAGGTGCAGATGCCAGACTTCATCGACCGCTTCCGACGGCGAAACCGCATGCCCCGCGACCATCGCCAAAAACGTAAATCGACGATACTCAGCAACCACCCGCACCGCATATCCAGCAGGCCACCGCTGCTCATCCGCCAGCCTGCGCGTGAAAGGCCGTTGCCCATCAGGAGTATCAAATTCGAAGGAGTCGATACGATTCCACAGAGCCTGTTGCTCAAGAGTCAACGACATCATGCGCAGTCCCCCAACGACGTGAGCGACAATGAAACGGGTAGACAGAAACCGGAGATACGTGCTTGCTCATACATTAAACACACCGACTTTTCGAGATAAAAATCAGACAACGAATCAATAGCCGCGCACGTTAGTAAGCGGCCTTCCACACACCCCCATCCCCCATTCCCACACAATCACATCGTGCGTTCAGCCGCATCAGCTGCGCAAGTTCAATTAGCAATGCGCGTAGAGAACGAAGCGACCAAGCCCACGGTCCCGCCAGCCCGAGTCCGTCCAACAGCGTAGCTGCGAAACCCAACCCATATCAATCCCCGTTTCCACATAATCACATCGTGCGTTCCTTAATCCGCAAAATCAATTAAATATGATATATTATATCAATAAGCACTCTGTCGCCTATTTAAACGAAACACACACCTATACAACGAAAATAAGCGTCCATTTTCAATCAATTATTATGAATCCCGTTCAAAAGGTGCTACTATTTTTAAAAACAATGCAACGTCAGTCCAGGAGTTTTTAAGAATAAATGAGCTTGGGACGTGAACCAATTCGTAAAAACACAATTCTCCACTCATGCCGCTAAACTTTATTCGAGCCTGTCCAGTTCGGAATGGTGCATAAGCAGAACATCATTTTTATTTGCAAGTGCTTGAGCGGACGGCGTGAATGTGTTGTTGCTCACAACAACGGCCAAATCTCCGTCTTCATATTCTTTGGCAGCAAATACTTCTTGTACGGCACTATTGCCAACTGGCGAAGAATATAATTTACATTGGACGATAGCTCTTCGTCCAGATCGTTCAGCCACTATATCCACTCCTTGATCGCCACTGGCTTTCGTTACTCGTGTTGACCAGCCTAAACTTCGCAAGATTTCCGCACAATGATGTTCGTAATCAATACCCGTCATACCGTCGGGAAGCGGTTGCATTAAGATTTGACACTCTTCCTCGCGAGATGCGTCGTGACTTTCAATAAAATCCTCGATCATTTCAAATATATGATCTTTGGAAGCAAGAGGATCGACTTTAATGATCTTATCAATAAAATGTTGCTGCTCATTTTGCCATTCGCCAAGTTCGACTTGACCGTACTCGTCGGTTGAAACTAATTGCCGCTTTTTTAGAGATAGAACTTTAATGTGTTGGCAAATAATTTGTTGTATTCGGGCGATTTCGCTTGGCTTGAAAACAGTGTTTTCCTTACGGGCGATATATTCGTCGATGGAAGTTTCTATGGTTGCCATTGCGAGATTCGCATGGTCCGGAAACGTATCCGGATCAATTCCAAGAAAACGTTGTGTGAAGTTCCTCGCTTCCGCAAACCATTTGTCAAAATTGTATTGACCGTATTCATCACGCTTTTCTAGGGATAGTCGCTTTTGGGTAAGGGTTTCAATATGCTCTGAAATAATTCCGCGCATTCGGTCCAGTTCACGCTGTCTTGAAAGTTCTTCATTGCGTAATTTCTCTGCTTCCGCTTTCTTCCATCGTTCAGTCCGATCATGTAGTAGCTTATATGTTACAAAGAAAAAAATTGCGATAATACCAATGAGTATTATGGCTATGTAAAGTAGCCATAAGAGTGTGTTGGATTCTTCCTTTTTGGGTGTGGAAGTGGCGGAATCCGATTCACTTGGATTTTTGTTCGGCAACACGCGGCGGACCGGTGTTGGTGGTTTCTCAACTGGAACGATAATCGGTTGCGATTGCCCAACAGGCCGGAGTTGCGGTTGCGCAACAGGCCGGATAGGAACATATCGTTTTCCACGTTTTCGGGCATCGGCTTCTCGGAGTGTTTCGATCTCATTTAGAACTACTTGTTCTTCATCGTCGGCCAAATCCTCGATTTTCTCGACGTAACTGCGAAGAAGATACTTCATCCGGGATGTTTCATCGTAGGAAAGCTTATCGATTTTTGATGCGTGGTAGTAGTCCAGCGGTCCGGAACCGTCGTCGATAAAAATCTTTCCGTCGTGTTCCGATACCAATGCCTTTTTTACAACTCCGTCTTTAAAGGTAATCGCTTTCAATTGCCATTCAGCCGTTTTGGGCGTGTTTTCTTCTGCGTGAAGGAAAAACAACGGTGCCATGATGGCGAAACACAAAATGAGGCGCATAAGTTCGTTTCCACATGAATTTGAAAATGTTGTACCGCTAGTTGAGGGGTCAGTGCACTCGACTATCTCCGGCAAAACAGTTGAGCACCCGTCACCTAATGCCATCAAATTTCACAAACCCGGCGGCTTGGGCACACCCAGAATTGCGCAAATTCCACGTGCTGTTCCGCGTTTCAAGACGGCGTGCCTTGGAATGGGCGATTTTTTATTGTTGCTCGGGTTTCTCCAAAGATCATGATTGCCACCGTGATGATCGAAGATGCAACCGTGCGCTCGCAAATGGCGCTCGAGTTCTTTTCGTTTCATGTCTCAACTGCCCACCATGGCCAGACGGTGTTTTCGGCGGTCCGCAGCACGCATCTGGGCCAGTCCGCGCATAGCGTCGCGCGCCATGACGAAGGCCTCTTCCATCGACTCCGCCTCGGTGATCAGTTCCGGATCAAGCGGGGATGTAACAATGTAGCCGCCTTCTTCTGCAGGCTCCATAATAAGCATCAGTTTCCCATCACTGATTGTAAATTTTTTGGACATACGCTTTAGTATCCTAATTAGTAGATAGGACTTTATCCTCTTAGCTTGAACGGTCAAGGCTGCAAAACAGAGGCAGTTCTGGGGATATGAAAAACACTTTCTACACCTTCGGCCCCGCTGCTTCAATCTCCTTCGCCGCACGCGCCGTTCACAGTTCCAACTATCACGCCTCTGATAAGAGCTATCGGACAAAACCCCCGTACCAAGATACGCCACGCCGTCCGCCGCGCATATCTTTGTTTGCCATACACTTTAATTGTTATATAAATGTTAGGGTAATGTTTACGACCCTTTTTCTCGATCTCAATTCATACTTTGCTTCCGTCGAGCAGCAACTCAGGCCCGAGACGCGCGGCAAGCCGCTGGCTGTGGCAGCGGTCGATGCGCCGACGACCTGTTGCATCGCGGCCAGTTACGAAGCCAAAGCCTTCGGCGTCAAAACCGGTGTCATGATTAGTGACGCCGTGAAAATGTGCCCTGGACTGCGCGTGGTCATCGCGCGGCCGGAAGAATATGTGAAAGTTCATCACCGCATTTTGGAAGCCGTGGACACATGCCTGCCCGTCGATGCCGTGCATTCGATTGATGAGGTGTCCTGTCTTTTGTTGGGCCGCGAGCGCGTGCCTCAAGCGGCGTTTGAGCTGGCCCACCGCATCAAGCGCGTGATACTGAAACAGGTCGGCGAGTGCCTGCGCTGTTCAATCGGCCTGGCGACGAACACGTTCTTGGCCAAGATCGCCACGGACATGCAGAAGCCAGATGGCCTGATTGCCATTCCGCGTGAAGACCTTCCGCGCTGTCTGTTCAAATTGAAATTGATTGATCTGCCCGGCATCGGGCCGCGCATGGAGATGCGTTTGAACCGGCAGGGCATCGACACCGTCGAGCACCTTTGCGCGCTGTCGCAGCAGCAATTGAAAAATGCGTGGGGCAGCGTGATCGGCGCGCGCTGGTGGCATCTGCTGCGCGGCGACGAGATTCCCACTGAACTGACACCGCACAAGAAATCGCTGGGGCACCAGCACGTCCTTCCGCCGGAATTCCGCCACGCTGAAGCGGCCCGCGCAGTGCTGGTGCGGCTGATTCATAAGGCCGCTGCCCGGATGCGCCACGAAAAGCTTTCCGCAGCGCAGATGATCGTCTACGCGCAGTGCAGCGACAGGACGACGTGGGTACGGAAAATTGGATTGCTGGATGGACAAGACACGCTTGAAATGACCCGCGTGTTCGGCAATGCCTGGTCGGAGCAGCCGCCGATGCGGCCCTTGCTGGTAGGCATCACGCTGGTAGATTTGAAGCCGGCGGCCACTGAGACCATGCCGCTGTTCGCTGAAGACGCCCGGCGCGGCGCATTAAACAGAGCACTGGATAAGTTGAATTTGAAATATGGCCCCTGCACGGTCTATCCGGCGTCAATGCAAACGGCGAAGGAAAGTGCACCGATGCGGATTGCGTTCAAGAGCATTCCAGATTTGACGCTGGCAGGGAAATAAGTTGGGTGCGTGATGAACTCCCCCCATAATTGTGGCATGAATCCAGCCGCCCCGAGTGACGGATGGATTTAGGCAATCCGAAATAAATAAATCGTTGGATGCGCCGCGTATTTCGAATCGGGTCGAGGCGCATACGACGGAAGATATTGAGGAAATCTCTGACGGAGTGTGCAACGAAGAGCCGGTTCGAAATACGCAAGCAGGCGACGATTTATTTTTTTCGGGTTGCCTTAGTTGTCGATCAGTTATTTTCGGACACCGCTTCGACGCCGCCGTCGCGACGGGCTGTTGTTACCTCGATTTACATCCGAACAAAACGACCGTCGGCACCGCGAACGATTTCAAAGCGGAGAAAGTCTAGCCGAATCCGCATGACATTCTGTACCGCGCGCTGGTGCCTCAGAAGATCGAAAATTTGCTCGTCGCCGGACGCTGCCATTCCGCCACGCGCGTGACCGTGACCGCGATGGCCATGGGCGAAGCCGTCATATCGCCAAATCAAATTTAAAAAACATTCGCGTCTATTCACGTAATTCGCGGTTAAAAAGCCGTTCGCCGTTAAAGCATCGAAATCGAGAATCCGCCGTCCACCGTGATCGATGATCCAGTGATAAAATCCGACGCAGCTGACGACAGAAAAACCGAGACGCCTGCGAAATCGTCGCCGCTGCCCCAACGTCCAGCTGGAGTTCGAGCGAGGACTTTTTCATTCAGCCCTGGGATTTCTTCGCGGGCTTTGCGCGTCAATGGCGTATCGATCCAGCCGGGCAACAGACAGTTGACTTGAATGTTGTCCACTGCCCACGACGTGGCAAGCGATTTGGTCAATTGAACAATCGCACCTTTCGACGCCGCATACGCCGGAGCCCACGGCGATCCAAAAATCGACAGCATCGATCCGATGGTGATGATTTTACCGCCACCGCTTTGTTTGAGAAACGGGTGGCTCGCGGCGCTGCAATGAAATGCGCTGTCGAGGTTCGTGTCGAGGACCTGGCGCCATTCGGCGTGAGTCATAACTTCAGGACGGCGTCGAATGTTCGTCCCGGCATTGTTGACGAGAATATTCAGCTTGCCATGCTTGTCGTAAACGGTCTTCACCATCGCCCGGACATCAGTTTCGCTCGTTACGTCGCACGCGAGCGCGTAGCACTCGACGCCCGCATCGCTCAATTGTTTCACGGCATCGGCGGCCTTCGCTTGATCCCGCGAGGCTATGGCGATGATCGCTCCGGCCTGGCCCAAACCCTTGGAAATTCCAAAACCAATGCCGCTGCTGCCGCCCGTGACGATGGCGACTTTGCCGGTGAGATTGAATAAGTTCATAAGATAGGTTTCTGAATCCGAATGAACGAGCGAATTTGAACGTGCTGATCATGCCACATGGAAATAAAAAAGGGTTCAACATGGAGACGTCCATGTTGAACCCGAAAATACAAACGAATAATCGATCAATCGATTAAGCGAACCCTTCCCACAAGCGGTATCCGCCCTTGAACGCGTTGGCGTTGTCGCCCATGCGACTGCCTTCCGGAAGGACTTTCAGCTTCTTCGCATTGCCGCCACCGAGGACGACGTAATCAGCAACCAGCGCGGCTTTCAAGCGATTGCAGACATCGCCGACATTGGTTTCCCACTTCTTTCGGCCCATGCGATCAATGCCGCGCAACCCCACGTAATCTTCGAACGTCTTCTTCTTTTTATACGGCAAGTGAGCGAGTTCCAACGGAATGATCGTCTTGTCGATGATCAGCGCGGAGCCGAGGCCCGTGCCGAGTCCCAGGAACAGCATGCGTCCACCTTCATAGCTGCCGAGCGCCTGAAGTGCGGCGTCGTTGATGATCTTGACAGGCTTGCCGAACGCCACGGCGAAATCAAAGCCGACCCAGCCGGTATGCAGATTCTTCGGTTCCAGCAACGGCTTGTCGTCGATCACAGGGCCGGGGTAGCCGATGGAGATACTTTCGTATTCCCAATCTTTCGAGAGTTCTTTGATCCCATCGACCATCGCTTGCGGCGTCAGGCCGGGACCGGAAGGCAGCTTGCGGACTTCTTCATGTCCGGTTGCCAGAATTTTGACGTTTGTTCCGCCGATGTCGATCACCAGAATGTTCATGACCTGTCTCCCAAATAGTAAGGTTGGACTCATTCACGATCGATTCGTGTCGGCTCGACCGCGAAAGCACGGATGAAAATGATACATAAAGTGTCGTGTGAACGATGCGAAAAAACAAGCGCAAAAACGAATTGTGCGGGAACTTGCGGACGTACTTGTCAACTTTCCGAAAATTGTTTATGATGTTTTACTCAACATGATCATAGTGCGCAGGACGCCGTGAAGTGTCTGTTTTTAGAGGGGATTCGTATGGCTATTGAAGTCAAGATTCTGTGCAGCGATTGCGGTACGGTCACCGAAAAACGGCTGCGCGCGGACGACAAGGAAATTGTCTGCCCCGAATGCCGGCGCAACATGCCCAACCTGGCCAAAGAAGAATACCGCGACGTCGCGAAGACGTTGAGCGGCCAGATGTGGATGGGTGTGGTCGCGTTGTTGTTTGCGATTGGCGCAGCGGTCCTGCTGGTCCTATATGTCGGACAGCCCACAACCTGGGTGTCGACGGACAATCCGGACTACGTCAAGCGTATGGAAAAAGTCGGCTTGTCGCGCACGGCTGATACGTCGATGTTTTTTTATGGCGCGGCTGGCTGCATTGTTTTGTGCGGTGTGTTCGGCGTATTGAGCTCGCGCAAGCGCTACGTCGTCGAGTTCTAAACAGGACGGATCATCTCCCGCCACACGTCGTCTGAATGGCGGTTTTGGTTTATTAAAAAAAAATAACGCTGTAGCCAAAAGGACATTTGGAGACTATGGCAAACACGATGTCAGACAGTGCGATTCGGGCTGCCGGGCTGGGCATGACGTACAGTCCGGGGTTGTTTCAGGCGAAAAAAATCGGATTGCAGGATCTCGATTTGGACGTGCCGAAAGGGAGCATCTACGGCTACCTCGGCCAGAACGGCGCGGGTAAAACCACCACCATAAAAATCCTGACCGGCCTGCAATTCTCGACGACCGGAAGTGCGTGGATTTTCGGCGGGAACGTGCTTGAAAGCGCCACGCGCAAGCACATCGGATTCATGCCCGAAAACCCCTATTTCTATGAGTACCTTTCCGCGGACGAAACGCTCGATTTCTACGGCAAATTGTCCGGCATGGACCGCGCCTCCCGCAAGCGCCGCACCGACGAATTGCTCAACGAATTTGGATTGAATCATGCCCGCAGTGTCAACATGCGCAATTATTCAAAAGGCATGCGCCAGCGGTTGGGACTGGCTCAGGCGATGCTGCATTCGCCGCAGCTCGTGATCCTCGATGAACCCATGTCCGGCCTCGACCCAATGGGCCGGCGCGATGTCCGCAACGCGATTCTGCGCATGCGCGACAACGGCCAGACGGTGTTTTTCAGTTCCCATATTCTCGGCGATGTCGAAGAAATCTGCGACCGCGTCTGCGTCTTGAACCAAGGTAAAAAAGTCGCCGAAGGCCCCATCGCGTCGCTGCTTACTAACAAGATTGTTGAAGTCAAACTGACGTTCACTGGCGTCTCAAAAGACGGTCACGCGGACGTTGTGAAACTCGCGACGCGGCAATGGCACGACGGTGTGCAGTATCATGTGCTGGTCGATTCCGAAGAAAAAGCCGCGCGAGTCAGTGACCTGCTTCAGAAGGAAGGCGCGGTGTTGCGCGCGCTCGTTCCGCACAAAGAATCGCTCGAAGAATACTTCGTCCGCGTCACCATGGCGGGTGGCGGGGCCGGGCCGGAATATTCGGTAAACCAAACGAAGTAACAAGTCTGAAGGACTTCATATGATTACATTCGACATCGCATTGAACACGTTTCGAGAGGCCGTCCGCGACAAGATTCTGTACGTCTTGTTCGCGTTCGGTGTGTTGTTGATTTTGGCGTCGAAAGCGATCGGCTACGTGAGCTTTGGTCAGGACTTCAAAATCATGGCCGACATGGGCCTGACCGCAATCTGGATGTTCTCTGGCATGGTCTCGATTTTCGTTGGGACGGGATTGATCTACAAGGAAATCGACAAAAGAACGATCTACACGATCCTCTCGAAGCCCGCCGAACGCTGGCAATTTTTGCTGGGAAAATACCTGGGATTGGCGCTGACGACATTGGTCAACATGGCGTTTTTGAGCGCCGCGTTTTTCGCGTACATGTGGTTCTCCGGTGCACCCGTGACCATCGCGTTGGTGCAGGCTTTGATGCTGACGTTCGTCGAAATGCTGGTCATCACCGCCGTCGCCATTTTCTTCAGCTCCGCCAGCACACCGATTCTCTCGGCGATCTTCACGACGATCATTTTCTTTTTCGGCCAATTGACCAAATGGATCGTCGATTTGTCGGTTGTCATGCAGGGTTCGGTGGACAGCCCCGAAGCCAAGGCGCGGGCGCAGTACGTCGGTGGGTTGCTCTATAAGCTGTATCTCATTCTTCCTAACCTGCACAATTTCAACATTCGGCAGGACGCGGTTCATGCCGATCCCGGCGAGTACATTCACCTGAATGAAATGCTGCCATTGACGCTGTACGGAATCGCGTACGCGGCGGCGGTCCTGATGATTTCCCATCTCGTTTTCTCGCGAAGGAATTTTTAATTCAATATGCCGACGCCTCCGCACATCGACCTGCCCTATCCTGACGAGCATGTGGACATCGACGCCATTTTCTCCGATCCGGAAATCGATCCCAGCGCGTGGATCGCTCCGAACGCGTCGATCAATGGCCGCGTGAAAATCGGTCCGCGCGCGACGGTATGGTTCAATTGTGTCCTGCGCGGCGATGGCGAACACATTGAAGTTGGCGAAGAAACCAACATTCAAGACGGCAGCATTTTGCACGTCGATTTCGGCTACCCGTGCATTCTAGGTAAACGCGTCACGCTCGGACACAATGCGATTGTCCACGGTTCAGTCGTCAAAGACGGCGCGCTGATTGGCATCGCCGCGACGGTCTTGAGCCGCTGTGAAATCGGCGAGGGCGCATTGATCGCCGCAGGTGCCGTGGTCCTCGAAGGCACCATCGTTCCGCCTCATACGCTGTGGACCGGCTGTCCCGCAAAACAGGTGAAGGAACTGACGCCCGCGCAACGCGAGCGACTCGCGATGACGTACAAACATTACGTCAACAACGGCGCGGTGTATCGCGCACGCGATTGTAAAACGATTGTAAGTTAAAATAATCGTCGAAATTCAATCCTGGAACGACCGTCTACCTCTTCGTTGAAAGTCCACATTTCTTTTCAAGGAGGGAACGTTCATGCGTATCGCAACATTGTCAGTTTTGGCCATACTGTTGACGCTTTCATTGTGCCGATTCACTCACGCCGGGGAGGCTGTGGCAGTTGCCGCAAAGCCTGCTGATGCCGTGGTGAAATGGCAGGATTCCGAGGCCGGACAATTTGTATTTTTCGCTGTGCTCGAAGGCCTTTATCGCGACGGCGTGTCCAACGAAATCGTGGATTTGATCATTGATCCTCCGCGCGATATGGACAACAAAATCAAACACACGTTCGTGATTCAGTGCGAAATCTGTCACGCGGCATACGAAGCATTCGTGCTCTACCGCCGGCGTCAAACGTTTCAGTTGAGCGCCGGGCGTGACACACTCGGCAAAGGTGCGGATGTCAAAATCGTGGAGAACTTAAAGGGCGACGCACCAAAGCGCGTTTTCGCGCTGGGAGCGCTGATACGTCCGTGGATCATGGCGCGAGTGGAACTGACCAAGCTATCGCGCGAGAAGCAAGAAGAGCTGATGAAAACGCTGGTGGCATTCAAGAAGGATGCTGGCATGAAATTAGGAAAGCTCCGTCGAGATGATCCTCTGTACAACGACTGGAATTTTTACGGCAGTTGCCAGGCGTGTGAAGCAGCCACGGAAATCAGTCGGAACATACAGAAGAACCAACCGAAGTAGAAATTTGAGTGAGCGCATGCAACGGCGAGCGATGACGCGGTTGCATGCGCCCTACTTCTTCCCTTTGTCCAAGAAAATTGACGGTCGCGATTTCTTGGGATCGTCCGATTCGCTCCGCCCAAAATCACCGAGTGGTTTCGCATCTTCTTTCTTGATGAATCCCGAGACCGGCGAGAATCCCGACGCAGGCCCGCCCGGCGCGACGGGCTTGCGGAATTGAGCGGTCAGTGCCGAGAGCGGGTCGTTCGACAGCAGCTCCCATTCAATGTCCCACACACGCAAAAAACGATCTTCCGATCCCGTCAAGAGTGTGCAACCGTCGGGGCTCAGTGCGAGTGCTGCGATACCTTTTGTGTGCAGGCAAAACGAATGCACGAGCCGCCCGGTTGTCGCTTCCCAGACTTTGACCTGCGAGTCCGGACCTTCCAAGCCGCCCGAAAAAATGAAGCGCGAATCGGGACTCAACACGATCGCATTAAAACGCGAAACGCCGTCTCGCGCGGACCAAATGCACTGACCGTTTTCTGCATTCCAGAGGCGCAATGTTTTGTCTTCGCCGGCCGTCAGAAAGTGGGGCTTGTCCGGAAAAACAGCGATGTCCAAAATCGCGCCTGAATGCCCCGGAAATTCGCGCACACATTTTCCCAGGACCACCGACCACAACACCACCGCACCATCGCATCCGCCCACGATCAGCGACCGACCATCCGGCATGAATTTCACCGCATACAACGGTTCGGCGGAATCGTCTTTTTCAAATGTCTTAACGCAGCGGGCCGATGCAATGTCCCACAATTTCACCGAGCCATCCGTGCTTACTGTCGCAGCCAATCGGTTGTCACGCGACACCGCGATGCCTGTCGCTTCGTTGGTGTGTCCCTGCAAAGAATGCTTGATCGTCCCGGCGGAAACGTCCCAAATTGCCGCCGAATAATCCGAACTCGCCGAGACCATCACACTGCCGTCCGACGTGAGTTCGAAGTTCTCAACGGTCAGTTTGTGTCCTTCAAGAGTGCGTACAAATCCGCCGCTCGAAAGGTCCCACGCGCCGATGAATTTATCGTTTCGTCCCAGGGTCAGCGCGCGCGTTTCGTGCGCCGTGAACGCGACCGCGCGAATGCCCGTCGCGTGCCGCCCCTCAATTTCGCTGTGCAGATATGCGGCCGCAACATTTTTCAGCGGCAGCTTTTGCGTCAGCCGTGCATTCAATTCCAGCGCACGAGGATCGCGTTCGTAGCCCGCTATTTTTCGCGCACGTTTCAACGCGGCATACGACGCCGCATACTGCGCACTCTCATAAGCCGCCAGCGCCTCGTTCACATGTTGCTTGAACTGACGACTGGCCGTCTGCGATGAATCTTGACTTTCCACCCTACACACATGCAGCGCGGCGGCGTACAGATCCGATGATTTTGCGTCGCGCGTATACCGGTCCAATTCCAATTTCCACAGGCGCAACGGTTGGCCCAAATGCTCGGACGCGCCCGAAATGAGCGTCCCGCCGTCCGGGGTCACACCGAGCGCGTTCACCGAACCTTGATGTCCCTTTAATGTCCGCAGGCAGCGTCCGGTTTCAACGTCCCACATGCGCACCGTGTTGTCGTCGCCGCCGGAAAATAAAAACCGCCCACTCGGATGCAAGGCCAGCGCGTTCACGTTCGAGCGATGGCCGTGAAAGGCCAACGCGCACGGATTCAACTCGCCCCGGGACACCGCGCTACAATCCCATTTAAGTATCCGCCCGTTCGCGCCTGCTGAAAATAAAAATGCGCCGTCGAGTGAAAACGCGAGCGCGCGCACCGGCGTCAACGCGTTCCTTAACACCGCTCCGGCGTTTCCGGATGGCAATTCCCAAAAGCGGATCGTCGCATCGTTTCCGCCTGAGACCAGGCACGACATGGACGGTGAAAACGCGACCGCGCAGCCGGTCTCGTCGTGCCCCCACAACGTTCGGATTTGTGTACCGTTGGCCAGTTCCCAAATACGCACCGACTTGTCGCTGCCGGTCGTCGCAGCTGCCGTGCCGTCGCGCGTCACTGCCAGCGCGGCAATCGATCCGATGTGGCCTTTTCCGTAGAACGTCTTGATTTCCAATCCCGTTTCAAGCGACCATGCGTGCAACACCGTATCGTCGCCACCGCCGAGCAGTTGCTTGCCATCGGGCGTGACAGCAATGCTCAGGATATCCTTCGTCGCACCTTTATACGTTGCGAGCAACTCGCCCATAGGAAGTGCGAAACGGCAGAGGGTGTTTTGGGTGTCATCTGAAAATAAGCTGCGCCCGTCCGTAGCAACAGCAAATGCCCGCACCGAACCGACGCGCTTTTCTATCGTGCGGATGAATCCGATGTTAGGATATAGACAGCGTCCGGCAACTGACCGCTCACACGTCCGCGCGTGTTCAGCACCGCGTTTCGCCGCGCTGTCGCCCGGATTAAGTGCGAGTGCTTTCGCGTACGCATCGTCAGCCTCGCGGTAGCGTTCAAGTGCTAGCAACGAATGTCCCAGCGAGCGCCACGCAACCGCGTCGGTCGCGAGCGCGGGGTCCGTGAGCGCTTCGCGAAACGATCGTGCGGCAGCATCGGCGTCACACGTTTCGAGTTGCAATGATCCCAGCAACAACAGCGCTTTGCGGTTCGTTTTCGCGGCCTCGCGCAAGCGCAGCTCGGCTTCAAAATCAGATAATGTGCCCGAGCGAAATTCAATCAATGCGCTGTTGTAAATCGATTCCGCGTGGCGCGGATCCAACGCGAGCGCTTCTTTCCAAGCGGCCTCCGCCTGCGTCGGTTGCCCCAAATCCCACATCGACACCGCGCGGTTATTCAACGCCGACGCGCGCGACTCCGCCACCTCCGGCACCAAACGCGGCAGCAGTTCGCCGGAAAGAAAAGCATACGCGTCAGCGAGCGCCCGACGCATATCACCCAACGTCTGCGGGCGGTCTGCCGGATTTTTAGCGAGACACTTCAGCGCCAATTCCGCGAGCGGTGCCGGGACGTCCGAGCGGTACGTTCGCGGGTCCGCAGGCTTCACAGAAAGATGCCGCGCGATGATGATTTGCGGCGGTTCGCCTTTTCCGGATTCATCAAACGGACGCCGCCCGCAGCACAGTTCATACAGCGTCACGCCCATCGCGTAAATGTCCGCGCGCGCGTCCACATGCCGCGCCTGGCCCCACTGTTCCGGCGCGCCATATTGCGGTGTTCCGAGACTTAATCCCGTCCGCGTCAACCCCTCCGATTCCGTGTCCAACGCTACACTAGAATCCGCGTCGCAGCTGCTTTCAATGTCCTCGACGCCCGCCAATTTAACGAGTCCGAAATCGGTGATGCAAAGCCGCCCGTCCTCGCTCATCAGCATGTTGCCGGGCTTGATGTCGCGATGAACCACGCCACGGTCATGCGCGTAGCCGAGACCGTCGCATGCCTGCACAATCAAGTCGATGATGACTGTCCATTTGCCCGGCCCAACACGACCGCTGACGAACCAATCTTTAAGACTGCCGCCCGCCAGATAATCGACGAAGACGCGCGGCATTCCGCCGAGATCCCGGACGTACCAGCATTGAACCAAATTCGGATGCAGACCCAGATCGACCCAAAGCTGAGCCTCGCGCAGAAAGCGCGCTTTCGCTGACGTATCTTTGATCAGTGCCGGGAGCGGTGTTTTCACCGCCATGTCGATGTTCCACTCGCGGTGATGAACTTTGTAAACAACACCCATTCCGCCTTGTCCGGCGATGGCTGTGACATCGTACTTGCCTTCAATCACATCGCCGACGTGCCAGTCTGAAACGTTCTGCGTCGCGGTGACGGCAGGTTGTGTAGAACGTGCTGGACTGGGGGCGGGAAAATCATCAAACTTCCGGACTCGCGTCAGAGATTGCAGCGAGTGAATCTGCCTCGGAGCGCCGGGTGCAAAAGCCTGCGGAGAATTGCCGAGTCCACCGGTCAGCGTGTGATCCGCACCGGCGTGGATGTGCATCACACCGCTGGGCCGCAGAGGGCCGATACCGCCCGTGAGCGTGTGGTCCTGACGCTCCGTGTTCCCATCGAATTCAGGAAGAATACCGCCGGTCATCGTATTCGTCGCGCCCAGCGAGGGCGTTGAATAATCCGGTTTCCTCTGCTCACTGGAAAACGTGTTTTGCCCTGGGACAACAATCCCGCCGGACATGGTGTTTTCGGAACTGAATGTGGGCAGTGGTTCCGGTGAGGGCTGCTGAATTTCAGCGTGTTCGGATACAGGCGCGGGGGGCGGGGG
>JBAXUS010000146.1:0-15763 GCA_037129555.1 Planctomycetota bacterium
CATCGAAGCCTCGGGCGTTGATTTTGGGGCGGGATTCGACGGAGACGACGGTGTTCGCTGCGAACGCTCGGATTTCGCGGAAGCATTGCATGGTGTGGCTGACGGACGGGAAAGTGTTTGTGCGCGATTTGGTGTCGTCGAATAAGACGTTTATTGATGGCGTGGAGTTGGGGCCGGAGACGAATTACGAATTGCATCACACGGAATTATTGACGCTGGGCGCGAAGCACAGCGCGATTCGGATGACGCTGGATTCGGTAGGATTTCCGATGCTGGAAAAGGACGCGCCTCCGCAGGCGGTGATGGCGGACGGGAGTGAGGAGAAGGCTCCGGATACGGCGGCGTTTCGACCGGTGACGCATGGAACGTCGACGCTGTAGAAATGCTACATGCGTCCGCCGAGATTTTTGCCTGTGATTTCCAAATAGCCGGAACCTTTTACGGGCTTGCCTGAGCATGTGCCTTCGACGCGGATTGCGCCTTCGTAGTAGTTGATTTTCGTGGCTTGTTCCGAGTGGAATTCTTGGTCGTCCATCGCGGGTTTTAATTTCAAATCATAGTCATTTATTTTCAGCGACCATTCGACGGGATACTCTGCGCCGGTGTGTGGGCTTTTCCATATTCGTCCTGGGGTGAGCATCGAAGCGGTGACTTTAAAATAATGAGAGCATCCTACAGCGTCGCTCCATGTGCCCGACGAGTTGGGTTCGATGCTGCCGTCTTTGTTGCGCAGGACATAGAGCATGAGGTCTGTCCCATTGTCGAGTTGGATCGCGAACCATTCCCAGCCCGCTTGATCTTTCGATAATTGATTCGATCCGAATTCGTGGTCCATCCAGGAGAGGCCGCTGGTGATTGTGTATTTCTTGCCGTCGAGCGTCAGCGTTCCGGATGTAGTAAGGCGCGGGACGGAGTAGTAGTAAGAGGCTTGGCCGGGGTTGGGGCCTTTGCGGCTGAGGCCTTTTTCACTTCCGATTCCTTTCGGCATACCTTCTTTTCCATGCAACATTTGGTCAGCCAATTTGATTTCGGATTCATTCAACGTCAGATTCAAACCTATACGCGGTGATGAGGCCTCGATCTTCCAACCTTTTTTGTAGCGGTCAAAAGACGCTTCTTTTGTCCATACATGTACAATCGGTTCCGTTGTGTTTACTGGGGCTTCGTATTTGGGCGTACTCCATAGATCATATGCAGGGCGAACCTTTAAAAGACTCGACACATCGGTTGCTCCGGCGATCCCAGCGGCACCGCGTTCGAGGGATTCGAAGGTCGCGTGAGTGTTACCGGAGATGTCGCTGATGGCGAGGTGGAGCATGTAGAAATCGTTCGCGGCCCAGGCGCTGGTGCGGCCTCGTTCAGGCGCGGATTTGGGGTCGAGGGCTCGGCGGAAGATCGTAAATTGGTAGCCGAATTCGTGGCCGGATTCGTCGCGAACATTGCCGGTGACGTACCACCATTCAGTTTGGTAGCCCGCGTGGCTTGCGTGGTCGGCTGGGAAGACGAGCGTGATGGGATCGATGGCTTGTTTGAAATCGGCGGCGTAGAGCGATGCGACGAGGTACAAAAGAGTGAGGATTAGTTTTGGGATCATGGCGGAGAGTTTAGCGTGATTGAGGGGTGGACTCAAGGGGCGGATGCGATAGAGTTTGAGAACTATGGAACTTGATGATCAGGTGTGCTTTTGTTTTCATGTGACGTACCGGAAGCTGCGCAATTACGCGAAGCTGAACAAGCCGAAGGTGGCGTCGTTGATGACGGAATGCTACGGCGCCGGGACGGGGTGTGGGTGGTGCCGGCCGATAGTGATTAAGATTTGGGAGTCGTACGGGCAGCCGGTTGAAGGCGAGATTCCGACGCTGGCAAGTATGGCGGAACGGAAGGCGGCTCGGGAGCAATATTGGATTGAGAAATTTGGGAAGAAACCTAAGGCGGATTAACGACACAATCTGAAGAATGGCACGTCGAATGCGTCTTTTTTGAAAATAGGGTCGCGATGCGTTTGGACCCTCAAGACTTTTAAATAGTTTCGGTGTGATTTGGCAATTGATCGGGAGATTCGTGCATGAAATTAGCGATATGGGTGGCGATGGTTGCATGGGTGATGCTGGCGGCGGGAGCATCTGCTGCGACAATCACGGTGAACGGCACCGGTGATACGAATGTCCGGGATACGGTTCTTACGTTGCGCGAGGCGGTGCTGGTCGCGAACGGGACGCTGAGCGTGGCGAGCTTGACGGCGAACGAGCAGGTTCAAGTCAACGGCGTACCGGGTGGAACCGATACGATTGTTTTTCATCGCTCTGTGGCGGGGCAGACGTTTTTACAGGGCACGATTGGGGACGGGACATTTGGGCCGTCGGCGCTGCTGGTGACGGGGACTTTGACGATCGACGGCGGAGGATTGGGCGTCACGATTGCGCGTGACCAAACGGCTGCTTCGGGCGGCTTGCGGATATTTTACGTGACATCGACTGGGAATCTAACGCTGACGAATCTGACGTTGCGCGACGGGCTGGCGCGCGGCGGCGATGGCGGCGGCGGCGGCGCAGCGGGCCTGGGCGGCGCGATCATCAACGCGGGAACTCTTAAACTTGCGCAAGTGACGCTGACGGCAAATCAGGCGGTTGCCGGAAACGCGGTGCAGGGGCAGGGCTCCGGTGGCGGTGGGCTGGGCGGTGGGCGGAATATTCAAGCAGGCGGACCGCCGAACTCGGGTGCTTGCCAAAGCCCCGGCGGATTTGGCGGTGGTGGTGGCGGGGCGTGTTCCGGCGGAGGATTTGGAGCCAACGGAGGATTTGGCGGCGGTGGTGGATTGGCTGCTGGTGGCGGTGGCGGAAACGGCGGATTCGGTGCCGGCGGCGGTGGCGATTCGCGAAATCCGCCGTATGGAAACGCGGGATTTGGCGGCGGGAACGGCGCATTTTTCGGCGGTGGCGGCGGCGCGGGAATGGGCGGCGCGATCTTCAATTATGGCGGAACCGTATCGATCGTGAATTCGACGCTGGCTAGTAATTCAGCGGTTGGCGGTAGTGGTTTGAACGCCGGGCAGGGACTCGGCGGGGCGCTGTTTAATCTGAACGGCAGCGTGACGATCTCCAATTCGACGCTGGCCAACAACGCGGCGGCACAAGGCGGCGGAGCGGTCTACAACCTCGGAGCCAATGGCGTCGCGACGCAAGCCGGACCGACGTTGCCCTCGACGGCTGCAGCGGTGGTGATCAACAATTCGATTCTTTCGGATTCAACGGGAACTGTCGCGGATTATGTTCAAAACACGACGGGTGGCGGCAGCGCATCCAGCAGTGGCTCGAGCAATTTGATTACAAATGTATCGACGTTCCAAGGCACAGCATCAGCCGCGAATCCTAATCTCGCGCCACTTGCGAACAACGGCGGACCGACGCAGACGATGGCCATTTCGGGTTCGAGTCTGGCAGCAAACGCCGGAAACAATGCGTTGATTCCCGGCGGCGTCACGACCGATCAACGGGGATTGAACCGCATTTACGGTGCGGCTGTTGACATTGGAGCATTTGAAGTCCAACCGATTAATTCGTTGGTTGTAAGCACGGTGACAGACGAAGACGACGGCAACTCAGATCCGACGTTTGGCGCAGGTACAAGTTTGCGTGAAGCGCTGAATTACGCGGTCAGTCTTGGTGGCAATCGAACTGTGACGTTTGCGCCGGGGGTGACTGGAACTATCGCGTTGACTCAGGCGTTAACATATAATTCAGGAGGCGGTTCGGTCACGATTCAGGGGCCGGGTATCACGAATCTGACGGTGAGCGGTAATAATGTTAACCGAGTATTTAACATTAGTGCCGGCGCGTTAGTTATCAATGACTTGACAATCAGCGGCGGTAATCCGGGATCTTCGAATGGTGGTGGAATTTTCAATTTTGGAACATTGACTCTCAATTCGGTCGTCGTTTCAAATAATCAGGTGACCGGAGGAACGCAGTACGGCGGTGCGGGTATCTACAGCTTGGGAACGCTTGACGTAAACGACTCCGCAATTTTCGCAAATACGGGTGCTTATTTTGGGGGCGGAGTCTACATCGGTGGTGGCACAGCCTCGATGACAAAGTGTACGATTGTCAACAATACAGCCACATTCAACGGTGGGCTAACGATCGTCGTCTCCACCGGCACGGTCACCAATTGCACGATCTCAAATAACAGTGGCTCACAAGGTGCCGTCGCAGGATACGTAGCTGGCACCTCGCTGAGTTTTTTAAACTCAACCATTGCTCTCAATCAATCCGAAGGATTCTGGGATTTGGGCGGAACCTATACGTTCCAGAATACGATTGTCGGAAATAATAATGGCCCGGATATTCGAGGCACAATCACATCGCTGGGTAACAATCTTTTCGAGAATACGGGATTGGGTAGTGGTTATGATCCAAGCGATATTTTGAATATCAATCCGTTGATCTCACCGTTGCAGAACAATGGTGGACCTTTTGGCACAATCGCACTGTTACCTGGCAGCCCTGCGATAGATGCTGGCAATAGCGCAGCTGCAGGTAGTTTGACGACGGATGCGCGCGGCTCCGGATTCGCTCGCGTCAAAGGTACAGCAGTAGACATCGGTGCGTACGAACTACAAACGCCGCTCGTATTTTCTTATGATAGTGGATCGCCGCAATCAACTCCAACTAATACCCAATTCACATTACCGCTGAAAACCAAGCTGGTCGATTCCACAGGTGCGCCTCTGGTGCAATTCCTAGTGTCGTTCTCAGCACCCGCATCCGGTCCCAGCGTTGACTTTGGCCGAGGCGCCACATTTGCGAGCATTCGGACCGACAGCAACGGCATCGCCTCGGTTGTCGCAACAGCCAATTCTATTCCAGGCACGTTCTCAATCACAGCTTCGGTGCCTGGTCAGCCGGATGTTAGCTTTACTCTGACCAACACTCAGTCTCCTGTGATAACCAGTGCAGATAATGCCGGATTTACAATTGGTGTGGGCGGTACGTTTACTATTCAAACCACAGGCTCCCCCATACCGGCTATTACATCCAGCACTCTTCCCGCTGGTGTGACGCTTATAGATAATAGTGATGGTACTGCTGCCTTGCAGGTTTCGAATAGCACCTCACTAACAGCCGGTAGTTATCCATTTCAGATCACCGCCTCAAATGGCAACAATCCAGATGCCGTTCAGTCCTTCACGCTGAGTCTTGCATTCAGTCCTCCCGTCATTACATTTTTCGGAAGCGATGATAATCCTGGAATAATTTACCAACCTGTCACCTATCGATTCTCAGCCACGGATTCAAGCTTCGCGACTCTGACATATGTCTTGAATTTTGGCAATGGTGCCCCCCCGCGTACCGGCACATTTGCGCAAGGCACATTTGTTACAGAAACCACCTCATATGAAGGCTATACCATTGGGATACCAGTCAGTCTGACCGTCAGTAATGGTGGATTATCTGCATCCGCGACAGTCTTACAGATTATCCCCATGCCATCAACGACCGGCGATGGAATCACCAACATTGGTATTATTTCTCCGCCGATTGTCGAACCTCTGGACGGCTTGTCTGCACAAGTCGCGTCCAGTTCCGGCGGCGTCGTTCAACTCGGGATTGATGTCAGTTCACTCACTCGCGCGTCCTATGATGTCACGACTGATTTCGGCGATGTGTCAGGGCGTTCGGCAAAAGTAACAGGCACACATCCGATTCATAAGTATGAGAATCGCGGTCTCTTTGTTGCCAAGATTATAGCCGTGAATAAAGATACCCAAGTTGAAGCTGGAAAAGCTCGATTGACTCTGGCTGTCAGTTCAAAAGAAACAGGTGATTTTCCTGAACACGATGGCCCCGCTCAATTACCCAAGCCACAGCCTCAAATTCAGCAGAAGTTGCCGTTATTGGATGGTATTCTGCCTAACGACAAGCCCAGTATTGCCATGAAAAGCTTTAAGGGTAAGTTTGACTTTACAGGCAAGTCTCCTGATCTCATTGCCTATACTGGTACAATCACACTTCCGCCGGGATTGGATTTGAGAAAAGACTATGAATTCTGGATCGCGATTGGAAATGTAATTGTCAAATCGACCATCGTTAAGGGCAGAGGCACTAACTATAGCGTACCCGGTATTATTAAGAGCCTGAAGATTTCAACCAAAGCGAAAATAACCTATCTGACTGTCGGCGGCGAACAGGCGACTATTGCAGTTGTCTATTCGACAAAAGATACAGTCGGCATGGGCTTCGACACCGAAGGCATCAGCAATAAATCGACTGATGTCGGTGGAGGCAAAGTGGCTCCACGCAAAATCCAAGTCGCCATGCTGGTTGATGGAGCGCCGTTCCAAACAGTCACGCCGGTTGATTTCTCTTTAAGTAATAGTAACACAAACTTGGGAACGATCAGCGGTCGTAGTCAGAAATAGGTTACTCAACGATCTGAATCAGACTGAGTGGTTGTGACTATTTCATCACGACGGATTGAATGAATGATCAACTCGACGGTGCTCAACCCTATTAGCATGCTGCGCCCTCGGCGAAAGATCGAGGGCTTCTCCGCCATCTTACTCCCGTTTCTTTCGACGGGCGACGTGGATTGGGACGGCTTTACGGCGCACACACGCCGCACGGTCGCAGCCGGACTGGGTCCAGCCGTGAACATGGACACCGGTTACGGCAATCTAATTGATGACGCCACAAAGCGCCGAGCGTTGGAGATCACGCAAGCCGAGTGTGGTGGCCGAAGCTACGTCGCAGGCGCGTTCGTCGGCGACCAACCCGGTGCGGCGTTTGACTTCGATGCCTATGCGCGGCAGATGGAGCTGATCCAGCAACACGGCGGCACACCCACGATTTTCCAGAGCTACGGACTCACTCAACAGAGCGATGACGCGGTTGTATCAGCCTATGAAAAACTCGGCACCGTCTCGGATCGATTCGTCGGTTTTGAACTCGGTACGATGTTCGCCCCGTTCGGTAAAATCTATTCGCTCGACGTCTATCGCGGACTGATGGGCGTGAAGCAATGCATCGGCGCAAAGCATTCGTCGCTGAGTCGCGAACTCGAATGGCAGCGCATTCTTTTGCGCGACGCGACGCGCCCGGATTTCCGCGTCTTCACCGGCAACGATCTGGCGATTGACATGGTCATGTACGGCAGCGATTACCTACTCGGCCTCTCGACATTCGCACCTGATGTCTTCGCGAAACGCGATGCCGCGTGGCTCGCAGGCGATCCGGCGTTTTACGAACTCAATGATCTGCTCCAGTACCTCGGATTCCTCGCCTTCCGCGGGCCCGTCCCTGCTTACAAACACGATGCCGCGATGTTCCTGAAACTGCGCGGCTGGATCGGCTGCGATCACACGCATCCCAAGTCACCGAAACGCCCGGATTCGGATCGCGACATCCTGGCGAACATCGTGGAGCAGGTGAAGTTCATTTGCGGGTGATACGCGCACATTCGTTCAACAATGCTACTCGTTTTCACTTTCTTTTTGACTCGATTCCGATTAGACCTGCTTTCGAAAAATAATGAAAAGCAGGTCAGCTATCGTAGGTTTTCACACTATTGAACCCCAGTTTTTGGAGCCCATTATGTTCATGTCAAAACGTCTGTTTGCGGTCGTGATGTTCGCATCATTCGCGTTCAGTTCCGTCATGGCGGCTGATGAAGATGGCGAAGCCGGTTGCGTGGCCTGTGGTACCCGGCGAGCCTCGTCGCGCACTTCGGCAAGCATGAGCGTCGGCTCCAACGTCAACGTGAGCAAACTGTCCGGCTATCAGGCCGAAACGGCCATCGCCATCAATCCCACAGATACTCAGAAATTAGTCATCTTCTCCAACAGCAGCACAACGGGGCTGTTCCGTTCATACAGCACAAATGGCGGCCAAACGTGGACCGCAGGAAACATCGCCACCGGAGCCGACAACCTCGAAGCCGCCTGCTGCGATCCGACGGTCTGCTTCGATAAATTCGGCACACTGTTCCTGTGCTATTTGACCAACGCCGCAAAGCCGGGCACCATCGTTTATTCCAGTACCGACAGCGGCGTGACGTTTACCAAAGTCGCCACGTTATCCACGGATTCGGACCAGCCCACCATCGTCTCCGGTCCCGGTTCTACGGCCGGTTCCAGCACCGTCTGGGTTCTCTATACCGACACGAACGGCAATCAAGTTGCTCAAGGCATGGCCACGACCGCGCTAGGAACGTTCGGTTCGTTCGGCTCCGTGATTACCGTGCCGAATACAAACGGCCTGGGCTTCGGCGACATTGCTATTGGCCCGGCGGGACAAGTCGTCGTCGGTTTCCAAAACACCGGCAGCGGGAACGGTCCCGACACCATTAAATGCAGCGTCAACACCGTCGGCCTTGGCGGAACGTTTTCGAATCTCGTCACGCTCTCAGCGACCAATGTCGGCGGTTTCGACAACATCACACCCCAACCCAATCGCTCCATCGATTCTGAATTGGGTCTCGCTATCGACACCACTAACGGCCCGTTCCGCGGTCGCACTTACGCCGTCTATACGGACGAATCGCCGGACGAAAGCAACGACACCAACATCATGTTCCGCTACTCCGATAATTTCGGTTCAACGTGGAGTTCCGCTGTTCGAATCAATGACGACGCGACAACCCGCTCGCAATTCTTTCCAAAGATCGCGCTCGATCCGACGACCGGGGCCGTCGCTATTGCCTGGATGGATTGCCGCAACGATTCGGGCAGCGGCCAGAATGATCGCGACAGCGCAGCCAATACGGACGCTCAAGTTTACGCCGCAGTCACCACCGATGGCGGAGTCACCTTCGCCACAAATGTGCGCATCTCGGCGGGATCAACGAATGCGAAATTGCAAAGCGACACCGGCAATGAATTCGGTGACTACATCGGCATTGCGTATCACGGCGGCAAATTTTATCCCGCCTGGCCAGACAACTCAAACAGCACCGGCGACAATCCCGATGGCACGTCTGAATTCGACATTTACACTGCCAAAGTCACCGTCACGATCAACAATGGAGGCCCGCTGACCACGACGACGACCGCCTCCAACGCCGCAGCACCGTTCTCATCATCCGCACAAAATGTGACTCTCAACGCAACCGTCACAGCGTCCAATACCGTCAACGAAGGCACCGTCACATTCCAAATCAAAAGCGGCAACACCAACGTCGGCACCGCCGTGACATCCAGCACCGTCTCGACCGGAGCGGCCAGCGTCACGTACGCGCTCCCGGCGAATCTCGCACAAGGCACTTACACCATCGTGGCCACGTACAACGCTACCGCGAATTTCCTGACAAGCTCCGATAGTACTCACACGTTGACCATCAGCAACGCACCCATTTTCACCAGCGCTGCCAACGCCACGCCCAACCCGGCCACGATCAATCAATCCGTACAATTCAGCGCTGCCGCGAGCGGAGCCAGCACGATCACCTTTACCTGGAATTTCGGAGACGGATCATCCGGAAGCGGCGCTTCGCCCACGCACACGTATACCAGCGCGAGCACCTTCACCGCGACCGTGACAGCCACCGATCTATCCAACCAGACCGCCACGTCATCGGTTCAAGTCACCGTCAACGCATCCAACACCGGCATCGGAGTTCTTCCCGGCGAAATCGACACCGACGGAGACGGCTACAGCGACACCATTGAAATCGCCGACGGCAGCAACCCCAACGATCCCACCGACAACCCCGGCTTCGGCGACGCCCCGGTCCTGCGCCAATTGACGCAAACCAAATTCACCATTTCACGAACCGGCAAATTGACGATGACCGGCACCCTGGCCATCCCCGCCGATTTCGATCCCGGATTCGTTGACACCATTGTCGACATCGCCGGCTACACCCAAGTGTTTTTCCTGAGCTCTCGCGGCTCAGGCAGAACGGGTCGCGACTCGTTCCGAGTAACTTTCAAAATCGTCCGAGGAACCGTCGCCGCCCAAACCGCCAAATTCACCCTGTCGCTCAACGCCGTCACGAACCAAGTCGTGGACGGAGCCCCGCTGCAAATCGTGATTGGGAATTTGGTGTTTAGGAAATGATGAGGTGCTAAACGCGCAACATTGATCCACGCCTAAAGGATAACGCCTATACGCCGAAGACGTTTTGTAGCAAAGCCCAGGGTTGCCGCGCACTCGCGGCTACCCTGGGTAAAAGATCAGCGTAGCACCATTTGCTCACTTTCCCGCCTCATCAATCCCCACATCACAAAACGTCAGCGCCGCGAGTCCGTTCGCGCCGTTCAACAGCGTCTTCTGGTTCCACGCAATTTCTTTCAGATACGTGATCTTCTTCGCCGTCGTTGCTTCTTTTAATTTCAGCGTCAACACATTGCCGGCAACACTGCCCGACGCGACGAATCCTTTTTGGCCGTCCAGATAAAACTGAGTGACCAGTGCTTCCGTCCACACCACCGGTTGGTCGAATTCCAGGACGATGCTATCCTTCGCCCCGGCACCAAACGACGCCTTGCGCAGGTTGGGCGACGTGATCGATGTGGCGGGGACTTTGCCGTAATGATCGCGCTCGATTAGCGGCTGGATCAGCTTCGCGAATTCACTCCATCCAGCCAGCGGATAATGGCACGGGCCGGGCGGATTCACGCCCAGCGTGGACATCACGCTCAGATTTGAATACAGCGACGACAGCGTGCGCTGCTTTTCGCGCAGCATGTCGCCCGACCCAAATCCTCCGCCCATACTGCACGAGTTCGGCCAGATTTGGAACACGTAGTACTGTTTCACATTCGGAAAATCCTGCTTCCATCCAGCGGACATTTCAACGAACAATGAATGATACGACTGCCAGCCATAACCGCCCGTCGGGCCGTCCGAACCTTGATCGTTTTCGCCTTGATGCCACAGAATCGCGCGGATGCCGTGTGTCAATTTCGCCTGTTGGACGCGCCACAACATCTTGCCATAAAGCGTCGTCAAATCCGTCGGCTCCGTCACGCTGCGCTGATGCTGGTCAATGCGTGTTCCACCCGCCGCTGCGTTGATGATAAAAATCGGAATCTTTTGGCTCTCGACCAAGCGCTTCGCCAATTCCATACCCCACCATCCGAGCTCGGCCTTCTCGCCCTTCTGAGCCTTCCACACCGGATAGCACCACAGGTTCCCCTGATCACCTTTTTGATTCGCGTTCGGTCGGCCATAACTGCGAATCCATTCGCTCGTCTCAGGCGGCGATTTCTCATGCGTGTCCGTCGCCAAACCGTTCGACTGCCCATCAATAATGTACGCGTCGCCGCACACCAGATTTCCGATCGTCTCAACGACCTTCTCCACGCCGCCTGTCTTCACGCCAAATTCGACTTTATATTTGATCAAGCCGGGCTTTAAATTCGTCGAAAGCACAAACGATTTATCCGCGCCCACCTTTGCCGTCTCAGTCTTGATCATTTTATCGTCGGCATACAGTTTCAGAAAAACCTCGTCCGAATTTTCACCGAGCGAACCATTATAAAACAGCGTCCCTTCGTTTGAATCGTCGCGCGAATAGAATTGGCCTTCGACCGGCTTCTCATCTTTCGCCGGGACGCGTGCGACCCACGTGTCGCTCTTCGGCTCCGTCACGGCAATCGTCACACTCTGAGTCACCGGCGCGCCGCCATTGCTCAACGTCGCGGTCACGGTCAACGTCCCGCTGTTCTGAGCGCGTTTCAAAATCAATTTTCCCGGTGCGATTTCTTTGATGACGGCAAAAGGTCCGACGCTCCACACCGTCTTTACATCGCCAGTGTTCTTCGCTTTCATCGCGGCGAGATTCGTAATCTGCGGCACGACCTCAATCGCCGTGCGCCCGTCCCACGTCGCCGGAGCGCTCAGCGTAAACACCGGCTCCTGGATGTCCTCTTTGATCGTGATCGCGATGTCCTTCGTCTTCACGTTGTTCGGATAAACAGCCTTAACTTGCAACGTCGCGGTCGCGTCGCCCGTCACGCGCCCAGCATCAACCGTGTACGCAAACCGGTCCACCGCAACGACCGTTTCCTGCCCGTCGCGTTTCAAAATCCAAAATACTTTTTGAGCGCCACCCGCTTGAAGCGTGAACGTCGCGCTCTGACCTTCGAGCACCGTTGCTGTCGCTGCCGACACAGCGAACGCGTCGCCCGTCTGCACGACCGGCCCGACGACCGTCTGCAACGGCTTCTGATTTTCGTACAGCAACTTCGCCCACTCCGCCGAACGCGCCACGCTCGAAATGCGCACTTCGTCCAAGTCGCCGATGAAATCGTAATTGTTGTACCAACCGCCCAACCAAAATCGCATCGGTGATTTGATGTTCAACAGCGTCGTCGCTTCAGCCGCCAACGCACCGTTGATGTACATCCGTCGCGGCCCGTTTCCAAACGTGTGGACCACATGAATCCACTCGCCCAACGGCAACCGCTGTGGGGCATCAATGTCCGAGAAATCGCTGTCTACATGGATGTGCGCAGGGCTGCGCAACTGCATCCGAATTTTGCTGCCGCGATTTCCACCTTCATTGCCCCAGCCGATGATCGTCGTGTTGGGCACCTCCGCCCGGAACCACGTCTCCGTCGTGTGCGCACTCGCCCCCGAGGGATAGTTCGTAATTTTGTCGCCGCAGAACACACCCTTTTTGCCCGGAAAATGTCGCGCTGTTCCGATCATCCCGGCAACCGGTGTCGTCCCCATATCCTTCGATTCCAGCGTCCCAACTTCATCGGCCACTGTCTCGCCTAAATGCCAGACACTCACAAATCCGTTCGATGCATTGAAGACGGCTTTCGCGTTCGACTCGCTCGCCGCGTCCGCCTTGCCCCAATGCAGTTTGATCTCCTGGCGCGCATTGCCCTTGATCTCCGGAATGCGCACCCACATGCTCGCGGAGCCTTTCGCTGCGTCCCATTCATCGATCTGATATGCCAGCGCGTTTCCGCCCGACGAAAAGCGTATATCCTCGCCCATCGCTTTCGCCTGCTTGAAATCGAACCAATCTTTATTGAGCCGAACCAGTAGAGGAAAATCCTTTTCGCTCACGTTCGCCGGCAGGTTTGCACCTTCAGGTGTCGTTAAAATGAAGATCGATCCCGAGTGCTGCCAGCCTTCATATTGAGCGAACACCGGAGCGCACAACCCCAGGACAAGGACGACGGCGAGCGACATAAATTTGTTCATGCTGGGATTCCTTGATGATTCAAGTAGAGCCGAATTTTATTCGGCTCGTCTATATATGATTTAGCCGAATAAAATTCGGCTCTACTTTAGTTGATCGTGTGACGTACACCACGTTTTCACGCTTGCATTTCAATACACAAAAAATCAGCGCGCCAAAGCGACGCGCTGATTCGCACACGTTTTTATGTCATCCCAACCTAATCGCTAGTTCAAATCTTTATACTCAAATTTCTTCGCCACCGGGAACTTCTTGCCGTCAGCTTCCGCGTACGGATACACGAAGTAATTGAGCGCCGCTTCAGCTTGCTTCGGGACGAGATTCACGTCGCGACCGTTGCTGATTTGAAATCGATCCGCCGTCAAATTTCCGAAGTAATACGGGGCCATCGCCGGGTTCTTCTGAGCTTCCGATGCATCGACCGGCACCCAGCCAATTCCGCCCAAATAGTACTTCGCCCAGCAATGATAACCGCCGACCGGGCCGGCTTTCGTTTCAGGTTTCGCTGCATCAAGCGTCGGGACCGAGAAGCCCATCTCGAACTTCACGGGAATGCCCTTCGTCCGCCCGATCGACATGATCATGGCGTGAAAATCAGTGCAGTTACCGAACTTGGAATCGCAGGCCCATTGCGTGCTACCGTTGCCCCAGCCCAGCTTGTCTTTCGGCTTGTCATACTTCATCGTACTGACCGTGAAATCGTACGCGGCCTTCGCAATGTCTTGCGGCTTGGTCGCACCTTCAATCGCAGCGTCAGCAGTCGGCCCGAAATTGCCACCGACCAACACGAGCTGATTCGCACGCAGCCACTTTGATTGCGCCGCACGTTCATCAGCCGTCAACTCAAGTGCCTTGTCAATATTCTGCGCGGATACTTCCTTGCGGACGCACTCAATCGTCATCGTAACCGACAGACCTTTGGCATCCTTCGCATCGAGTTTCCAATGCGCCATCTTATTGTTCAACTCCGGCTCGACAGCGACTTCGGGCGCGGTCGGCGTGTTGAATTTTACATTCGTGATTGTTTGATGAACGCTGTCCTGAGGCACCGGAATCCACAGATCGACGCTCTTCGCGCCTTCGGGAACGGCCTCAATCGTGGCGGTGTAACTGAATTGAAAATGACGGCTCTTGGCTCCGGCGGGCGCTTCCAACTCTTCTGCACGAACCCATCCGGTTACAGCGGTAAAACACAGTGTTGCGATAATGAAAATTTGACGCACGAGCATGCTCTCCTTTTAGAAGGTTCAAGTTGAATCGGATGACCATCCGATTTCTAAACTACTCCATCACTTGCGACGTTTGGGGGTGCCGGTTTCGCACCGCGCAGGGATGCGATTTAAAACTGCGGCTATTGAAACCATCGGAGGCCTCCTTTCTTCTTCTTCAAAAGGTTCTCACAAATCGGCAGTGGCGCACGTTAAAACAAAACGCGTTACCGCTACTAAACTACGGGACAATACGCGGAATATTCAAAAATACAACTCATTCGATTTGACTTCTCGCTGCTGAAACAGGCGCAGGTATGTTGAAATAACATGCACATGTTCGTGACGATTCGCAGTAATAGCATCTCGATTCCCTTGAATTCGCCGAAAATCAGAGATACTTTAGCGGAGTTCGAATAGCGCAACCGGCGGAGAGCGCAGTCACTGTGGCGAAGCTGATTTTCAGAAGCGGCATGTACGCTGGGAAGAACATGAGCCTGCCGGAAGGCAAGGCCATCGTCCTCGGTCGCAACCGCGATGTCGATTTGCCCCTCAACGACGCCAAGCTTTCTCGCCGTCACTGTAAAATCACCGCTACCGATTCAGGCTGTGTCATCGTCGATTTCGGCAGCACCAACGGCACCTTCGTCAACGGCAATCGACTCGAAGCTGAAAACGAAATGGAGTTGATCGAATTCGACCGCATCGTTCTCGGCGATACCGAAATTGAATTGTACCTCTCCGAACCCGGCGAACGCATTCTCGCGGTCTCCAGTGATGACAACATGCCGATCGTGAAAGTCAACGATGAAGGCTCGTCCGTCAGCAAAGCAGTCCAATCGCCAACGCTGGCCCATATGAAAGCCGTCGAAGCCGAACGCAAAGCAGAATCCGAAATCGAAATCAAACAGGACCCCGATCCGCTCTTGGCCGCGCTGTACGAAATGGGCCTGCCGCTTCCGCCCGAACCGCCGCTCCCCAGCGGCACGCACACGCGCTACGAACCGACCTATTGCAGCTACTGCGGAACGAAGATTTCCGAGGACGACAAAACCACCGGCGTCGCACATCTGATCAATAATAAGATGGCGTGCAAAACCTGTTTGGCCAAACCGCCTGTCGCGCCCGGCCATTCAGCCAAGCCTGAAGTGGACGCGATGCTCGCCGCGCTCGACAGCGAACCCACCGTCGTCGATACGTCTAAACGCGCCAGAATTTCGAAAGTTGAACGTGAGGACGACACGAGCCAGAACATGCGCCTCACACCCGTCAACCCGCCTTCGAACGTGTTGCCCGCCATCGTCGATGATCCCCAAGCCTTTGGCGACGAATTCGAAGAAATAAGCTGAGTTAAAATGCGAATGTGCTCCACGTCACCGACGTGGATTTCTCGCGCGTGT
>JBAXUS010000147.1:0-15536 GCA_037129555.1 Planctomycetota bacterium
TACACATATAGGACTTAAAATATCGTTTTGATAAATGGCGGTCAAAATCGTTGTATGTAGAGAGGTTCGATACCTATATTATATCATATCTTGCAACATCGTTACTCCTCTCGTGAGACATGTTGAGGCACAAGCCTGCTTGTTCCCCACCCGTCTTCGTGCTATTTTCCTGCACGATTTTTTCATCCATTTTTAGGAGTATCCCGCGTGGCCAAACCGCGAACGGCCCTTGAAGCAAACGAAGCGTATCACGACCGGGTCGCGCATCGATACGACGATGTCTACGCCAATTCGCGTTGGGACCGGCTCTTCGATATTGCCTGGGCCGGGATCAAGCCACACATTCCGAGCGACCTGCGCGCACCAGTGGTGGACTTGGGTTGCGGCACGGGGAAGTATGGTTTCCGGCTGGCGAAGTCGGGCTACTCAGTCGCGCTGAGCGATCTGTCGCGCGGGATGCTGGAAGTGTGTCGTCAGAAAGCGGCGGCGCTGGGCGTGGAGGCTCGCGTCTCGTTTCTCAAAGCCGACATCATGGATTTGAGCGAGCTGCCGCGCAACCATTTCGCGCTGGCCATTGCACAGGGCGATCCGCTGTCATTCGCCGAACATCCGGCGAAGGCGTTGAAAGAAATCATGAAGATTTTGCGCCCGGGCGGAGTGCTCATTGCGTCGCTAGATCAGACGCTTGCGGCGATCGATCATTACGTTGAGAAAAGCGACGTAGACGGGCTCGAGACTCTTTTGAAAACCGGCGACATGGAGTGGCTGGCGCGCGAGGAAGACGAACGCTTCCCGGTCCACACGTTCACGCCCGAGCGACTGCGAACGCTGTTTGAAAACGCTGGATTCGAAGTACTCGATATGTACGGAAAAACGGTCCTCCCGTTCAAGAAACTCGAAGCCCTTTTCGAGAACGACGAGACGGCGGAGCGGCTGCTGGCGCTGGAGAAAAAGCTGTGCCGGATCCCGTCGGCGATGGGACGCGCGAGCCACGTGCAAGTCACCGCACGCAAACCGGCAGCTCCGGCGACGAAATAAATCGAGACGTCTTCGAGGTGTTGTCACACGTGGCAACTCGCCGCCCGATTCGGCACTTGCGCTCATTTTGATTATCACATTTTCAAAATTCAATTATCCTTCGCGCTCCTTATATGTCGTCGCGGCTCGTGGTTGGGAACGCAATGCCTTTTGTTTCACCGTTCGAATCGATGATGCGCCTCCCGGCGCTCGCTCCTTTTCTTAGCGCAGGCGCAAGCCGTACGCATGCGGTCGTGCACGGGCTGATTGGGTCGTCGCGCTCGCTGGCCGCAGCATCCATCGGGCTGTCGCGCGAGAATGCGGGGCGCAAGTCTAAAGAAAAAACGCATCGCACCCGAATCGTATTGATTGTCGTGGACGGACCGGAAACGGCGCTCGATACGGTCGCCGACATGCGTGCTTTTTTGGCGTGTGAAGAAGCCGTTCAAGCCGCGTTGAAGCCTCGCGCCAAGCCGCTCACGGACGAGGAGCGGTATCTCAAGAATCTGAATAACGACGAGAAGTGGGCGGATGTTGAACGTCCCGCTACGGATTCGATGCCGGAACATCTGAAGACCGGCTTGCGGCTCGAAACAGCGCTCTTCCCGGCGTGGGACGTGTTGCCGACCGAGTCCGATCGGCCTGAAGGCATGACATTGGCCGGACGGCGCAAAGCCACTGAGCGGCTCAGCGAAATTAAAGAAGGTCGCAACGCTCCGCCACAATGCTTCGTGCTGCTCGCACCCATCGCGGCGTTGCAACAACCGTGCGAATCGCCGGCGGACACCGGGCGGAAAATTGTGCTGCGCTCGGGTGACGAGCACGATCCGATCAAGCTCGGACGACTGCTCGCTGAATCCGGTTATGACCGCGTCGGACAGGTCGAAGTGCGCGGCGAATACGCGTTGCGTGGCGGCATCCTCGATATTTTTCCGTACACATCCGACACGCCGTATCGCGTTGATTTCTTCGGCGAGACGATTGAAAGCATCAAGCCGTTCGATCCAATTTCGCAGCGCTCGGAAGAGGAAGTTGAGTGCATCGAATTCGCGGATGCGTCGCCGAACGTTCTGCGCAAATTGTTTTCGCCGGGGGCAGGCGCGGGGCCGTATTCGCTGTTCGATCATCTGCCGGATGGTTCGTTGATCGTCTTCGAAGAACCGGGAAAATTGAGGCAACGCGCGGACCTGTACCAAGCGTCGTTGATTTCCGGCAATTCGATTTGCTTTGAAATCGGCGAGTTGTTGAACACGTGTTTGAAGCGCTTCGACACGCTGCAATTGGTCGGCGAATGGGATGGCGGCAAGAAAAAAGCAGAGGATGCCGAAGCGAGTGACGGCGAACCTGATCCGGAAAAACCGGCGGACAGCGCACTCGAAACGTTTGCGCACTTGGCTGATGATGCGCGTGAATTTCACGTCGAATGCAAGACGTTGCAACGCCTCGAAGGCGACATTCCGGAGCACGCCGACGCGTGGAAGAAGATCGCGGCTGAACGCGAACGCGTCGTGGTTTTCTGCGAAACGGGCGGGCACAAGCACCGGCTTCAAACGCTCTTTGATGAAAGCAAGATCACACCCGTTTCGTCGGTGCAATTGACGAACGGAAAACTCGCGCAGGGATTTGATTTGCGCTCAGCCGGATTCGCGTGCATCAGCGACCGCGAAATTCTAGGCACGTCCAAACAACACGCCGGGTTGTCCCAGCAACACAAGCGCAAGCAGATGCCGGGCACGGTCGCGGTGCAACATCTTGTCGATCTTCAACTGGGCGATTACGTCGTCCATCAAGCGCACGGCATCGCCCGGTATCTGGGCATTGCGAGGCTCGAAAAAAGCGGGCGCACCGAAGATTATTTGACGCTGCTGTTTAACAACGATGTGAAACTGTACGTCCCCGCCGCGCACATCGGCTGGGTTGGAAAGTACATCGGCGGCCACGCGAATCTGGAGTTGTCCACGCTGGGCAGCAAAGTCTGGCAGCGAAAGAAGGATCGCGCTGAAAAAGCGATCCGCGACATCGCTGAAGATTTGCTTGGCGTCCAAGCCGCTCGCAAAAGCCTGCCCGGCATCGTCTATCCGCCGGATGGCGAATGGCAGGACGATTTTGAAAAAGCGTTTCCGTATGAAGAAACGCCGGACCAGGATACGGCGATTGCCGCCGTCAAGGGCGACATGGAAGGCACGTGGCCGATGGATCGGCTGATCTGTGGCGACGTGGGATTTGGCAAAACAGAAGTCGCGTTGCGCGCGGCATTCAAAGCCACGGGAGCCGGGAAGCAGGTCGCAATTCTAGTGCCGACCACGTTGCTTGCCGAACAGCACGGGAAAACGTTCACGGAGCGCTTCGCGGGATTTCCGTTCCAGGTCGCGACTCTGTCGCGTTTCCGGTCGGCCAAACAGGCGAAAGCTATACTTGAAAAGCTGGCGCTCGGGCGCGTTGATGTGATCATCGGCACACACCGGCTCTTGCAGAAGGACATCCGCTTTAAGGACCTCGGCCTCGCGATCATAGACGAAGAGCAGCGCTTTGGTGTTGAGCACAAAGAATTCTTCAAGCGGCTGCGCAAATCCGTGGACGTCCTGACGCTCACGGCCACACCGATTCCGCGCACGCTGCACATGGCCATGTTGGGACTGCGCGACATTTCGAATCTCACGACGCCGCCGCGCAACCGGTTGGCGGTGACGACGAAAGTCGCGCGTGTCAGCGATGATTTACTGCGTCGCGCGATGCTGCGTGAAATCTCGCGCGGCGGACAAATCTTCGTCGTTCATCCTCGCGTCCGCGACATCGAAGTATTCCGCGACCGCCTCGCCAAACTCGTCCCGGAAGCGACGTTTTCCGTCGGACACGGACAGATGGACCCGGACGATCTCGAAGAAGTCATGAGTAGTTTTGTGCAGGGAAAGGTGGATGTGCTGGTCAGCACCACGATCATCGAATCCGGCCTCGATATTCCGTCCGCGAACACGATCATCATTCATGAAGCGGACCGATTTGGCCTCGCGGAATTGCATCAATTGCGCGGTCGCGTTGGGCGCGGCGGGATTCAGGCGTATTGTTATCTTCTGCTGCCCGAGAACAGTGCGTTGACGTCGGAAGGATTGCGGCGTCTGCGGGCGCTGGAAGAATTTGATGACTTGGGCGCGGGCTTTCAGTTGGCGTTGAAGGACCTTGAAATTCGCGGCGCAGGGAATGTATTGGGGAGTCAGCAGAGCGGCGAGATTGCTGAGATCGGGTACGACCTGTATTGCAAGCTGCTGAATTCAACCGTCCAGGCATTGCGTGGCGAGAAGGTTCCTGACCCGATTGAAGTCACCGTTCAACTGCGTGGCGCGGCGTTTATTCCGGACGATTATGTGCAGGACGAGCGCGCGATTTTGGAGCTGTATCGTCGCTTGGACGACGCGAAGAACGGCGGCGTGATCGATGCGCTGAAGACTGAATTGCTGGACCGCTTTGGACCTCCGCCGGCATCGGTGGACCGTATGTTCGAAGAAGCGAAAGTGCGGCGTATGGCTCAAATCGCGTTCGTTCCTTATATTGGGATTGAAAACGATGAGGGCCGGTTGGTGTTGAAGCTCCACGATTGGGATTTGAAGGACGCGGACCGGGCGCTGCGCGGTATTCCAGAGACGAAAGACGTGCGCGTGTTGAACGCTCAGACGTTCACGTTTGGTCTGACCTTGCGCGCGAAACACGACGAAAAGTTGCTGCGGCAATTCGTGTGCAACTTGCTGGAGCCATTAATGTGGTGGCGGCAGGGTACGCATCCGAGTCAAGCGAGCGGAGGGAAGCCGACACGATGACCGTTAAATGTGAATTGGGTTCGTGTGAATGGCGATTCTTGAAATGAGCCAGTTCTGCCGCATTGGACGAAAAAATAGTTTAAGTAGACGTGACGTGCGATTTGATCCGTTGTGCGTATTGAGTCCGAATGACACTTTGTAAATGATTTAAAGCTATTAGTTTGCAAGAACGAAAGCAGCGTGATGCAAACCCGGTGTGGAAGAACGGCGAAGAATGTCGGGCGGCGCATCATTTTTGTTGTTGCAAGAATCGCGCGCGTCTCGTATTTCGTTTCCATCGTTCCACCGTAAAAAGTTAGAACCGCTAGGAGGTATCAATTCGATGACTATTGCAGCCAGCACCACCCGCCGTTCCGAACCGCGTGCCATGCCCGGTTTTCTCCGCGAAGTTGACTTGGAAAAGCTTGCCCGCAAGCCCAAGGATGACGACGATGACGATGATCTCGACGATGATGATGAATTGGATGACGACGATGATCTCGACGACGACGATGATGATGACGATGATGAAGAAGAAGAAGAAGAAGAATTCGACGACGATGAAGACGACGATGACGATGAAGAAGAAGACCTCGACGACGACGATTTTGACGACGATGATGATGACGATCTCGACGACGACGAAGAGGAAGACGACGAGGACGATGAAGAGGACGAAGATTTAGACGGCGAAGATGAAGATGAAGATGAAGATGATGATGATGACGATGATGACGATGACGATGACGATGACGACGATGACGACGATGACGATGACGATGACGAT
Organism: Planctomycetota bacterium; assembly: GCA_037129555.1. GTDB lineage: Bacteria > Planctomycetota > SZUA-567 > H5-PLA8 > H5-PLA8 > JANXLS01. The sequence continues at coordinate 5,596 of JBAXUS010000147.1, forward strand.
GACGACGATGACGATGACGACGATGACGATGACGATGACGAAGACGACGATGACGAAGACGACGATGACGATGACGATGATGACGAAGACGAAGACGAAGACGAAGACGAAGACGAAGACGACAGCGGAAAGCGCAAAAAGAAACCTGCGCCCAAGAAGCGGGGCAAGTAAGTTGATCTGCTAACATGTCGTAAAACTATTGAAAGATGCCCGTCGAACGTCGTGCGACTGGGTTATCCAACTATCGAGCACACAACGAGCCGCCGTTTGACGTAAACGGCGGTGGAACTAAATTAGAGTCGGTAGCACGGGTCATGCTGGTGGAAGCGCGCGCGGCAATCAGAGGAATGAGAACGTGAATCCGTCAACCGAAAATGAATCTGCCGTGACTCAATCGTCCGAACCAAAGGTTCCGACCGAAGCAGCAGCACCCGCTGAAACTCCAGCGATCAGCCCTGTTGCTGAAGTCAAGGTGGTAGCGACGGTCGCAGAAGTCGCGCCTATTGCGGCACCGGCGGTCGACGCACCCGCAACTCCAGTCGCTCCGACTGAGTCCAGCGCCAAGGCCAGCACTGCCGCGAAACCGACCCGCCGGGCTCCGGTATCGCCCGCGAAGCGCAGCCCAGGGGATTCAGTCGCGTCGTCTAAGGCTCCGCCCAAACCAGACAAAGCCAAGACCATCGCGTTTGTGATCTGCGGATTATTGTTGCTGGGAATCGTCGTCGTGGGTGCGTATCTCGTGCTGCGACCGAAACCCATTCCTGTCGTCAAAGCACCGCTGGACCGGCTGAGCGGGGACGCAAAAGCTCTCGCGGAAAAAGCATTGAAGGCCGAAGCGCTGTATAAAGAAGCCAAAGAAAAATCATCCAGCGCCGCGTTGGCAGATTTGAAAGAAGCGGATTCGAAACTGACGGAAGCGAATCAACTCTTCAACGAAATCGTCGATTCAAATCAGACGGTCGCCGGATTCAAAGAGCAGATTGAATTGGCTCGCGACAAGAAGTTGAGCATCGACAAAGAATTGCGCGCGATCCGGGTCAAGGTTGATAACCTGGAAACACAGGAACGCCACGAACGGTTGAAGAATCCGTCGGCAGTTAAACCCGCTGATGGAACGACACCTGTCCCAGCAACGCCAGAAGGTGTCAAAGAGCCGACCGAAGCGGAATTGAGCGACGCGAATTTAGACCGCTTGTATAAAGACGATCCGTCCGAATACGAAAAGCTGGCGAAGATTCGAAAAGCGAAAGATCCGAATTACGTGATCAAGAAAGAGTGATGTGCGGACACACGATCGTCGCCACACGTGCGCGATACATTTTGAAGGCGTGGAACGTTGACTCTTGACGCATCCATTTTTTTAAGATAGTGTAACGGCAGTGAGTTGATGCTGGCGCGACCGTGCCAGCGTTTTTGTTGTCCCCTTTTAAGAGAATACGCGCAAAGAGGCTGACGGATTTTACGCCCGCCTCTTTGCGCCTGTTCTCCAAGAAAGATCGATGGCCACTACAATTCTTCTCCGCTCCGAAAAGCCGATATCGGACACCAGTTTTTTGAAGTTGCAGGACCGCATCGGCTATCTCTTCAACAATCCCAGCCTGCTCGAACGGGCACTTACACATCCATCCAGTACGGCTCACGCAAACAGCGATAACGAACGCATGGAATTCCTCGGCGATTCGGTGGTCAATCTGTGCGTCGCTCAAGCGCTTTATGAATGGCACCCGGACTGGAACGAAGGCGATTTGACGAAAGTCAAATCCTGCGTCGTCAGCACCACAGGCTTGGCGCGGGCCGCTGAATTAATCGGGCTGCGTGATGTTGGTCGTTTTGGCAAAGGCCTTCCGCTGCACGAACCGCTGCCGCCGAGCGTCTCAGCAAATTTATTTGAGGCAGTCACTGCGGCCGTGTATTTGGACAGCGGTCTCGAAGCAGCGCGCGCATTTGTTCTGCGTATCCTAGGCCCCGAAATGCGTGTTTGCGCGCAAGCCGGAGGCGACCCAAATCCCAAATCATCGCTGCAACACGCCGCCCAGAAAATATGCGGCGTGACGCCTCATTACGCGGTCGTTGGTACCTCCGGCCCTGATCATGGCAAGATTTTCGAAGTCTGCTGCCACATCGGCAAACGTGTTTTCCCGGTCGGCAAAGGTAAGAGCAAGAAGGAAGCCGAGCAGGACGCAGCCGCGCGAGCGCTTGAAATTCTGAACAGCGAATGCGCTCAAAAAGCCGAGGAACTACGCAAAGTCGCCGACATCATCAGCGTCGTGGAAGACGCGACGTACAGTCTTTAACGACCGTTCAACTTTAAACCTTAAACGTTGAACCCGTCCGTCCAGGAGTTGTCATGAAGAAGTTTAAAGCGTACGTAAAACCCTTTAAGCTGGAGCTGCTGTTGAACAGCCTTCCGGCGGAAGGGATTGTCGAAGTGTTGATTTCTGAAGTCCGCGGGTACGGTCGGCAAAAAGGGCAGCTCGAATTGTATTCCGGCGGTGAATATGAATGGACGTTTTTGCCCAAAGCGCGGCTTGAAATTTATTGCGATGACAGCGCCGCCACCCGCGTTGAATCCGCGCTGATTGATAACGCCCGCACCGGACGCATCGGCGACGGCAAGATTCTCATGCAGCACATGGACCAAGCGGAACCGATTGGAATCGAATAACTCACTTTATCATGACCAAAACCCAGCCTGTAATTTGTGTCGCCACACACCATGCTTCGATCGGCGAGTTGTTGTCCGACGCCGAGTTCCTCGGTCTCGCAAATCGCGAGGGTTTTCTCGTCGAGTTGCGTCTCGATTTTTTCAATGATCTTACGGATGCGTCGCTGGATCGCGCGCTGGCTGTGTTCACTCCGAACGCATTGGTGACGTACCGACATCCGAGCGAAGGCGGCAAACGTCCCGGCGTCAGTGATGATGAACGGTTGCGGGTTTTGCAACGCGCTGCGGATCACGGTGTGAAATTTATCGACATCGAAGCCCGTACGTCGCGCGATGGATTCAACAAGCGCGGCGCAACATTGATTCTGAGTTACCACGATTTCGAATCGTCGCCCGATGTGAAAACACTTCAATCGATCTGGCAGTCCATCGCGTCGAGTCCCGATGTTGACGTAGTTAAGATGGCGGTGATGCCGAAGACTGTCGCGGACACGTTTGCGGCTCATTCGTTTTTGCAGGCCATAAAAAATGGAGCGAATCCAGGCGCTCAAACGATTCTGCTGTGCATGGGCGAAGCGGGGTTGTGGTCTCGAGTGCTCGCGGGATATTTTGGAGCGCCGTTCACCTACGCTCGCGGCGAAGGCGCTTCTGGCACTGCGCCAGGGCAACCGACGTGGCGCGAGCTTGATAGCCTGTATCGCTTCCGTCAGATCGATTCCTCGTGGCGTGTTTATGCCGTGATCGGCAACCCGGTTGGGCACTCGTTGTCTCCGCTGATGCACAACACTGCGTTTGAGGAATTGGGAATTCCGGCGGTATATTTACCGTTCAAAGTTGAAGGCAATCCCGTCGAATTCATCCGTGAATTTGGGCGTGTGTTGAACGGTGTGTCGGTCACCATTCCGCACAAAGAAACGATCGTGGCGTGTTGCGCTGAAGTGGATGCGGGTGTGCGAACCATCGGGGCGATGAACACGCTGAATCCGATCACGATTGTCGCCGACGGATCGAAGACGTGGGCTGGGAGCAACACCGACGCAGCAGCAGCAGCCGACAGCCTCGAAGCGGGGCTGGGAACGTTGCAGGGAAAACATGTGCTGGTCATCGGCGCGGGCGGCGCGGCGCGGGCGGTTGCAGTGGGAGTCAAAGAGCGCGGCGCACTCGTCAGCGTTCTCAACCGAACGCGCGAACGCGCTGAAACGCTCGCGAAAGAAGTGGGCGGAGTGGCGGTCTCGTTCGACGATCTCGCACATTTAAAAATCGACGCTATCGTCAACACGACGCCACTGGGCATGCACCCGAATGTGGACGCGTCGCCACTTGAAGAAAACCAGATACCTAAAGATGGACTTGTGTTTGACACGGTGTATAATCCGTTCCGAACCAAATTGCTAGAGCTGGCTGAAAAGCGCGGCTGCACGACCATCGAAGGCTTATCGATGTTCATCGGCCAAGGTGTGCGCCAGTTCGAGTTATGGACTGGTAAAAAAGCGCCGCGCGAATTGATGCACCGCGTTGTGCTTGAGGCGTTGAAAAAAAGACGGCAGTAGGACGGGCTTTTAGCCCATCAGTTTTAAGATCGCTCGTATTTTGGCACAGGCTGAACGGGCTAAAAGTCCGTTCCACTGGAGACGCGATGCGTCCATTCCTCCACCGTCTGCCGTTGAGCACCACGATGCTCGCCGTCGTGTTATGCGCCGTGACGGGTTGTGAAGAAGACCCGGATGTGAAGCGCCCGCCGATCAATACCAAGCTCTCCGACTTTTCAAAAGAGGGGTCAAAAGAAGGCTCCAAAAAAGACGCTGAAAAAAAGGCCGCGAAGCGCGACAAAGAACTCAACAAATCACCCGAGCAAGTCCGCAACGACGCGCTCGAAAAGGTGCGCGACAACCTCGCCAAACAAGAAAAGCTCGCAGAAAAAGCACTCAAAGATGGCCCGCAGAGCGAGAAGAAAAACGAGAAGAAAAAAGACGACGGTCGCGGCCCGAAGATCACTGCGATGGGCAGCGCACCATTTACGGAATTGACGTTCAATCCCAAAGACAAACACCCCGAGAAATCGTTCTCGCTTGACGGCGGCTCGAAATCGAAATCCAATCTCGCAGAAATCGGCGGAGTAGGACAGCCTTCGATTTCGTCCAGCAATACCATCAATTCATTAGCCAACACCGGAGCGTCTGGCCGTGGCAAAAAGAATTCGAGTGCAGAAAACGATGCGAAAGTAATGAGCGGTCGCGGCTCCGCCGAATTCGGCGATGACGTGACGCTCGGGCGAAAAGAGGACAAGCCCGGGATTCTATCGCGTTGGTTTGGTGAGCCGAAGCCGGAGACGCGGATGTTACGCATCGGTGATAAAGGGTCGCAGATTGAAATCACGAACGACCGCATGAACAAGAAAAAGCTCGGGCAGGTTTACGACGAAAAGCCCGACGGAACGTCGTTTGGCGCTCTCAGCAGCACGAACAGTCAGAAACTTCATGATTTGTACAATCCGTTTGGAACGAAAGAAGCGCCCAATCGCGGCTCGTTTCATCCTGTTCCGGCTGATAAACAAGGTTCGGCCAGCGAGCGCGTTGAAGGCGAAATGGCACGCATCAAGCTTCAACGCGAAGCGGAACAGCGCGCGAAAAATGCGGGAAATCCGGACGCGTTGAAACCCGCGTTGAGCGGCAAGTCAGCGACAGCACGAACGCCCGTCACTGATTTTGATCCTGCCCCGGGAGCGAAAGCGCCCAGCGCGGCGAAGGAGCCAGCAGTTGCTAATCCTACTGCATCCACGGCGCGAGGCGCTTCAACGGCTGTGGTGGGCGCAGCTGGAGGAACGGCTGCCGCAGCGGGTTTCAATCCAGCCGACAGCGCGCCGATCACGGCGGATTCGCCGATCAATAAAGAGTTCAATCCGTCAAAATTTGTAGCGCCTGAAAACGCATCAAAAGAAAGGGTGGCAGCGGATGCTGCGCCGACCGAAAAGTCGTCGTCCGAACCGACTGATGCCGCCACGGAAGCGCAGCGGCAATTGGGCACACTTGAAGCGTATCGCAAGGGATTGGTGACGCGCGACATCGTGGCCCGCGAAGCGGCGTTTCAACGCGCGGCGGCAGAAAAACGGCGCGATGCGATCCCGGCGCTTGTGGAAGAAGTCGCCCGCAACGGCATGCTCGGCGTCATGGCCGCGCGCGTGCTGGCGATCATCGGCACGAGTGATGAGTACATTGATCGCGGATTGATGACCGGATTAAACACGACGGCCGGCAGCGATACCGGCGGATTGCGTGAAGCGTGTGCGGAAACGCTCGGCGATTTGCGGGTGCGGCGTGCAGTTCCGTTGTTGATTGAAAAAGCGAAGAACGAAAAGAATTTCGCGCTTCGCGCTGCGTGTGTTGCCGCGCTCGGATCCATCGGCGATTCGTCTGCGATTGATACGCTGCATATGAAATTGGTGGACCGGAACGAAATTGAATTTGTGAAGCAAAGTGCGGCGCTGGCGCTGGCTCGTTTTGGCGATCCGGCGGGGCGTGAGCATTTGATTCAATCGCTGGATTCGCAGACACCCGCATTTCAAATCCTGGGACTGACGGGCCTCGCACAGCTCAACGATCCGCGCTCGCCGGGTTATATGGTATCAGCGCTGGATTCGCGATACGACGAAGTGTGGACGACGGCGGTGATGCTTTTTCCTCGATTGGGCGCTCGTTCTGCGGTGCCGTTGTTGCGCACTCAGATGCAGGCGGGCAATGACGTGATGCGCATGCGTTCAGCGCTGGCACTGGGCTATTTGGGATGCAGCGACGGCATGGCGTTGATCTGCCGTGCGGCGCGTTCGGGTTCGCTTCAGGAACGCGCAATGGGCTGCGAGTTGTTGGGGCGCTTGAACCGCACGGAGCAAATTCCGCTATTGATGTCGCTGGTGAATGATCCCAACACACAAGTCCGGCAGGCGGCGGCGACGGCGTTGGCGCGCATGGACGCGAAGGAAGCCATGAGCATAATTGCTGACGCTGCGCGCGGACGGTTCCGCAATCAATTGATCCAACCGGTGCGCCTGAATAATAATGAACCCGATCCGAACACGCGCGACAGCCGCAGTATGTTGTCCGTTCAACTCGGTTCGCCGGAGGACATGAGCGAGCGCTTGGTGATGCTCGCGTGCCTGCGAATTTTACGCGGGGAAAAAGATTCGCTAATTTTGAAATCGCTGCCAAGCAGCCGCGATTCGAGTTGGCCGGAGTTTGACCGCGATCTACTCAAGCAGCAGTTGGAATTAATTAAGATGCACAAACTCGTTGACGTCGTTCCATCCGGCGCGGGCGGAACGGGTGCGCTGATTCAAGTTCCCGGCAACGATGAGCGGCTTTTCCGGAAGGGCGAATCGGTCGCGGGTGGATTTAAGATTACGGACATTAGTGTTGGCGTGACTGACGCTGATCCTCAAAAATCGATCCCGCCATACGTCACCCTTTTGCGTGGCGATGAGCGTGTGATTCTGTATGTGGGTAAGAGTCCGGAAGTCGAGAACGTGCGCGACGGCGTGAAATAGACATTAAAGTAGACGAGTTTATCGACGGCGCAAATTCGTCAGAATTTGTGTACCGATCATGCCGACCACATCCCACACGCGCTGTTCGCCGAAGCCTTTTAAATTCGAATCGCGACCGGTTGGATTCTTGAACGTAAAGTAGCGGCTGACGCGTTCGTATGTGGCGCGGCTGATGCACGGCATGCTGATCTCGGCGTCGGATTGCAACCGCGCGGCGAGATGCGTGGCCGGACCGACGGCGGTAAAATCAAATTTCCGGAACGTGCCGACGTGTCCAAGCACGACTTCTCCCGACGCGATGCCGAGTCGCGCTTCGAAGCGCGGCAGGTTCAGCAGTGCACGCGGACGGTTGACGATCTCGATCACGCGCGATAAGTCCAGCGCGGCGCTGACGGCCCGGCGCGCATGGTCCTCGCCTCGGAAATAAGCCATGAATCCGTCGCCGAGATATTGATTAACGGAGGCGTTGTATTTGCGCGTTTCGCGGTCGAGATCGGCGAAGATTTGGTTGAGGGTCATCAGCACCCAGCGCGGATCATGGCAGACGACGAACTCGGTCGAATTCTTTAAATCCATAAAGAGTACCGTGACCGTTTCGGGTACGCCTTCAAAGAGTGAGACGTCATCTTCTTCGATGTTTTTTCCGGTGGCGCGGCGGTAAGCGTGGATCGTGTATTGGTGCATATCGGCGCGGCGCATTTCAGCTTCGGCCTCACGGACCAGGCGGGTTCGGCGGCAATTTTCAGCGCGGTCGAGTGCGCGTTCCAGCGCGTGACGCAGGACCGTCGGCGGAGCTTTTCGGGCGCGGAGTGTCCGGGCTTCTTCGATCAGTGTCAGCGCGGCCTCGGCGTGTTCGCCGGTCGTGTCGAAGTGCGAGAGCGCGAGGCGCAGCAATTCTTCGGATTCGGCGTAACGGCCCTGGGCACGTCGAACGAGAGCGCGGGCGCGATTGATGTGGGCTGCGCCCTCGGTGGAGTTCAACAGCGATGCGGCGAGGTCCAATTGTTCTTCGGCTGACGTGAGATCGCCGCGCGCGAGAAACACCAGTGCGCGATCTTTTCGGGCAAAACCTTCGATGCAGGCAGCACCCGCGTTGGCGGCGCGTAGGGCGCTTTCGTCGAGCCAGCCGGCTGCGTCGTCGAGGCGTTCTTCGAGCAGATCGATGCGCCCGAGATAATTATACATCTGCGCTTCGCCAATTTTGTCTTTACCGCGAACGAGTTCGAGGTCTTTCAGGAAATGCGCGCGCGCGTCTTTGTGGTAGCCCCAATCGAGCATCAAGCGCCCGAGGCTGCCGTGCGCGAGAGCGATGCCGTCTGTGTCTTTGATGCGTTCGCGACGTTTCAGGGACTCGGCAAAAAAGTCGCGAGCTGCTGCGAAATTGCCCTGGGACGCGAAATGCTGTCCGAGCGAATCGAGCACACGTCCGCGCAAAATATGTTTGGATGGGCATAAATCCAGCGCGGCTTCGAACTCGCGCAGCGAGCGTTCGTCTGTTCGGACACGAGCGAGCGCACAGCCCCGGATATATGCGGCGGTGGCGCTGAGGATCGGGTCGCAATCGAAATCAGCGTGTGGAATGGCGTCGAGAAGGGGATGCGTTTTTTCGATTTCGTTCACACGCAATGCCGCTGCAGCAAGGCCGGTTCGCGCCCAGGACAAGCAGCGTGGTTCCAGCGTCGCGCGTTCTAAATGCGCTCGCGCGGCGAAGGCATCGCCGCGTTCAAGCTGCTCCCAGCCGAGCAGCAATTCGGCATCCGCGTCACCGGAGCGTGTTTCGAATTCGGGTAACCGGTCGGACCATTGCCACGAGCGAAGAGCGTCCAGCGCGGCGTCGCACGGATGCGGTGGCTGAGCGGGGATGGAAGGCGTGTCCGATGATGCGGACGCGGAATCGAACGGGCTGGACATCAACGCGGAATCCTCATGAGGTGGCCGCACCGTCATCGCCCTCGCCTGGCTGGGGAGCGGTTTTTTCGGACGCCGGCTGGCCGTCACGGTCCATGCGGATCGTGTTGAGTTTAGATTGCCCTGCGAGAGTTTGTCGCCGGACGGTTCCGGTACCGGTTGTGGAACTTTCTTTTTCGTCGGCGGGTTCGACGACTTTTGTTTCTGCCAAACGCGTCGATACGGGCTTGAGCGAAGCGAACGCGCCGTGGCGGTAGGCGACCATCAAGGATTTGACGACGGCTGGGTCGTACAGCGATCCGCCGCGCTGCTCCAGGAACATGAACGCGTCGCGCACGGCCGCGCCGTCTACGGTAGGCGTCGGCACTCCGCCCGGGTAAATCAATTTATCAAACGCGCTGGCGACCGAGATAATTCGAGCGCCGAGTGGAATCGTGTCGCCGCGCAATTGGTTGGGGAAGCCGGTGCCGTCGAAGTTTTCGTACTGTGCGTTCACGAACGACAACGCGTCCTGAATGTCGGGAATTTCTTTCAGAATTTCGGTGACGACGTTGGCGTTTCCGGACGTGGCCCCGTCGGTGCCCGGCGTCAGCGAGAGCTCGCGGATTTTGCTGATGTCATGGAGCAAACCGGCGAGTGCGACTTGAACGAGTTCGCGGTCGCTTAAATTCATTTCGTGGGCGATTGCGGTGCAGTAGCCGCTGACGCGTTCGGAGTGGCCGGGCGTTCCGTACTTCATGCCTTCGAGCGTGGAGAGCGTCCGGCCGATGATACGGAAATACACTTTGCGCCGGCGGTCGGTTTGATGCAGGTTTTCGAGCGCGAGGGCCA
>JBAXUS010000148.1:0-15329 GCA_037129555.1 Planctomycetota bacterium
GGAGAGGGGTTAGGGGAGAGGGGTGGCGTTTAAAATGCAATCAGAACTCTGCATTTCACACCGACACCCCTCACCCCCGGCCCCTCTCCCCCAAGGGGAGATGGGTGAACGGTAACTCAACCTTAAACCGTCGCTAGTCGCGCGGTGCCCAACGATTCGCCAAGAACGATTCTAACGCCAGCAGGAAGAAGACCGCTCCGATCAGCCACGGCCACAATTCGCTGCCCTTGCGTTCCTGCAATACTTTGTTCGCCAAATCGTCGCTTTTCGAGATGTACATAAATCGGAACTCCGGATAATCGTGCCTGATCTGTTCAGGTGCGACGGTGTTCAAATTCGACTCCAATTCAGTCTCAGGATTGACGGCGTAGGCCATGTTCACTTTGGGATCGCGATCGATGACAATGTCGTAGAATCCAGAACGTTCGGTGTCGTTGATGTCGATGACAACGCGCGCGTCGGGCGTCACATCAGGCTTCGTATCCACTTTGATGCCAGGATAAGGAGGTGTGATGTGGACCATTAATTTCTGATCGCTTTGTTGCAACAGGCTGTGAATCGGAGCACCGACGCCGACATTCTTAGGCGGTCGGTTGCCGAGCGTCAACATATTGGCCGCGCGACTCATCATGATCGCGAAGGCCGGTTGAGTCGGGAGATCGCTCCAGGACGTGGTGGCCGGTGAAGCAAACAAAAGGACATAACCGGAGCCGATTTTCTTTTCGACTGCGGCAGGCTTGCCATTGGCGAACGTGGCCACGACGCGAACCGAATCTTCTTTCGAGACGTCGAGTTCGTACCCTTTGTAAATCTTGACGGCGCTCAAAAGTTCAACGCAGTTTTGGCTCGGAAAGTCGGACATGATCGGGTGGGACAATTTGTCAGTGGAATACCCGATGGACGGCGGATATTTTTCTGCGTCCGCCGCCACGGCTTCGCCCCACGTCGCACCGATTTTTGCCGGGAGCAAATTCACACCGCCAGCGCCAAGCACTTGATTGTAAACGGTCGGATCGATGGCATCACCAAGAAAGATCATGACGCCGTTGCCAGCCTTGACCTGTTTTTCCAGTGCGGCGGCGACGGGCTGTGTGATGCGCGGGACGTTGGACAACACGACCGCTTGATAGTTCGTCAGATTGGTGTCAGGCAAACGGTGATGCGTGATCACGTCAGTTGAAATCAGATTCTGCTTGTCCGGATTCTCCGGATCTTTCGGCGACATAGCGAAACGCAAGAATCCGGTTTCGTTAAAGATTGGATCGTCGGAGCGCTGATCTTTTCCATCGACCAAGAGTACTTTGGCTTCATCGATGACTTCAATACTGCAATAACGTTTTCCGTCGCCAGCGAGGCGGTCTTCGGCGAGACGGCAGGAGACGCGGTGATCCCCGCCGGTTGTAAACTTACATTCGAAACTCACGCTCGACACTTCACCCGCCGGAATGTCAGCGGTGAAGCGACGGGCCGGGCGTTCATCGCCGGGGACGGGATCGGCAAAGAAATCGACGACCAAACCTTTGAGGTCGTTTTGACCAAAATTCTTGATCTTCGCAACACACGTAATCGGCATGTCAACCGTCGCGAGCGTGTCGGTCGGAGCGAGTTCAATGATCGCCGCGTTCTCGATGGCGTTGTCGCCAGCGTTGACCAAATAAACGGAGGCTTTTTCGCTGAGGTCCTTGAGTGATTTCCCGAAGCCGCCGGAGACCAATTTCCCGCTCCACGGATACGCCTGCATATCGGTGATGACATAAATTTCGCGATTGGCTTGTTTGAATTCAGCGTGGCGTTCGAGGAGTTGTGCGGCCTTTTCGAAGGCCTTTTCCATGTTTGAGGAACCGTCTGAAATAACAGCCGCGGATTCCATTTCCTGCTTGATGTATTGAATGTTCTGAGACGGATCGCCGATGGGCGAGCGGACATCACCATTAAAGGTGTAGAGCGCACAGATCGAACCGGGTTCGAGTTGATCAAGAATATTCTTGGAGAGCTTCTTGGCGACATCAAATCGTGTTTCCGGACGACCGCCAGCCGTCCCTCCGGTGGTATAGCCCATGGACAAGGAGTTATCGAGCAGAATGACCGCAGCCGTTTTGGCTCCACCAATGAAACTGCGGGCGTTGACCGTGGGGCGAGCGAGAGCAAACGCGAGACAGATGATGGCTGCGGTGCGGATCAACATCAAAATAATGTCGCGAAGCTGGAGGCGGCGCGCATTCTTCTGAATGGCCTGCATCAAGAATTCCATCGCAGCCCAAACGACCGGACGATACCGGCGCTTGTTCAGCATATGGATGATGATGGGCACGGCACCCAGCGCCGCGAACCACAGTAAAAATGGATTAAGCATTCAGCTATTCAATCCCAACGAAGTCAGTCAAAATTCTTACCGTGCGATGCTCTTCATCGCACGGCTTTGTAAGAACGATTGCAAGGCCATTTCGAGCGGTTGGGCGGTGTTCAACAACACGTAATCCACCTTGTTCCGCTCGCATGCCGTCTTCACTGCGAGAATATGTTTGTTCAGGGCTTCGAGGTACGCTTTGCGCAACATGCGCGGCTGGCAAAGCACCGGTTCATACCCTTCCAAGCCTTCGAATTTAATCTGTCCGTCAAAGGGGAAATCGAGTTCATACGGGTCCATCACGTGGAAGACAATGACTTCATGCCGCGCATAACGCAGATGATTCAAACCGTCGAGAATACGTTCCGGCTTATCGAGCAGATCGCTCACCATGACCACGATTCCACGACGCTTGATGCGGTCCGAGAACTGATGCATGATGTCGCCAACATCAGTCTTCTTCGACGGCTTGGTCGATTCCAGTTCATGGCAAATGCGATGAATATGCCCGAGCGATTGCTTGGGTTCAACAAAGGATTGAAGCCCCTGATTGAAGATGCCAACACCCACCGTATCCGTCTGACTGACGATCAAATACGAGAGTGCAGCCGTGATGAAATTCGCGTATTCAAGTTTGCTGAACGGCGCATTCGGTGACTTATAAAGCATCGATTCGCTGGCGTCGTGCAAAATGTGAGCGACGTAATTGGTTTCGACTTCATACTGCTTGATGTAGTAACGATTGGCCTTGGCGAAAATCTTCCAATCGAGATGCCGCGGATCGTCACCCATCGTGTATTCGCGATGCTGCGCGAATTCAACCGAGAAGCCATGATACGGCGAGCGATGCCAGCCGGCCATGAAGCCTTCAACGACCGCCTTCGCGGCCAGTTCGAGCTTGTCGACGCGGTTGAGTATCTTTGGATCGAGATACTTTGAAAGCGTCGCTTTCTTTGTAGTGGGGTTGGCTGAGATTAAGGACATGATTTTGTAGAAATTCCCATGTTGACCGCCTCTTCAGGCGTCAATCCCATTGCAGTTACTACTTTGAGTGCTTCTTTTGGCCCCAATGCTTTTTTAACGGCACGGTAGACCACGTCCGTTCTGATGACTTCGTTGTATCCGGCGAAACGATCCCATACTACATACCAGTGTGCGTACTGTGGCAGTCCAGAACTGTCCTTGAAAACTCGTGGTGCTGCGTTGCGTATTGGTTTTCCCTTTGGTCGCTTCAATTCTGCCACAATAGCGTCAACCAAGGGGGCCAACTCTTCAGGCAACACCACATTCAATTCCGTAAAAGCCATGCGTGAAACTCCTTTGCACGGTTAATGTATTGGTTCACTGCTGCGCTGTCATACACTTGGCGCTGGTAGCGACAGGCCACGCTCCATTGCTCGTCCAAGTATATCAACATTTCGAACACTCTCGAATCACTCTTAATTTTGTCCCACGCTTGCGTCTTTTCTGCCAAATCCTGCAAGTCGTGAAGATAGTACTTCTGATCAAGGTGCTCTGTGTTTTGGTCAGCGCAAATCCTTGCCTTTAGCGAACATTCGACAGCGTAGCCCGCCAAATATTGCGCGCCGTTTCGACGTTCTTGAACTCCTGTTCGTAAAAGCGCAACCGCATCATCAAGACGAATCTTGACGAGGCTCTGCAACACGGTTGCTTTAAGTTTTCGAACAAATTTCTTTCCCACGGTTGATCGCTCGCTGGAATGAGAAACACGAAGCCGTCCTACTTATCCAACTTCTCCGTCTTCGGAATGCTCGCCAACAGCCGTTCAATCACCTTGTCTGTCGTGATGCCTTCGGCCTGTGCCGTGAAGTTACACGCGATTCGGTGGCGCAGCACGGACGGCGCGACCGCTTCGATGTCTTCGCACGCGACGTGGAACTGGCCGTTGAGAATCGCGCGCGCTTTGCCGGCGAGAATCAAGTTCAAGCTGGCGCGCGGACCGGCACCCCAGTTGATCCAGTTCTTGATGAAGTCCGGCGCTTCGCCCATCGCAGGACGCGTCGAGCGAACGATCTTCTTCGCGTAATTGAAGACATGGTCGGCGACCGGTACGCGCAGAACAATGTCCTGTAACGCACTGATCTGTTCGCCCGTCAACACCGGCTTGATCTGAACCTTGCTCGGCGTCGTGACACGCTTCATGATTTCGAGTTCTTCGCCATCGCTCGGATAATCGACGAAAATCTTGAAGATGAAACGATCCAACTGCGCTTCAGGCAGTGGGTACGTACCTTCTTGTTCGAGCGGATTCTGAGTCGCGAGCACGAAGAACGGCAGCGACAGCTTGTGTTGCTGACCGGCAACCGTGACCGACTTTTCCTGCATGGCTTCGAGCAGCGCGGCTTGCGTCTTCGGCGGCGTACGATTGATTTCGTCGGCGAGACAGATGTTGCAGAAGATCGGCCCCTTGATGAAGCGGAAGACGCGTTCGCCTGTGGCGCGGTCGTCTTGAATGACTTCCGTTCCGGTGATGTCGCTGGGCATCAAGTCGGGCGTGAATTGGATGCGTTTGAAGGACAAATCGAGGCACTTAGCCAACGACGAAATGATCAACGTTTTCGCCAGACCCGGGACGCCTTCAAGGAGGCAGTGGCCTTTAGCGAAGATCGCGATCAGGATTTCTTCGAGGACTTTGTCCTGCCCGACGATGACGGTCGCCATTTCAGCGCGCAACCCATCATAGGCCGCTTTGAGCGCCTTTACAGCGTCGAGATCGCTCATCTGAGACTCTAACGTTGCTGCGCCGGATGGAGCTGCTGCTGATTTGCCCGCAGGGCCGTTCAGCAGGGCGCCGCACTTGCATTTGACCTTGCCGAATTGGTCTTCTTGAAGGTTGAAACTTCGTCCGCATTCTTCGCATTTGACGATCATGAAAATTCTCCCAGTCGGCGGCATGGTTCGGATGCGGCCGAGAACTAAAAAACATCAACGCGGTTTGGTTGCTCCATAGAATTACACCGAGTGCGTGGAGATAATTCGAATTTTAGTTCGGAAAAAAAATATTTATTCGTCGAGTGGAACTTGGAGGGGTGCGATGTGTGGAATTGTAGCGGGTCATGTCATAAAAAAACGTCCCGCCAAGGCTCGTTGCGAGCGCATAGGCGGTACGCTTATTGAGTTCAATCAATTACGGGTTGCTGGGTTGGAACGCTGAGAATGCATCGATCAATCGAACGCACGGCTTGCAGTCAATCACGTCGGCATTGTCCCAACCACCGCCGAGCGCCTTGTAGACCGCGACGACGTTCACGGACAGATTGCGTTCGCTCTGCGCGAGTTCGTCCTGTGCCTGATAAAGTGATCGTTGCGCCGTGATGACGTTCAGGAAATCGGTGCTGCCATCCGTATACAATTTGAGCGACAACGAAACCACTTGCTGATACGCCTTGACGGCATCGGACAGCGCGTCGCGATGTTCTTTTTCTTTGGCGAATGCAAAGATGGAACTGTCCACTTCCTGCAACGCGGTCAGCACCGTCTGGCGGTATGCAACGGTGGCTTGTTCGGTGAGCGTTTGTTGCAGAAGATAATTGCAGTTAATGCGCCCCCCCGCGAAGACCGGCCAGTCAATGGTCGGTCCAAAATTATAGAATCGACGAGCCACATTAAAGAGTGACGACGGCTTGCCGCCTTGCAATCCGAATTGCCCGGTCAACGAAAACTTCGGGAAGAAGTCTGACTTTGCGACGCCGATTTGCGCTGTCGCAGCGTGGATCAGGGCTTGCGCACGGCGAACGTCCGGTCGGCGGCAGAGCAGGTCCGACGGAAGTCCAAGCGGAATCGCGTTGGGTGGTGTTGGGATTGGTGACGGTTTGCTGAGCAATTCATCCAACGCGGCGGGCTCTTTTCCAAGCAGCACTGAAATGGTGTAGATCGCGTTTTGCGCGGCGGTTTCGAGCTGAGGAATTTGCGCGCGAGTTCCGGCGACAAGCGCTGTGGCATTGGCGACGTCGAGCGCGTTTGAAATCCCGGCTTTGAATTTTTTATCCGTGAGGTCGAGGCTCTTGGATTGCGAATCGACATTGTCGCGCGCGATGGCGAGTTCCTTTTGATAGCCGCGCAGGCTTATGTAATTTGCGCCAACTTCCGAGACGACTGTGACGAGCACCGCGCGGCGGTCTTCGATAGAGGCTTCGACTTTCGCGCCTTCGGATTCAATCGCGCGGCGTGTGCCACCAAAGAAATCGAGCTCCCAGGCTGCGTCCAAACCATGCTTGAAAAAGTTGACGGTGCCATTGGGGCGTTTCGCGGAACTTTCACCGGATGCGCGTTCTTTCAGAGCCGCTGCGTTGCCGTTGATCTGCGGAAACCATTTGCCTTCGACAATACCTTTACTTTCGCGCGCGGCGTAAATGCGGAGCTGAGCTTGTTGCAAATCCAAGTTGCAGGTCAACGCGTCGTCGATGAGTTGGTTGAGAATGGGGTCATTGAAGACGGTCCACCACTGGAGCAGATTTTCAGAAGGCGTGCCGGTGGTGCAGATGGTTTCGGAAGGTGACGAAACGGAAGTGGTCGAGACCGTGGTTACGTTGCCGGACGCCGCAGTGGTGCTGGGATTGAATTGAGTGGCATAGGTGCCGGGCATTGCGACAGTCGCTGCACTGCGCGGCCACGCGACGGGGACTTGCGCCTGGGCCGGGCGGTAATTCGGGCCGACAGACGAGCACCCAGCGAGCAGTGTCATCAGACCAAAGACACCCATAGCGCCTATCCGTTTCGATTGCAATTCGAGCATAGTACCCTTTCTTTACGTCACACGTGCAAAATCAAGTCGTACAACCATTATCGGACATTACTCATTCGTACCGCAGCGCATCTATGGGATCGAGACGAGATGCTTTCCATGCCGGGTAGAATCCAAATATAATGCCAACGCTCGCGGATACAATCACAGCCGCAAAGATTGCAGGCAACGAAATCTCTGTTGGCCAATTCAGGATCGTGCGGACGAGGTACGAGCATAGCCGTCCCAAGCCGATTCCGAGCGCTCCACCCATCACGGAAAGCACGACGGCTTCGATCATGAACTGGCTGAGGATGTCACGCGGACGCGCGCCGACCGCCATGCGCAGCCCGATTTCGCGAGTGCGTTCCGTGACCGAAACAAGCATGATGTTCATGATGCCAACGCCGCCGACGACGAGCGAAATCATCGCGACGAAGAGCAGGAGTTTGGTCATGACTTCAGTCGTTGAGGAGAGCGCTTTCGTCATTTCGGTCATGTCACGGATCGAGAAATCTTCCGGCGCACCGAATTTTGTGCGGTGGCGTTCGCGCAAAATGCCGGTGAGCTGACCGATGGCGTCGGGGATTTCCTGTGGCGTGCGTGCGGCGGCGATGATCTGATCAATGTTCGCAAACCGGACCGGCTGGGGCGTATTGGCAAGTTGGTTTGCGGACGGGACAGGATACAGTCCGCCGGATGTGCCCGGATACAATTGATTGAGTGAATTCACTGTGTTGCTGGTCGCTGAAGCGGCGCTTTGGTTTGCGGTTGACGCCGAGGAACCCGTGACGCGGTATTTGATGGTGGTCCACGGCGCGAGGAGAATATCGTCCTGATCGGTACCCATCATATTGGCACCTTTTTTCGTGAGTGTGCCGATGACTTTGAGCGACACGTGGTTGACGCGAATTTCTTTTCCGATAGGCGATTCGGTCCCGAACAATTCGCGGACGATGGTCTGCCCAATAAGGCACACTTTGGCTGTCGTTCGGACGTCCTGCTCCGTGAAGGCGTCTCCTGAATCAAGGTTGCTCCAGTCGCGGACTTCGAGAAATTCGGGCGTGGTGCCGTAGAGGTACGACGGAGCCCAGTTTTTGTTCCCATACACAATTTGGGTTCGTGCCCGGACGACTGGAGCGCTGGCGCTGACCGCCGGGCAATGGGTACTGATGGCTTCACTGTCCGCTGCGGTCAGAGTTAAAGCGCTCCCCGAACCGTAACTGACGCCGCCCGATGACGATGATCCTGGGTAAATCACGAGGTTGTTCGCGCCCATGCTTTCGATGGTGTTTTGAATCGCCGACGAAGAACCTTTGCCGATCTCCATCATGGCGATGACCGAGGCGACGCCGATGACGATGCCGAGCGTGGTCAACGCCGCGCGCATGAGGTTGCGGCGCAGCGCGGTCATAGCCGTGCGCAGAGTCCGGGTCATTCTCATGAGGTTGCCTTTCCGTTCGGCGTTTCGTCGGCAACCACGACACCATCACTCAGCCGAACAATGCGCTTGGCGTTTTGGGCGACTTCGTTGTCGTGCGTGACGAGGATCACGGTGATGCCTTCTTCGGCATTGATTTTCTTGAACATCTCCAACACTTCCTTGCTGGTCTTGGTGTCGAGATTTCCGGTCGGTTCGTCAGCAAAAAGAAGCGGAGGTCTGTTGATCAGTGCGCGAGCAATGGCAACGCGCTGCTGCTGTCCGCCCGAGAGTTGGGACGGTTCGTGGTCCATGCGGTCGCCGAGTCCGACGCGTTTGAGCAATTCGACCGCGCGCGCTTTTCGGTCGCGCTCGGAAATCTCGACTGCGGCGTAGGTCATCGGCATCATCACATTTTCAAGCGCGCTGGTCCGGGCAAGAAGATTGAAACTTTGAAAGACAAAACCGATTTTTGAATTGCGAACGAGCGCGCGTTCATCGGCCGACATCTGAGAAATTTCCAGACCATCCAACCAGTAACTTCCAGACGACGGACGATCCAGACAGCCAAGCAAATTCATCAACGTCGTCTTGCCAGATCCCGACGCGCCCATGAGTGCGACGAGCTCGCCGCGCTTCACGGTCAGCGTGATGCCCTTCAACACCGGCACGTCAATCTCGCCGATGTGATAGGTCTTATAGATGTCGTTCAACTGCATCAATTCCATGAAACTGCTCCGAGAAATATGGTGAGCGCTAGCGCATCGGCGGTCCGGGCGGCATCGTGGAATTTGAGCCGGAGCGGCGGCCCATTTGAGGAACAAAAGGATTGGATGGAGTGCCAACGTCGCTGGAGGCTTGGACGATTCTGCCGACGATCAACTGCATGTCTTCCTTCAATTCGTCGCTCTTGATTTCAGTGTTGGTGCCGTCGGTGATGCCAACTCGAACGCGGATCGGGCGGAGGAATTGACCGTCCTGAATCCAAACTTTTCCCTTTGTGGACACTCCGCGCGATCGCGGTCCTTTTTTCTCAGCGACTTCGGGCTTGTCGCCGTCGGCAGGCTTCTTCGGCTCATCCGATTTTGAGGACGATGATTCTTGCGTCGTCGCCATCGGGCCGCGTGAGGGTTTATCATCGTCGGGAACGACGTCAGGCGCGATTTCGTCAGGCTTCGGATTGAACCGTAGCGCCGAGTTCGGGACCATCACCACATCGTCGTGGCGTGCCACTTCGAATTGCGCGTTCGCGGTCATGTACGGCAGGAGTGTGCCGCTCGAATTGTCCGTCTCGACTTCGATGGTATACGTGACGACATTTTGAGTCATCGTGGCGTTGTAGCGAACTTTGCGGACGCTACCTTTGAACGATTTCCCGGCGAACGCGTCGATCGTGAACGTCACAGGCTGCCCGGCTTTGATCTGGCCGATGTCGGCTTCATTCATCGCGACCCACACTTGCATGCGCGTCAAATCTTTCGCGAGCAGGAAGAGACTCGGTGCATTCAGACTCGACACGACGGTCTGTCCAATGTTGACGCGGCGATCAATGATCACTCCTTTTACGGGCGCTTTGATTGTGCAGTAATCGACGTTCTGTTGAGCGCGGGAGACGACGGCGACATCGTGAGCGACGGTGCCTTCCGCTTGCTTGATCGCGGCCGTGACGGATAAGATCGCCGCTCCGGCTTGAGCGATGACGGACTTTTGAGATTCGATGTTTGCTTTGGCTTGGTTGATGATGGCCTGTTGCGACGCGACGCCAGACTCCGCTTGAACGATCTGCGATTTACTGGAATTGACTCCGGCGACTGCGGCTTCATAAACGCCTTTGAACGCGTCGTAACTTTCGTGCGAGAGCGCGTCGGACGGTCCGAGCTTTTGAGCGCGGGTCCAATCACGCAGAGCTTGATCGAGTTTGGCTTGAGCTTGCTGGACATCGAATTTGGCCTGATCCACTTTCGCATTGACGTTCCGCAAATCAGCGTGAGCTTGTTCGAGCTTCGCGGTCAATTGAACGGCGTCGGATTTGGATTGTTCGTGTTTGGCTTTCGCCGTCTCTAAATCGGCCCGGGCTTTTTCGACTCCGGCTGTATCGACCGAGAGTTGTGCCTTGGCCTGTGCGAGATCGGAGAGGTAAAGCGAGGCGTCGATTTGCGCGAGGATTTGATCGGCTTCGACGAACGAACCGTAATCGACTTGCTTGCCCGCTTTGTCAACTCCGAACGAATTGATTCGCCCGGCAACTTGCGCGCCGATGTCCACGACCTCTTCAGGTTCGACGGTTCCCGTGGCACTGATCGAGGCGACGATCAAGCCCCGTTTGACAGGTGCGGAGCGGTAACTGCGTTCGGCTGGGGCTGTTGATTTTTGATAGAGATAATAGGCTCCAAACGCGAGCGAGCCAAGCACGATAATCCAGATGGCGATCCCAATAACTTTTTTCATTCCGATCCTTTTCAGAGTGCTGAGTGGTATGACGGCACATGTGCATTCTAGCGGAAGAAGTTGCAACTCAAAGTGAATGGCGATGAATTCATATCAGGAGCGGCGGCAATCCTGCCGCAGTGTCGCGACCATCACAACGCCTACTGATAATACAAACCGCAACCTCGATTGAAACGATTTCGTTCCTGTTTCAATCCGCGCGTATTTCAAATTTTCGCACGCAGTGCCATGCTCACGAAACGGCGGCAGGATTGCCACCGCTCCTATTTAGCCGCACTGCCTTGCTCGGACAAGAAGCGGACGAGGTCGGCGATCTGTTCATCCGTCCACGAAGCGGCAAGGCCTTCAGGCATGAGCGTTCCGCCATCGCGCCGCTTGCTGATCTCGGACTTCGCAAACGTCTCTGTCTTGTTCGCCGTCGCGTCCCGGAGCGTCAATTGATCGACAGTCTCCGAGACTTTGAAACCCTGGAAATGCGCACCGCTTTTCGTGAAGACGGTGCTGAGAATATAGTTCTCTTTTACCTGCCGCTTGGGCCAGAGAATCTTCTCAACAATTTGCTCGGTTGTGACGGCTCGGCCCGCGGCGCTCAAATCAGGCGCAATCAACGCACCTTCCGTACCCAGTTTATGGCAATTCAAGCAGACCGATTTATGGAAGATGGTGTTTCCACGCAGCGCATTTCCGTTCGATTTTGAAAGCGCGACATACTTCGCGACAAGTTCCGGACTGTACTCAAACGAACGCGCAGCAACTCCGGACGCAGCATTCAACGCGGTAATAATCGGCGCATCATCGCGCCCAATTTTAGCAAGCCATTCAAGTGCCGCGTTCGCCGTGGCCGGGCTGGGCTTCGATTTCGTCAACGCAACTCCAAGCGCAGCGGGACCATTTTGCAGGCTTAAAAACGGGCGGATTAATGGCGCAGTGTCGTCCGCCTTTTCGACCGTTGCGAGCAATTCGACGGCGCGTTCGGCGGCCCTCGTTGCATTGACGCGGGCGAGCGCGTTGAGTGCTGCATAACGCATGCGCGGATTGACGTGAGAGGTCAGTCCGTGAAGCAGCGAGACGGCGTCCTTTCCTCCGAGTGCGGCGAATGCATCCATGGCTGGAATGCGTTCATCGAGAACGACCTTCTCGCTTTCGGTCGTGGCACGTACGGTGGCGGTGAGTTCTTTGACGGACCATGCGGCGGCGAGATTGTACGCTGTGATGCGGACGTTGTCGTCCGGGTGTTCGAGCAATTTGACGAGGCTCGCGTGCAGATCGCCGCTTGGTCGCTTCTTCAATTCGCGCGCGACAGCGGCGAGTTGTCCCAGGACGCCCGGGGTGGGGGAGCGGTCGAGGGCGTAACGCAGATCGTCCGGACTCCCGGCAATGGCGAGCGATTCGTAAAGCTTTTCGCGCGCGACGGCATCGGTCTTTCCTGACTCGATCAATTTGCGGATGTACGCAGCGCTCTGCGGGCCGTTGATCGTCGTTAAAATTTTGACGAGCGCTCCGACTCGCGGGCCGAAGTCCAACGTCCCAGCATTCAGCGCAGGCTCCCACTTCGGTTGCAACTGAAAGATGCACTGCGTCAACGCGTAACTGATCGTCTTGTCCATCGGCTTATCGAGCACGAGCGTGGCGGCTTTGATCGCGTCTGCGCTATCGAGGCAACTCGCCGCAACAACGGCTTCCATGCGAACGCGCGGGTTCTCATCTTCAGCCGCACGCGTAACGAGCGCAAGCGCGTCAGGCAACGCCTTGGTCCAATAGCCGATCAAGCGCACGCCCCAGCAGCGCCAACGCGGATTCTCATTCGCGAGCAATTGACGGATGATCAGCGGACGTGGTTCTTCGTGAGCGCAGTAAATGCCGCTGAGATCGTAGAGCATCTGCGCCGTGTTGGGGCGATTGCCTTCGAGCTGCCCGAGCAACGCGTTCGCTTTCGGAATCACATCGGCTTTGGGCATGCAGTAAAGGAGCCGCTTGGCCTGATCACGTTCCCAACGCTCAGGCGATTTTAACATCTCAAACAATTGTGCCGCGTTCATCGTCTCAAATGCCGGGCGCTTTAATAAAGGACGTCCATTGGCCGTGACGCGCCAAACACGCCCATGTGACAGATCACGACGCGGATCGCGGTAGCTGGCTTGATAATGTCCGATGACCTGGTTCAACCAATCCGCGATGTACAACGCACCGTCCGGGCCGACACGCGTTTCAACCGGTCGGAATTCTTTACCGGAACTCTTGACGAGGTCGCCAATTAACGTGCTCGAAAACCCAGCGCCGCTGTCGGCAAGCGTGAAGAGTTGAATCTGGCTCGTGAAATATGTGCTCTTCAACAAGACGCCGCGCATGTCGTCAGGCAAGTGGCTTGAATGCAAAAACTCCGGCTCCATGCCCTTGCCAACCGTCCCAGCGAGTCCCGGCAAAATCAGCGGGTGCAGCGTTGGGATCGTCGCGGGCGTCGTGTGATAAAACTCCGTGTTGGCGCCGCTGCCATGGAAGACCTGACCGTATTCATCGAACGTCACGCCCCAGCAATTCAGACCCGCTCCGCTGTCGTTCAAGAAACTGTCGAGCTTCATCGTCCGGGGATTAAAGCGCCAGACCCCGCTGCGATTGAGCTCGGTTATGCCATGCGGCGTTTCAATGTACGACCAAATATGATAGCCCTGCGTGAACCACAAATGCCCGTCGGGCTGCCAGCGGATCGAGTTGATATTCTGATGCGAATCACCGGTCCCGAAGCCACTGAGGACGATGCGTTTTTCAGTCGCTTTACCTTCACCAGTCGTATCGCGCAAATGGACAATCTGAGTGCTCTCGCAGACGTACACGCCGCCGTCGCCGAATTCAAAACCCATCGGCATAGTCAAGCCTTCCGCGAAGCGGGTGCTTTTGTCGAACGTCCCGGTGCCTTTCGTGTCTTCAAGCACCAACAAATAATCGCCACCTTTTGCGCCGATTTGAAGCTGCGGATACGTCGGGATGCACAGCACCCAAAGCCGCCCGCGCGAATCCCAGCGAATCTGGATCGGACGAACGACGCCCAGCTTTTCATCGGCGACGAGATTGATCGAATACCCATCGCGCAACGTGAAGCGGCTCTTCTCTTCGTCGGGCGTCGGCGCAGGCGGATCGAAGCGCGGCGGCTCAGGCGCAAGTGGAGCAGGCGCTGGCTTGTCCGTGGCGAGCGCGAGGACCGTGGCGTCGGCGTGAGCGATCAACGGACGGTGGCGCTTGAGGTCATCGGCAAACGCTGGGAACTCGGGTGTGCCTTCGGTCTTCGTCGCTTTCGCAAACGGCTGCGTCGTGCGGTCGCCATACGCAAAGGCCCAGTTCATGCAGCGCCACGCATCGAACCAGAGGCGATTTTTTTCGAAGATCGCAGCACGCAACGGTTCGTCACCTGCGGACGGCCCGGATGAAATGAGTTGACGCCCCGCGACGCCAGCGACTTCGAACATGCCTTCCGGCGTGAAGTGAATACTGTCGCGCGTCAGCGCAGTTTCCTTGGCCGCGCGTTGCGACAACGGCGTGAAGAGATCGACGTAGATGTAGCCGCGTTCGGCAGCGAGTTTTTTAGCGATCTCCGCGTGTTGTTTGACGAGCGTATTTTTGGTTGTGTTGTCGGGCTGATACGGATTGTCGGACTTCTCGAATGGCGTTGGCGAAAGTAGGACAATACGTTTCGTCCGCAGTGCGAATTCATCGAGCAGCTTCGCGTACGCTGCCGCAAAATCCTCGGGCGTCTTCGTTACGTCGAGCGCTTCCATCTGGCCGAACCACGCGATGATCGTCGTGGCGTTCACGGCGTCGAGATTGTCTTTCCACGAGCCGAAATTCATCATGCGATTCTGACGGTAAACCGTGTCGCCTTCCCAGCCCAAATGACGGAATCGCGGAGCGAGGTTTTTGAAGTGGGTCGTTAGCGCGAGTTCCAGCCAACCCGAGCGTTGTTCGACGACCGTGTTTTCCGGGCCGGTGAAGACGATGACTTCATTGGGTTCGAGCGTGAACTTTCCATCGACAAAGGGCTTTGTGTTCGCTGGAGCGATGCTGTCGGCGACGCGCTCTTGAGGGCCGACGGGCTTTGTCGTTTCGCCAGCGAAAGTTGGAATGAACACGGCCAAAGAAACAACGAATGAGAGAACTGATTTCATGTCAGACGGAATCCGATTGCGTTGGGATGGATGAGGTGAACATGGTTAGACCTACACCGGGGATGATCGAGAGTTGTTGATTGATTAACCGCAAATGTAGAGCCGAATTTCATTCGGCTGGCTGGGCCAATTCTAAGAATCGAGCCGAATAAAATTCGGCTCTACTTTTTACAGTGCCTGGCTTCCTTGACAATTTGGCAAGGTGGGTATCAT
>JBAXUS010000149.1:0-15288 GCA_037129555.1 Planctomycetota bacterium
TAAGCCGTAAAGTAGAGCCGAATTTTATTCGGCTCGTTTCAACGACACGCATACGAGAGAGAGCCGAAATCCGTTCGGCTCTTTTTTATTGCAGATACACGTCGCGATGCTTCCGCACAAATTCATCAAATGAAAACGCGTCGGCCACGCGTCGCTTCGACGCCTCGCCGAAGCGTTTTAGTTTCTCCGGATCATCCAACAGCGACACGATCTTCGCCGCAATATCTGCCGGATCATTCACGCGCGCCAGCAACCCCGTCACACCATCCGCCACCACATCGCGCGATCCCAGCACATCCGTCGCGACAACCGGCACCCCTCGTGCCATCGCTTCCAGCAACACATACGGCAGCCCTTCGTACAAGCTCGATAACACCAGCATATCAAACGCCGGATACAACGCCTCCGCGTCCGAACGATGCCCGAGAATCCGAAAGTGCTCAGGCGGCACATTCAACGCAGACAACCGCTCGCGCAATTCGTCTTCCAACGGCCCACCACCCACGAGCGCAAAAATCGCATCAGGCCGCGCGCGTAACGCCTCCGCCGCCGCCCGAGCAAACACGCCCACGCCTTTCTGCGGAGCCAGTCGCGCAACCATCCCAACAACCCGCGCGTCCTGGGGCAAATCGAGCTTTGTCCGCGCGAGCGTACGCGCATCCGGAATCATCGCCTGCGCTTCAATCGCATTTCGAATCACAATCAATTTCGATGCGTCACACAACCCGCGCTGCAACGCGTCATCGCGCTGGCTTTCACTGACACAAATGATCGTCCCAGCCCCGCCCGCTGCATGACGCTCCAATGCCAGAAACAACCGCCCGCGTACACCGCTCGTCCATTGAAACGGAAAGACATGCGGCGTATGCAGAATCGTCCGAACACCGAGTGTCCGCGCCGCTGTCCGCCCAATAAATCCGGCCTTCGCGCTGTGAGAATGAACGATGTCCGGCTTGAACGCCGCCATCAAACGCTTGACCTGCGACAGCGCATTCAAGTCCGTCCACGGACGAATCGCACGCTGAAATCCCGGCACAAATTCGTAGCTGAAATTGGAATGCCCGGCCGCTAACGCAGTCAGCTCTTCGCGAAATCCGACCTCACCCCGATCACCAAAAATACCGAATATCTCAAAGCCTTCTTCCGGCCGCAAAAACACGCGCAACAAATCGCGCACGTGTTTTCTCACGCCGCCTTCCGTGGCTTCAACAACGAAGCACAAGCGCTTGCGACCAGTGGATGACGGCTTCAGCGCGCTCAATTCGACTTCGCCCCTCGGCGCTTAAATTTCTCCATCGTCCAATGCCAGAATTCTTTCGGCTCGTCCATCTTCAACGCCAACGATACCGCCAAAAACGCCGTGAATCCCGCCACGCCGATCACGGCTGCGAGCGCCATTTGACGCGGTCGCCCTTCGCCAAAATTCAAACGCGACGCACCCACCGCAGCAGCACCTGCCGCCACCCCGGCAATCAACAACCGCACTGCAAACGACACCGTCTCCAGCACCGGCAACACCGGCACACTCCAGCGCAACAGCGTGACGAGGACCATCGATTTGACGATGCGAGCGACAATCAAACACAGCGGCACCAGCGTCAAAATTCCAAGCGGCGTCGTCACGTACCCGTTCTCAACGCACACATATGCCGTCCCCGCTGACAACGCAGAAAACACGAAGCCCACAATCGTCGGCGCGATCACACGCTTGCTCGAAAAGAACGCCTGCATCACCATCATTTCAATCGCAGCGAACGGTAGTTGCATCGCATACAAGCGCGACACGTGCGCGGTGAATCCCAACGATTCGTCGGTGTACTTGGGGCCTTGATACAATATCTTCGACATCGGCAGCGCCGCCGCAGCGAGCACAATTCCAACCGGCACGAAGACCCAGATCAAAATACGGATGATCTGCGTCAACACCGCGCCGAGCCGCGCGTTGTCCGAACGCGCTGAGAGGTCACAGAAAAACGGAAGCAGAGCAATCGACAGCGTATACGGCACGATGAATTGAATCGTGTCCACCAGATTGCGCCCGTTGCCAAAATACAATTTCAAATTCGTCTGGCTCGTCAGCACTTTTGTGATGATTTGTTCGCGGCCCTGCGAAATCAACACACCCAGCAACAACGGCAGAACCAGGACGAAAAACGCCTTTACATAAGTATCCGAAAGATCCAGCGTCAGTGTGTAGTTTCGGATGCGCTTGAATCCCAGCGCAAACAAATGCGTCGCCAGTTTCAACGTCCCGCCCGCCACCGCACCGCCTGCTATGTAACGCCAATCATTGCTCTTGAGCACCACGCCGATCATCGCTCCGCCGACAATCGAAAGCTTCAACACCGAATCGCCGAACGCTGCGAAGAAGAATTCTTTGTGAGCGTTTAGAATGACGTACGTCAAACTCGCCAGCGACATCCCGATCAATCCCGGCGCAGCAAACGGCAGCATCTTGACAAAAATATCGCGCCGCGCCACTTTCTCCGGATCGATCCCTTTATAGTCCGTCAATAGATCCACAAACGTCTCTGGAAAAAACGCGAACGCCGCAACGACAGCCAGCAGAATGATCAGTTGAAGATTGAACAGAATCGATGTGTAGCGCCACGCACGCGCTTCACCGTTCTCGTTTTTTGCGCGCGAAAACAGCGGCAAATACGACGGAGCAAGGCATTGCTCTCCGATCAAAAACGCGACATTCAAAACACTATCGTTGATGACTTTGAAGACTTCAGCAATCGCCAAACTGTAGTGATTGGGAATGTAATAGTTCGCGAATAATCCAGCGACCTTGATGATCAGATGCGGCACCAGGACTTTCGCCCCAGCCTTTTGAATATCCTTATTCAGCGCCTTCTGCTCGGTCGCGTTCGCCGGTTGGCCCGGCGCTTCGAGTTGAGTGTTTCCCGTTTCCAGAATCGTAGGCTCCAAAGAAAAATGACGTCGCATCGGTTCGAACTGAATGGGCTATAAGCCCGTTCTACTTACGTCGCGGAAGCTCACGCGGCAGGACTTTTTTTCAATTTCAATTCCGGATCACTCGCGCGCAAATACAGCGGTCCAATTTTATGAATTTCCGCAGCCGTTCGAGCCACCCCAAGCCCCTCTCGGAACCGCCGCCACCCGCACACCGCAACCGCTCGCGCCGGGATGTGCATCAAATCCGGGCGCAACGTCCAACCGTTTGCCTCGCATTCAAGAGCAAGTGTCGTCAAACATTTTTCGTCGCCACAGACGATCAATCCTGCTCGCGCGGAATGCTTCGCAGCCACAAGAACGTCCTCCGGTTTCAAGACGCACTCCTCTAACAACCGCGTCGGCGCGCCGTTCGTCACGTCAATAATCGCCGCAAAAAAACCTTCGCTCCGAGCATCGCGCAACGTCAGCACCGCCCCGCTTCCAGTCGTTCCGCAGGCCTCAAGCGCCAACGCCTCGAAACTCGGAACACACACCACGGGAATTCCAGACGCATACGCAAACGCCTTGGCCGCCGCGATCCCGATCCGCAATCCCGTCCACGACCCCGGCCCCTGCGACACCGCCACCGCACCTAAATCCTCCGCGCGAATCGACTGCGATTCCAACGCCGATTTCATCAATGGCACCAACGCCCGCCCGTGAATCATCCCCTCGGTCACATTCTCGTTAAACACGATCCCCGCCCGCGTGTGCAACGCCACGCCCAGCGAATTACCAGATGTTTCAAGCGCAAGAAGTGGACGGTCATTAATAAGCAATTCGAGCGCCTTTAAAATCACAAATGACAAATGACAAATTACAAATCACAAATGCCGTTTAAACAACGTCTTTCCACGCATCAATTCCTTCGGCCTTCGTATGAAAACACGCCGCGCGGTGGTCATTTCCATAGTCCGCAAACGGCGGCGCTTTTTGTACGCACTCGTCCGTGCAAAGCGGACAGCGCGGATTGAAGCGGCAGTTGTCGCCGAACTTCGTCGCCGCCGGAACCATGCCTTTAATTTCCGAAAGCCGCTTGTGCTGGAACGCCGCTTCTCCGCCTGGTCGCGCGCGCAGCAACCCTTGCGTATACGGATGCAGCGGACGGCGGAACAATTCCTTCGTCGGACATTGTTCCACGATCTTTCCTGCGTACATCACGTTCGTTCGCTCGGCCATTTCAGAAACGATACCGAGGTCGTGCGTGATCAGCAGCAGTGACAGGCCTCGCTCCTTTTGTAAATTCTTGAGCAAATCCAAAATCTGCGCCTGAATGGTCACGTCGAGCGCCGTCGTCGGTTCGTCAGCGATAAGCAACTCCGGCGAACAAATCAGCGCCATCGCGATGCAAATGCGCTGCTTCATGCCACCCGATAATTGGTGCGGATAATCCGCCGCGCGACGCTGTGGATCGGGAATGCCCACCGCGCGCATGGACTCGATGGATTTCTCCCACGCTTCGCGCCGCGATGCGTCGGGATGATGCGTGAGATACGCTTCGGAAATTTGTTCGCCGACCGTGAAGACCGGATTCAGCGCGCTCTGCGGCTCCTGGAAAATCATCCCGATTTCGCGCCCGCGAATCCGGCACATTTCTGCTTCACTGATCTTCGCCAAATCGCGGCCCTTGAAAAGTACCTGGCCTTCCGGAATGATCGCCGGGGGCATCGGCAGCAGGCGCATGATCGTGTAACTGGTCACGGACTTACCGCACCCAGACTCGCCGACCAGCGCGACGCATTCGCCCTTCTTAATGTCGAACGTAATCCCATCGACCGCCCGCGCCACGCCCGCGTCGGTTTTGAAATGCGTGTGGAGGTTTTGAACTTGAAGGAGAGACATAGGATTTCATTTCACCAATGGTTTAACACGTGTCAGAAGTCGTTAATGCCGCATCTTTGGATCCATTGCATCGCGCAGCCCGTCGCCTGCCAAATTATAAATCGTGACCGTTAAAAAAATCGAGACACCCGGAAAGACAATCAACCACCACGCCGCTTCAATGTTCGCATTTCCCTGGCTGATCATTTCGCCCCATGTCGCCATAGGTGGCGGCGCTCCAAAGCCGAGATAACTCAACGCCGATTCCGTCAAAATAGCTCCGGCCACACCGAACGCACCGGCGACCAACACGGGCCCCATCGCGTTGGGAAGAATGTGGCGGAACATCTGACGCATGTTGGACGTTCCCAGCGCGCGCGCGGATTGAACGTATTCGAGTTCCGAAAGCCTCAGGAATTCTCCGCGCACCAACCGCGCAATGCCGGGCCATGATGTCAAACCAATCACCGCCATGATGAGAAAGATGCTGCGCGTTTCGAAATAGGCGATGATGACGAGAATCAAAAAGAAGGTGGGGAAGCAGATCACGATTTCAATAAACCGAGAGATCGCGATGTCCACCCAGCCGCGATAAAATCCAGCGAGCGCACCGAAGAAAACGCCCAACAAAACCGCGATGCCTTCTGCGACAAATCCGACGGATAGCGAAATGCGTGCGCCGTGCAACATGCGCGCCAGAACGTCGCGCCCTTGGCTGTCGGTCCCAAGCCAATTCGTGCGGTCGGGCTCTTTCAGCGGAAAGCTCGTCGGCGTAATCGGGTCCTGGTTGATCAGCGTAAACACCGCGCGATCACCTTTAGATGCATCCAAATTTGCTGCCCATTCCGGATACGGATTGCGATTCAGCAAATACTTGCGAAAGCCGTTTTGAGCATCCAAAAAAGGGAGCAACGCCACGACCAATCCTGCGATGATGAACGTCCCCGTTTGAAATTCTCGTCCAGAAAATTTGAGCAGCAGTTTTCGGACTCCAAACGCCAGCGGAATCGTCAGCGTGGCGAGGCAGAAGAAATTGAAGATGAGATCGATGTTGAATTCCGGAGCGACAAAATCCTGGAGCAAGGGATATGACGTGAAGCCGTCTTTCGTCCAGACAAACGGTTTTCCATTGACGAGAATAAACGCCCACGACGCGAGGAGGAACAGAAACGCAATTGTGTATACGCTCAACACAGCAATGGCGTTTTTGCGAAACTGAAGCGCGACAAGATCCCAATACCCCTTGGGATTGACGTGCTCCCCCAGCTTGCGGGGCGCCCCGGCAAGCGGTCCCAATTCAATCGTCTCCGCCACGCTTAATGACCTCGGATTTTGGAATGGTGCAATTCGTAATTTAGCAGAAGGGGAGGGGATGCGCAATCGACATGGGAACAACGCTATGATTCCGTCTCAACTCCCTGCGCTCTTCGCTTCTCGAATAAAATCCGCGATCTTCGTTTTGCATTTTTCGCCCGGGGAAATCTCGACTCCGCTGGCCACATCGACCCAGTCAGGTCGGGTGATGCGGATCGCTTCGGCGACGTTGCCGGGATTCAATCCGCCGCTTAAAATCAACGGGACGGTGCGCTGAAAATCGTTCAGGATCGACCAATCAAATGTGTGGCCCGTCCCGCCGAATGTTCCAGCGATTTTGGCGTCAAGGACCACGCCGTCACATTCGAAATTCGCGATCTCGTTCAAGTCCTCTTTCGTTTCAACGCGGAACGCTTTCCACACCGATGCGTTGGGTGCGCGCGCTTTGACGCGGCTCACAAACTCCGGAGTTTCGTTGCCGTGAAGTTGGATGATCTGAAGGTCCAGTGAGGCCAGCACAATCTTCAATTCGTCGAAATCGGGATTGACGAATACCCCAGCCCATTTCATTTCAGGCAGTGCCGATTCTCGAATCAGGGTAGCCGCTTCTTTAATTCCGCCTACATACCGCGAACTCGGCGGAATGAAATTCAAGCCGATCGCCGTTGCTCCGGCTCGTGCGGCAGCGAGGACGTGGTCGGTTTGTTTGACTCCGCAGATTTTTATAAGTGGGGGCATTCAACGCTGCTCGCAGGCCAAACGGGACCAGTGGGCACACACTTCGCCGCAGCCAGTTTACGACATGATTATCGCCGCCAGATTCGCGCTGTCAAGTTTCCCCGGGAACCGCGTTTCGCCGTTGCGGTGGACAGTTCTCGCAAACCTGCGAAAATATACCATTATCCTTTTCCACGAGTGTTTGAGCGTTTATGGAACCATCAGCTACCACCCGAATTTTCGCCGCGCGCGAGACGTTGAACGACGTGACGGACGCCGATTGGACGCTGCTCGGGTTCAGCGATGCGTTACGCGTTCGTCGCGTATTTGCCGATCTGCGCGAGCGCCCGGAGTGCGTCGGCTTTTCTGTTGCCCAATTCAAAACCGTGGCCAACGCATTGGCGTCGAGTTCCGATCCGATGCAGGCGCTTTCTGTCTTTGAAAGCTGGATCGATGTGGACGGCCCGGCGATGACGCCGTCGTGGAGTGAGCCTCAATTTCTAAAAGCGCTCTTCGCATTGTTCGCTTCGACGCCAGCATTGTCGAGTTACTTCATCCGTTTTCCTGCGCGCACGCAGCCCGCGTTGCAGACTGTATTGTCCCGGGATTTGCCAGGTGGAAAAGCGTGGGAATGGCAACTCATTGAACGCATGAAATTTGCGTCAAACCACGCCGAGCGTCTCGCCACACTGCGGCGCATGCGCGTTGAATTCATGCTGCAAATCGCTACGCTCGACCTTCTGCTGGTTTCACCGCTGAATTCAACGGTTCGAGCGCTCAGCGAACTGGCCGATGCGTGTGTCGGCGCGGCACTGAGGATCGCCGAAGAGAACATTCGTCCACGCCTCGGCTGGCTACCCGCGCCGCATCTTCAAGCCAGTGGTGGCGCGCCAGTGCAGACGATCCCGTTCGCCGTCTTTGCGCTCGGAAAATTGGGCGGTGAAGAATTGAATTACAGTTCAGACATCGACCTCGTTTTTATGCACCGCGCGGAAGGCGAGACGCAGGGCGGCGCGCGTTCAGTCAGCGCGGAAGCATACGTCACGGCACTCGCCGAGGAACTTATTTCAGCGCTCGACAAAGTTACAGAAGACGGGCGCGTGTACCGCGTCGATGTGCGACTTCGACCGCACGGCACTGCAGGCGCGCTTGTTCGCGGCTTTGAGCAGACCATGAATTATTTTCAGGACGAGGGCCGGACCTGGGAGCGTCAAGCGTGGCTCAAAGCGCGCGCCATCGCGGGCGATGTCAAACTCGGTAACGATATGCTCGACCAGATGCAGACGTTTGTCTTCCGGCGCTTTCTCAGCAACGACGCCATCCTGGATATAAAGGCACTCAAGCGCCAGATCGAGAAAGGCGTGGCCAAGCGCGGCGAGAGCGAGGACGAAGTCAAACTCGGACGCGGCGGGATTCGTGACGTTGAATTCACGGTCCAATTTATGCAACTGTTGTACGGCAGTGAGCATCCCGGCGTTCGTACGGGAAACACGCTCCGGGCACTTTATTTGCTTCGCCGCGAAGGCTTGATTCTCGATGCCGAATCCGCGCCGCTGAACAACGCGTACGTGTTTCTGCGCCACGTCGAACATCGCCTGCAATTGTACGGCGACATGCAAACGCATCTACTTCCCTCAGACTCGGTCAGTCGCCGTCGCATCGCGCTCAGTATGGGATACTCAGACTCCTATAGTCAGACGACGCTGCCGCCGCGCCTCGTCACTGCGCAGGACGCGTTTGAAGCGGAACGCATGAAGAACACGACGAAAACGCGCGAGGTCTTTGAACGTCTCTTTGCGAATTTGTTTAGCGACAAACCCGGAGTGGATGGCGAGCTTTCAGATGAATTGCTTGCGCCCGATCCGGACCTTTCGCGCATTGCAAGTTTGCTGCCGCGATACGGGTTCACTGCGTCGGATTCGTGTGCGCGTGATCTGTTGGATTTGACACGAGAACGGCTCGTCTTGACGTCGCCATCGCGCACCCGGAAAATGTTCGCAGCACTTGCTCCAAAATTATTGACAGCGCTCGCGGCCACCGGCGAGCCAGAACAATCGCTCGGACGCTTCGCCGGAATCGCCGGATCGCTGGGAGCCAAGGCGCTTTTCTTTTTGACGCTGAATGAAAATCCGTGGCTGTTGAAGATGACAGCGGAACTATCAGCATGGAGCGAATTCCTCACTGGCATCCTCGTTGCCAATCCTGGCTTGTTCGATGAATTAGTGGATTCGCTGCGGACAGGGCAGCGTAAAACTGAAGACGATATGAACGCCGAATTGAAACGGCTTGTCTCGGGCGGCGACATCGCCGACACTCTGCGAGCGTATCGCGCGGGCGAATTGCTGCGCATCGGCGTCTCGGATTTGATTCATTCAGTGGACCTCGCGCGAACTCAAGAAGAATTGAGCGATCTCGCCGCGACGATTTTGAACGCGCAATTGAAGCACTGTTTGAAGGAGCTGAAACAGCGGCGCGGGGAGCTGTTGAATGCCCAGGGCAAACCGGTCGGATTTGCTGTGCTTGCGTTGGGTAAATTCGGCGGACGTGAAATGAATTTCGGCTCGGACCTCGACGTGATTTATTTTTACAACGAAGACGGATCGACGGCTGACGGCTTGCCCGCAGTCTCGTACTTCGCGGAACTCGCACAAGCATTGACGCGTTCAATGGCACACGCGACGAATCTCGGGCCGTTGTATGAACTGGATGCGCGGCTGCGACCGAACGGAAACAAAGGTCCGCTGGCGTTGTCGCTCGATGATTTCAAACGCTACGCGGACGCAGAACAGTTAATGGATTGGGAGCGGCTGGCGTTGACGCGAATCCGATTCGTGGCCGGGGACACAGGAGTTGGCGAACGCGCGATGCACATGATTCGCAGCGCGATTTATTCGCCCTTGAAATGTGTGACGGAACTCGCGACCGAGTTGCTGTCGATGCGTGAGCGACTTGAAGAAAGTGCGGAGCCTGGGAATATTAAACGCGGGCGCGGCGGCGTGATGGACATTGAATTCGTCGCCCAATATTTGCAGCTCGTTCACGGGCCGTCGAAGCCGAAACTGCGGCAGCCGAGTACGGTTCAAGCATTGAATGCGTTGATGACAGCGAAGAAGTTGAGCATCAAAGATGGCGAAGCGTTGCGAGACGCGTACCACTTTTTGAGAACGTTAGAAAACCGACTTCGCATCGTTCACGGACTCTCGTCGAACTCGCTACCGAAGAGCGCGGAGGCGTTGCGAAAACTGGCGCTTCGTACCGGCTATGCAGACGAGAACGGCGTTCGCGCAGAGGACCGGTTGCTGGACTTATTCAAGCATCACACCACGACGACGCGAGCGATTTTCTTGAAGATCGTGCAGGCGGGCGCGAACGAAAAAGTGTAGGCGCGTCAAAGCGTCGGCGCGGCCAACATGGCTTTCGCAATACGGCGAGTTTTGACGAAAATTGCCGCATTCAATGCGAGTCCGAGCACTCCGATAATCACCAAGGGCCACGCGTAATCCCTGTAGATTTCCATACCAAATCGCGGGTTGAACAACCAAGCGAAAATCAATGCTCCCAATCCGATGAGCGGCAGCGCGGCGTTGCCCCATAGCACTGCAGCCATAAGCAGCAGGCGCGCGCGGATGGTGGTGGTTCCGAACAAGGTTGCGTTGGCGATGCCCGAGACGGCGGAATAGAGGACCCAGGCGGCGATCATGGGTGACAGATAAGAACCTATTTTCATCGCTCCGGGCGTGGAGACGACGAGGCCGGTAAAGATGCCGTAGGTGGTCGTGATCGCGAACAA
The DNA here is from genome assembly GCA_037129555.1 of Planctomycetota bacterium. Lineage (GTDB taxonomy): Bacteria > Planctomycetota > SZUA-567 > H5-PLA8 > H5-PLA8 > JANXLS01. Next base: position 10,604 of record JBAXUS010000149.1, read on the forward strand.
TTCGACGAGGCTGCATTGCATTCGGAAGAGGAGCAGGTGGCTGAAGTAGAGGCTTAAAAATACGCCGAGCGCTGCGACAGATGGGAGCAGCAGCCAAGTGGCTTGATTGTAGAGGAACATCGCGGCGAGGGTTTCGATGGCTGAGAGCGTGGCGAGCCAGCGGAGCAATCGGGAGTCCATGTGTGGAACGGGCGGGACGGAAGCGTCGGCGTTGCGTTGCGGGGAGTGCCTTGGGAATGTCTTTAGTTTTTTGAGCCAATTCATGATGCGGTCTCGAAAGTTTGGAGTGTTATTTCTTCATCGGTGGGATGAAAAAGGCGTTGTCGTCGCACTCGGTTTGTTGCTTCTCGCGGATGATGATTGAGCGGTAGCCGACGCCGAGATCGTCCACACCGTTTTTGCCCCAGGAATAGACGCGCAGGGTTCCGGCTGGGAGCATTTGTTTGGGTGAGTTGTTTCGCCGATCGAGTTCCAGTTCATTTGTTTCAACAAGCAGAGTGAGCGGCTTCTTGTTAAAAGCGTCGACGGGGACGGATGGGAAGAATTCGGAGACGAGTTCATCGAGGGAGTTGGGGTCTCGGGCATGTTTGGCGCGGAAGAGGAGGATGGCGAGGGCGGTGTCGGCTGAGATTTGGCTGTCGGCGTTTCGTCCGAAGGCGGTCATCGCATGCGAAAGCGATGCGCCCGTCATATAAACCAACACGCTCGGGCCTTTCAAATTTCGGCGATATATTTCGTCATCGGTTAAGGTGGTATTTCCCGCGTGGAGGCTTGATGCGACATCCTGTGCGAAAGCCCGTTGCGTCTTTCGTTCGGAACCATACATCAGGCCCAGAAAAAGGTACGCGCCTTGTGGAACTCCCCACCCTTTCAAAAGAGTCGCATTGTCGTCGCCTTGCATGCCGATGCGATCCAGCATTTCCGCCTGCATGGTGAATTCTCCATCGAAAGTCTTCAACGCGTCATCGGTCCAATGTGTATTCAGCGGGGTGCGATAGGCTTGGATGTCGCGAGGATCAATTGGCGTATCGTAAAAGATGATACGTTGAAGAACATCGTTCCGGATCGCTTGCATCGAAATACGAACCAGTGTATTGAGCAGCGTCCTTTCATCGGCCATGTGGACGACCATGCTTTCGATACGTTTCAAATCCCGTGCTGCTCCGGCGTGGTCGCCACCGTGTGCCCGGAGCCGTGCTCGAATAGCGAGCAGGCGCGCTGCATGACGCATCGATCCGTGATGCGGCATGGTCATGGCGAAGCCTTGTTCATAATTGAGTTCCCAATTACATTTCGGCATCGCTGTCGCATCGTCGAGGAGACTGTAGTAAGTAGCCAATGAATCGACGTAAGCCAGCAATTCAGGCTTTTCGAAATAGGCGCTTTCGCGCGATGTGTTGGAGTCGAGTTCGAGCGTGGGCGATGCGGGCGCGACGACGGCGGCGAAGGCTTTGCGATAGACATGTGCAGCGTTTTCGGCAGGCGGTATCGGCGGCGGGATGAGACCGAGTAGCGCTTTGTGAGACTCTGGATAATTCTTTCGCGGGTCTTCAGCGTTACCACGCAAACCGATGATGATGAAGACGAACAGGAGCAGTATCGACATCCAGAATTGCCAGACGATGCGGTGCTCACATGCGAGGCACCACTGAGCGAGGGAAAGTAATTGAGTGTTTGTCATCGTCTGAGCCTTCTAATCGAATTCCCACTTTTTTTCGCGCGTATTTTGATGCTCACCGCCTATATATTACGTCGACACATTTTTCAGTCGCGGGACGTTTTGTAAGATGGGCAACATATAAGGAGTCGTATGAAAGCATTTATTTCGGTTGTGTTGCTGGCTGTCGTGCTGGGGCGCGGGGCGTGGGCGTTGGATGCGAGTGATGATCCGGCAAAGGTTCGACGCATTCCGCCTCCGGGCGTGCTGTTGAAGGCGGAAGATCGCGCGGAATTGTCAAAAGGTGTTGACGCGCTCGGAGCGGAAATTGAGGCGCTGAAGAATGAGTTGAAAGCCAAACCGGCGCTGCTCGACCTTCTGCCGGACGTTCAGATTTATTACAACGCGGTGTTGTACGCGGTTCGATACGACGAGTTTTTTAATGCGAAGGAGCCGGCGAAAGAGATCGCGGCGGCCAAGAAACTTCTGCAAAACGGACTCGACCGCGCGAAGGCGTTGCGTGCGGGGGAGGCTCCGTGGACGAAGCAGACGGGCGCGATTGTGCGTGGGTATGTGTCCAAGATTGATGGGTCGGTGCAGCCCTATGGTCTCGTCGTCCCGGCATCGTTTGATGCGAAAGCGGTGACTGCGATGCGCCTTGATTTGTGGTACCACGGGCGCGGTGAAAATTTGAGTGAGTTGAATTTCCTGCTCGACCGCCAAGGCAACATCGGCCAGTTCGCTCCGAAAGATGCGTTCGTGTTGCATCCGTATGGACGCTATTGCAACGCCAATAAATTCGCGGGTGAAGTGGACACGTTCGAAGCGTTGGATCATGCGAAGAAGCACTACAAAATCGACGAGAACCGGATCAGTGTGCGCGGGTTCTCGATGGGCGGCGCGTCGGTGTGGCAGTTCGCGACGCACTTCCCGGGCCTGTGGGCGTGTGCGGCTCCGGGTGCGGGGTTTGCGGAAACGCCGGAATTCACGCATGCGTTTGATCCGAAGAATACGGGGCCGCAGCCGACTGAGTTCGAACAGAAATTATGGCACATTTATGACGCGACGCACTACGCCGAGAATCTCTTTAATTTGCCAACGGTCGCGTACAGCGGTGAACTGGACGGCCAGAAACAAGCGGCGGACATCATGGCAAAAGCGATGAAAGAATACGGCTTGGAATTGAAGCACATCATCGGCCCGGGCACGAAGCACGCGTATGAACCGAAGGCGAAGGAGGAGGTCAACAAAGCGGTCGATGAGATCGTCGCGAAGGGTCGCAATCCGGTCCCGACACACATCAAATTCACGACGTACACGCTGCGCTATAACAAGGCGTTTTGGATCACTATTAATGGGTTGGGCGAGCATTGGAAGAAGGCGCGGATTGAAGCGACGATTGAAGGGAATACGATCAAAGCGACGACTGAGAATATCACTGACGTAAATTTTGCTTTCTATCTAGAGAAAGCGCCGTTCACTTCGGGGGTGACACTTTCGATTGATGGGCAGACCTCGGGTGGATATCGCTTGCCCATCAAAATGCACCGGGAAAACGGAACGTGGCATCACGTAGAAAATGCGCAAACACCGCCGGCAGTTTCACCTCTCGCCAAACACCCCGGCGTTCAGGGCCCGATTGATGACGCGTTCATGGACAGCTTCGTGATCGTTGCGCCTTCTGGAAAAGCGATGCATGAAAAAACGGGCGAGTGGGTGAAGGGCGAGATGACGCACGCTGTCGAACATTGGCGGCGGCAATATCGCGGCGAGGCGCGAGTGGTGCTCGACAAGAATCTTTCGGATGATGCCATTGCCAACAGCAATCTGATTCTGTGGGGCGATCCGCAGAGCAATCTGATTCTCGCGAAAATCATATCGAAGCTGCCGCTCAAGTGGGATGAAAAGGCGATTGTGTTGGGAACTCATTCAGTGCCGGCGGCGAATCACATGGCGCTCTTAATTTTTCCGAATCCGCTGAATCCCACGCGCTACGTCGTGTTGAACAGCGGGTTCACGTTTCGGGAAAATGAGTATCTGAACAACGCGAAGCAAAACGCGAAATTGCCGGATTGGGCGCTGATTGATGTCAGCGAACCTCCGACGGCGCGGTGGCCCGGGAAGGTCATTGCAGCGGATTTTTTCGATGAACGATGGGCTGTGAAGAAGTAGATATTTTTGGTGGAGTGGCGGCAGGAATGCCGCCGCTCCTTTTTAGTCATCGTTACTTTTTGGGTTCTTCTTTTTGACTTCTGGCGCAGGTTCTTCCTTCTTTTCAGGAGCAACGGGCGGCGGTGGCGCGGGAGGCATTTTAGGCGTATACGCTTCGACTGATTTCACTGAAATGAATGGAATCGATTCGTTAGGTTTGGCGGCGATGGTGCCGGTCACGACGACTTTTTGATTCTTGCCAATGAAGCCAGCGATCATCTTTTCGGTCGCGTCGGCTTTTTCGAGATAATACAATTCATTTAAAGCATCGACGATTTGGGCGCACGCGTCGGGCTTGGCCGTCTTTTCGAGCAGCCCTCGAACTTTTTCCTCGGCCCCTCGCGACGCGAAACACACCACCACCGCGCACACGGTCATGATTGAAAATTGCTTAAACATACGATCCTCCTTTTTCATTTTCTTCCACCGATTAACGCAATCGTGCGCTTCTATGTAGGACGGGCTTATAGCTCGTCTGTTTAAAAAGTCGAGCGCACAAACTGACGGGCTATAAGCCCGTCTTACGTGGTCAATATCTCAAAACTAATTGCGCCGTAATCATCGCGACAGCTCCGCCGATCAGTGCGATGCGCAGCCATTTTTGGCGCGCATGAAATCGAATCGACTCGGTCGGATCTGCGCTGAGTTGCAACACGGCGGTGACACGCTCGGCAATGGAACCGTGATGCCAGCACGGGACGCTGCGGCTGTTTCCGCTGCGCTCACCGACTTTTTCCAATGCGGTAATCAACGGTTCGGGTGTGCCGATTAATTCAGCGCTGGCCAAATCCGCCTCGCGTTCGCACTGGCGCGAGAC
>JBAXUS010000015.1:0-53373 GCA_037129555.1 Planctomycetota bacterium
TCAACCGGGAATCGTGACGATTCCGCTGGGCTTTGCGGTGTTGATTGTGGTGTCGATGATGACGAAGAAGAAAGCCGCGTGAAATTCCCCGACGATGCTCCGGTCACTCCTGCCAAACGCGATGTGTTGAAAGCGCGCATTACTACGCTCGGCATTGATTCGACTCGCATCGACGAACAAGCTACAAAAGGTGGCGGGCCGGGCGGGCAGAAAGTCAACAAGACCTCCAGTGGCGTGTTGCTGCGCTACGATCTCAACGGAGAATTGATCATCGTCAAATGGACTCGCGAACGCACTCGGTCGCTCAACCGGTTTCTGGCGCTGCGCGAATTGGTCGACGAAATAGAAGTACGCGTTTCGCCGGAAACGAGCGAGCGATTGAAGGAGATTGAGGCGATCCGGAAGCAGAAGGATCGACGACGGAGGCGGTAACTTCGCCGATACGATTGATTACGAATCAAACGTGTCATCGAAGACGACGCGATGATTGATAAAGACGCGCTCGAGTTCGATGCGGCCATCTTCGTAGTAAAATATCACACGACCATTCAGCGAACTCGCAGCGGCCTGTTTCGCGAACAGTGCGGCAGTACCTTTGCGGCGAAAAGTCTGAGGTTTTCCCTCTGGCATTCGAACGACCCAATTTCCATTTTCCGGCAGGACATGGACGACCAGTTCTTGATACATGGCAGCCTCCTCCAATTTCGTTTTATTTGAATTCAAACAAACGAGGGGCCACGATACGACCGAATATATAAAGAGTGTGTTAAGGATGGTTTTGTATAGGGGAAGTTCAATCGGAAGTGTGGTTTTGGACAGGGGCACTTGTGTGATTGCGGGGTGCTTAATTTTTAAAATCGATAATCGGATTTTTGGGAATAGGAAACGTAGGCAGATTGAGAATGCAATCGCGCCCCATTTTGAGGCGCGTTTGCATTGGCATGAAAAAGGACTAGTAGCTCTCGGCCATCACCACGCGGCGCGTACTCGGGCGACCCGTGAAGATACATGTCCCCGCGCCTTCCGCGCCTTCGGGATACTGACCGTCGAGCGGCGTGTTGCGAATGCTCGTCTGGTACTTCTTCGCAATCGTTTCTTCTTCTTCCGGCGTTCCGGCCCAGTGCACCCAGGCGAAGCCGCCACCTTCTTCTTTGAAGAACTTTTCGTACTCTTCGACCGAATTGATCACACGCGTTTTCTTGGCGCGGAAATTTAAGGCGCGTTGGAACAGGTCCTTCTGCATTTCATCGAGTATCGTCTTGATTTTCGCGAGGGCTTCGGCACGCGGCAAGAATGCCTTCTTGCGCGAGCGCTGGGCCTTTTCGTCTTCGCCGGGGATTTCGATCACGAAGCGACGGGCGACGCAGAGCGAGCCGTTGTCCAAATCCTTCGGGCCGATTTCGATGCGCAGCGGGACGCCTTTGCTCTCCCATTCGTAGTACTTCGCGCCAGGTGCGAGGCCTTCGCGTTTGTCGATGACCACGCCCAAACCCTGCGCCTTCAACTCGGCTTCGACGGCGTCGGCTTCGACGTAAACACGCGCTTTTTCGTCGTCGGTTTTATAGATCGGAACGATCACGACATGCGTTGTCGCGAGCTTCGGCGGGAGGATCAAGCCGGTGTCGTCGGAGTGGGTCATGATCAGCGCGCCGATCAAGCGCGTCGAGACACCCCAACTCGTCGCGTACACCAGTTCGCGTTTGCCTTCTTTGTTCTGGAACGTCACGTCAAACGCTCGCGCGAAATTCTGGCCGAGGTAGTGGCTCGTCCCGGCCTGCAACGCGCGACCGTCTTGCATCATCGCTTCAATTGAGAGACTTTCGAGCGCTCCGGCGAAGCGTTCGGCCGCAGTCTTTGCGCCGCGAATGACCGGCACGGCCATCACGTTCTCAGCGAAATCGCGATAGACTTCCAACATGCGATGCGTCTCTTCAAGCGCTTCCGTTTCGGTCGCGTGAGCCGTGTGGCCTTCCTGCCAGAGGAATTCCGCCGTGCGCAAAAAAAGGCGCGTACGCATTTCCCAGCGAACGACGTTGGCCCACTGATTGATCAGAATCGGCAAATCGCGATAGCTCTGAATCCACTCTTTATACGCGCTCCAAATAATCGTCTCGCTCGTCGGGCGGACGATCAGCGGTTCTTCGAGCTTGCTATCAGGATCAACTTCAACGCCCGTGCCGTCGCTCTTCGCGCGGAGACGGTGATGCGTGACAACGGCGCACTCTTTCGCGAAGCCTTCAACGTGCTGCGCTTCTTTACTCAAGAAGCTGACCGGAATGAAGAGCGGAAAGTACGCGTTGACGTGGCCGGTGGCTTTGAAACGCGCGTCGAGTTCGCGCTGCATCTTTTCCCAGATCGCGTAGCCGTTCGGGCGGATGACCATGCAGCCGCGCACGGCGCTGTGATCAGCGAGTTGGGCTTCGCGGACGATGTCCAAATACCAGCGCGAATAGTCTTCGGCGCGCGGCGTAATGCGGCGTTCGTCCTGCTTCCCGCCCCCGCCCTTTTGCTGGCCGCCTTTTTGGCCGCCCTGGTTTTGCTTCTGGTTCTGCTTCTTCTGTTGCTCGGAATTCTGGTCGGACATGGTGCGTGTAATCTCCTATTCCATTCGCGCTCATTAACGCTGTCTGCCTTTCAATAATAAAGGAAAAGACTTGAATCGGACACTTCTAATTGGGATACTTCTTGCGCGTTCTCTTCAACTCCTTAAAAGGAATTCGCCATGGACCAAGCTACACCCAGCGCCAACGATCAATTCTCTCAATTTCAAGATCCGCCCAAAAAGAAGGCCGGATGCTTTTCCATTCGCAACATTGTATTGGGCTGCTTCGGTTCGATCCTGCTCTGCGGTGGGTTCGGAGCTGCCACGATGTTTGGTGCGATGAGCATCATGAAAACATCCGGCGCTTATACGCAAGCTGTCGCGACCGCAAAAGCGAATCCGGACGTTCAAAAGAAAATCGGCACGCCCATGACCGAGGGATTCTTCACGACAGGAAATGTCAGCACGACCAATAATACTGGAAACGCGGACCTGTCCATTCCTGTCTCGGGCCCTAACGGCTCTGGTACGCTTCACGCGGTGGGCACGTTGAACAATGGCAAGTGGACGTATTCCGTACTTGATATTGAGGTCGGAGGCGAACACATCGATTTGCTCAACGCAGAAAAATATTAAGACGCAATCGATCACAGTAACGCGAGCAATTCGCGGATCGTTTTCTTCAATACCGGGTGCACCCAATCCGGCGAAATTTCACTCAGTGGTCCCAGCACGAACGACCGTTCGTGCATGCGCGGGTGCGGCAAGTCCAGACCAGCTTCGCTTAAAATAACATCGTCGTACAGCAACACATCCAGATCAATCGTGCGCGGCAAATTTCGCTCGGGCGACGAGCGATCTCGTCCCAGGACGCGCTCGGTTTCAAGCAACACATCCAACAATTCGCGCGGCGACAAACACGTTTCCAATTCAGCCGCTGCATTCAAATAGCGCGGTTGATTCGGCGGGCCGCCGACGGGTGTTGTATCAAAGAACGATGAGACCGCTACGAAGCGCAGATCTTCACGCGCGCGCAAGATGTTCAGCGCGCGCCCCAGCGTCCAAGCGCGAGCGTCGAGATTTGCTCCCAGCGCGATGCAGGCGCGATGCGGAAATTTAGTCATGAATCGTCCTCTTCATTAAACGAAAAGAGCGGGACACCCGCAGGCTCCCGCTCTTGTCTTGTTTCGCTTTTCGACTCTCATCGTTTAGCGGAAACTGTCGATCGCGAGGGAGCGGCACGCGCTCCCGGCAACATTGCTTCACCCGAATGTTGACGCGTTTTTCATTTGGATCACCGACACATCCGAATACGAACGGCCAATCGTCGTTCCAGAAATCGAAATCGTCCGGCCAACTAAAGGACTCATATCAACATCGGACGGCTCAATGATGAAGCGCAATGGAACGCCGTTGTTGCGCAAAACGTATTTCACGCCTTCAATGTCCAAACCCGGAATGCGCTCCAATGTCCCCACATCCGAAACGATGCTGCGCTGTTCCTTTGGAATCAAATTCATGCCGAGCGACTTGGGCTTCGGAGCGTTTTCAACTTGCGTCGGCGTCTCTGTCCGCGTCGGAACGTCAGCGTTGTTCTGCATCCATGTCTGCAAATAATCCCGGGACGGTGCGCCGACTTGAGAGCTGATCGTGCGGCCATTCTTGATCATGACGAGCATCGGAATGCTGTTCGCGTTGTAGCGGCGCGCCGTGTTCGGAGCTTCGTCCACATCGATCTTCACAACCTTCACGCGCCCACGGAATTCTTCGCCGAGCTGGTCAATCGTCGGAGCCAAACGCTGGCACGGTCCGCACCATGTCGCCGAGAAATCCACCAGCACGGTGCCTTTGTAGTTTTCAATTTCCGAAGCAAACGTCGCATCATTCACATGCACGACCGCCGGACCCGTATGAACTTTCGGCGCTTCTGCAACACGCGCAGGCAGTTCAACGGTTTCAGCCGTCTGAAGCTGAGTGGCCGGCTTCGCTGCCGGAGCGGGTGCTTTCGCCGCAGGCGAGACGGGAGGCAAATCCACATCAACGGTTTCACCGACAATCTGCGCGCGCTTCGGTGCTTCACTCGGGATGACGAATCGCTTCTTCAAATCCGCAATGCGCTTGGGCACATAATTGGAATCGTAGTTACGCTCGTTCGGTTCGCCTTCGTGAGTCGCCAAATCCGATTCGTTCAGCATCAACGTCTTGTCCGATGCTAACGCCACGCCCTTGTTGGACGAAGCCAACGCATCGTCGTTCATTAAATCCGGCAAGCGTTCAGAGGTCTTTTTCGCGGTGGCAACCTTCGCAGCCTCAACGCGAGCAGCTTCCAACTCGGCCATCTTGCGTTCGTTTTCAACGCGCGATTTTTCGAGGTCCTGCTTCTTCTTCATGTCAGCAGCAATCGCCGCTGCCTCGTCTTCAACGCGTTTTTTAGCCGCTGCGACACGGGCGAGTTCTGCTTCTTCCGCACGCTTGCGCTCGGACGCTTGTTTGGCTGCGAGGTCTTCTGCGGTTCTGCGCGCTTGAGCTGCTTTGACGGCTTCTTCCGCTTCACGCTTCATCGCAGCCGCTTTTTGCGCGGCCAATTCGTCGGCCTGTTTTCGTTCGGATGCAACCTTTGCCGCTGCCAGTTCGTCAGCGTGTTTCTTCTCCGCCGTGACACGAGCCGCTTCGGCAACATCGGCGCGTTTGCGTTCGGCTGTGGCCCGGGCCGCTTCTTCGTCCGCGACGTGTTTCTTCTCCGCCACGATCTTGGTCAGTTCGTCAATCTCCGCTTTCTTCTTCCGGCTTTCGAGGCGGACGACTTCAGCATTTTCAGTATCGATTTTTCCTGCCGCAGCGCGAGCTACCGCGTCATTCTCAAGTTTCTGCTTGTCACTCGCAAGTTTCGCGATTTCTACTTCCAAAGCTTTCTTGCGAGCAATCGATTCGCGTTCCTGTTCAGCCAATTCCGAACGGCGTTTTGCGTCCGCAGCGATGCGAACCAATTCGGCGTCGTCCAACTTCTTCTTCTCAGCTTCCTTCTTCGCCAACGCGACCATTTCGGCTTTGTGTTGAGCGTCGATATTCTTGCGCGCGAGTTCCGCGTCTTCAACCAGCTTCTTTTCCTTCGCAATGCGAAGCGCCGCGTCCTGCTCTTCCTTCTTCTTCGCGTTGGCTAATTTCGCGATCGCCGTTTCAAGTTCGAGCTTTTTCTGAGCCGCGTTCGCCGCCTGTTCTTCCAATGCAACCTTGCGAGCTTCAGCGGCAATGCGCGCGGATTCCGCTTCACCGATGCGCTTCTTCTCTGCTGCGACACGGATCAATTCGTCTTGTTCAGCCTTCTTTTTTGCGTCGCTCAATCGAACGATTTCTTCTTCGAGCAGCTTCTTCTGCTCAGCCGCGACCTTCGCCTGCGTTTCAATCTCTACTTTGTTGCGCGTCGCGATTTGAGCCTTTTCCTTCTCGGCATCTTCGATGCTTTTCCGTTCTGCGGCGAGACGTGACTGTTCGATCAAGTCCGCTTTTTTGCGATCCTCAGCAGCTACGCGAGCAGACTCGATTTCATTCAAACGCTTCTTTTCGTTGGCTTGGCGCAACGCGTCCGCGTCGTCTTCTTTTTTACGCAACGCGGCGAGCCGGGTGATGTCGGCTTCGATCATCTGCTTGCGCTTGGCCGCTTCAGCAGTCTGTTCTTCAATGGCGAGTCGCTTGGCTTCAGCAACTTTCTGGTCCGCTTCGATTTTTTCGAAACGCTTCTGTTCAGCCAAAGCTACGCGGCTCAGTTCTTCACGCGCAGCCAGTTTGTTCGCGTTCGTGGTCTGAGCAACATGCTCGTCGATACCGATTTTATTTTTGCTGGGCTGAATATCGGCGGCGGACGAGAACATCGAATCATCCGACGTCTTTGCAGCTGCAACGTTCGGCACCTTCGGCAGAATTTTCCCAGGCGCATCAACGCTCGCACGCTTGGCTCCATCCGTGTATGGCATCGGCGCGGATTTCGGCCATGCGGCTTCACGTTGGACAATCACGACATCGGCGGGGATGGCTTCGTATTCTTTTTGTTTGTGATTCAACGCCGACAGATCAACCGTTTCAGCACCGCGGTCATGACGGACGTTGGTCGCAGCTTTGGGCTCAGGCGGAAGCGGCACTTCTTCGGCGGGCGCTTGAACGCCGACGACAACAAATTTCGCGCTGATATAGGCACGGGCTGCGGACGGCGCTTGGACTTGGAACCAATCGCCAGATTCACCGAGAATGGTAACGCGCGAGCCACGGTCCAGCACAGCGAGTTCGGGCGCGCTGTTCGTGCCGAGGCCCATGATGCGAGCTTTCGGAGTGCGCACACTTCCATTCTTGCCGTCGTTCGATGCGATTGAATTCTTCAACACCCACGCCGGAATATTTTTCGGCCATTCCATTTCGAGCCAATCTTTTTGGACCGGCTTGGCGCGGATGTATTCACCGCTGTGCAGTTCGGAGAAGACCTGCGTCGATGTGTTCGGACCGACGCGGATGTTCACGCGAGCCCCGCTTACGCGGCACCAACTCATGCCGTCAGCGTCAACATGCGCGTGGACGGTGGCGGCGTTGCTCTGCGCATTCGTTTCAGCCGCGCGAGCCGCGCAACCGAGGACAATTGCTGCGGAGGCGATGAACGGCGTGAGGTATTTCAATAAACCAAAGCGGCGATAAACCATGCTCGAAACGAGCCTCCAAGATTCCATGATAGTTCTTATCGTCGCAAGAGGCTCCTTAAATGAAGTAAAACCATTCGGCTTCTTTTAGTTTTTTGTACGCTCCCCATATAAGGGGCGTAGCAAAATCGGAGCATTTACGCAATAATGACCATCATCAACACCGGACTTTCCTTGAAAGGCTCTTCCCTCCATGACCATTAAATCGCAGATCGACTATGCCTGCCCCGCTTGCCACACCGCCTGGATTCCGTACGCAAAAGGCCTAGCCTGTCCGCAGTGCGAACGCGTGCTGCCCGATGCCGAATCGGTTTCGTTTGTGGATCAGACGCTTGAATCAGCGAAATTCAACAAACGATTATACGGAAAATTCGAACTCGAATACTGGTTCACCCGCCGCCTCGGCGACCGCTACTTCGCCTGGGCCTTTAAAGCACTCGACTTGACCGACGCATCACCTGAACTCTCTTCCGACAGTCTCGCACTTGCGACGCTGATGGAACTGGACCTCGAAGAAATGTCACCGTACCGCGCGCACCTGCTCGGCTATTTCGTTTCGGTCATCGATGGCTACCGCATTCAACGCTCACTTAAACCGGATGAGTGGACCAAAATGCCTGAACCTGAGAAGCCGTTTTTTGGACGGAAGATCATTGAGGATGCGAATTGAACTTACCGTCCTCCCAACGCGTGAATGGTATTAATAATCTCTTGTTTTAATGTCTTACCATCCGCTGATTTAATATTGTATTTAATCTTCATTTGCATGACCGGCTGAATCTCTGGAATCTCTAAATAGAGCGTCTTATTGTCCTCCAATAAGGTAACTGACTTTACGACCACGGTATCGCGCTCGCGCTTTGACATCTGCGCGGGCGTCCATTCATTCTTCTCGCCGCTCTTAGCGGCGGAAGCTTTTTTCGCTGAGATATCGGGTGAACCATAAGCTTCGGACCAGATATAATTCCATTGCTCGATAGTGTAGTTTTCGAGGTCTTTGACACTGTCACGATCCAGCGGATCGGTAAATGTTATTTTGATACCATTTTTAACCACGTGAAGTTCGCTGGGTAGATTCGCAGGTTTACCTGTATACCGGACGCGTTGTAATCCACCGACTTCAGCGGATGTTGTTTGCCAACCTTTTAAACCACATATATACATTGCATTATCTTTTGTATTAAACCGCGCGCGCATGGTCCCGTGGTTGAAATTCAACGGGAGCCGGACGACTCCGCCTTGCATGACGCCATCGACTTCTTCTTTCATGACATGAAACAGTGAGCACGTACCGTAGGAGAGATGGAACATCCCGCCAGCGAACGGCCCGAATTTTCCACCGGTTGTGTCCCAGACTTGGCAACCGCTGGAGTTGTCCACGTCTTTCGGAAACCAGCAGATGGGCTTGTCGTAATCCGATGGCGGTGCGGTGCGGTGAGCCGTTGGGACGGCGCCATAAAATCCGCCGGGCTTGATCCAATTCAAACGACACATCGGCATCCATGTGCCTTCGTTGTCGCCGCTGCTTAATTCGCCATTCGGCCCGACACCGATGCCGTTCGGCGCACGGAAACCGGTCGCGACGACGCTGAGCGTTTTGCCGTCCGGCGTGAGTTTCAACAGGCAGCCGTGATGATCGACGATCTCTTGGAATCCGCGCCCGCCGTTGCGGACGGGACCGGCTTTGGAGAAGTAAAAGTTGCCCTGCGGATCGGTCTGCAAATCGAACGCAAATTCGTGGAAGTTGGTCGTGATGTGGATGTCGTTGTTGAAATTCTCGTAAAAGTCCGCTTCGCCGTCGCCGTTGAGATCGTGCAACCGCGTGACCTGATCGCGCCCCAGCGTGTAGATTTCATCCTTCACGATTTTCAAGCCGAGCGGGTGGTAGAGACCGGACGCGAAACGCTTCCATTTCAGATGCTCAAGTTTGTCGTCGATACCCGACACGATCCACACATCGCCGCCGAACGTGCAGACGGCGGCGCGACCGTCGGAGAAGAAATCCATCCCGGAAATCAGCATTTCGGAGTTGTACGGATTCTTGTACGGGACGGTCAGCGTATCGACGACGTAGGCGCCGTCGCCGGTGCCGAGGACGCCTTTGGTTTCGATGACTTCGGGCCAGTGGGCGGGGCCGCCGTGGGTGAGCGGTTTGAGGTCAATTTCGGGTTCAGCGAATGCCTTTTGTATCGAAGGAAGTACGACATCTTTTTTTGACGCCAAATATAACGCAACTCGAAATGATGTCGGTTCATTTGAGGCGGGAATCGTAATGAAATATGCCATTTCCAATTTCTTTTTTTCTAACTTACAACGGCTGTTCGAAACAGCCGTAGAGACGTTGGCGAAATCACTGCCAAGTGCACAAGTAGGAACGGCCAACTTAAGGTTTTTTGATGATGGCGCGACCGTGAATTTTCGATAGAAAACTTTCGTTTCAGAGTCGTGCTCAGGCATTTCATAGATGCCGACCCCTTCCACCGTATACGACAAAATTATTTTCTCTCCATTGACGTAAAACCCTTTCCATTCGGCGCAATCCTTTGGCAAAGGCCCAATATGATTCGGCAGAGGATCACAGAATTTCTCATCTTTGGCCCAATAGGTACATACGTTTGTCCAAAAAAATGGAGTTCCTAAAGCCGTTGGAAATTCGCCGCGTGACATCAGCTTGATCGGTGTGACAAATCCGCCGGTCCAGCCCGCAGACATGCGCATTAATTCGGTGTCGAAACAGACGGCTGCGTCTTTCTTTTCGCCGAGACGGATGACGAGGCCTTTCAGCGTGACGCCGCCGAATAACTTCAAACCCTTCACGCCGTCGTCGGTCATGTTCATCTTTTTGACGTCGGCTTCTTTCATCGGTGTTGAGCCGGCGTAAATGGTGCCGGTCAGCCAATTGCCTTGCGCTTCTTGCTGAGGCTTTGGCGCGGGTGTGGGTTTGGGTTCACCGGCTTGGGTGACACCGGTGAGTGCGAAAAAAATGCAGGTGATTGAAATAAAATGACGTAGCGGCAACATAGATTGGTGCGTCTCCTTGAGCAGGCAAAAGGGCGCTGCAGTTTTAAATCAATTGAGTAGCGTTAGACTCTAGCCGCTTCGATTCGCAGGCACAAATTACAAACGGGTCGGCGGAACCGGGCACACGGGAATTCATTCATGAGCACACATCTTCTCAACGTATTTCTGGTCGCATCGCTCACCGTTGCGGCGTTTGTTGTTTACTCGAAAATCTTTGGCGGCCCGGCGCATACGGACCCGGCTATTCCTATTCCGTACACCAATAAGGAGGGTATCGCGTTGACTTCAGTTGCACCAGAAACACCCAAACCGGCGGCGCTGAGTTTCGGCACTCCGGCCATTCCGTTGATGGATCGCGCGGTCCCGGCGACGTTTGAGACGGCCACATTTGCCCTGGGATGATTCTGGGGCCCGGACTCCGAGTTCGGAGTCATTCCCGGTGTTATCCGCACACGTGTTGGTTATGCTGGCGGGACGACGAAGAATCCGACGTACCACTCTATCGGTGATCACACTGAGACGACGCAGATTGATTTTGATCCGACGAAGATCAGCTACTCGCAGATTCTTGATCACGTCTGGAGCGCTCACAATCCGTGCCGCAGCGCGTACAGCACACAGTACCGGTCCGCGATTTTTTATCACAATGACGCTCAGAAAAAGATCGCGCTTGACACGATGAAACGCGAGGAATCAAAGCGCGGAAAAATACAGACTGCCGTCGTCCCAGCGACGGAATTTTATCTCGCTGAGGACTATCACCAGAAATACGCGCTGCGCAATTCACGTGAGATCATGGCGGAGTTTCGAGCGATGTATCCGGACTTGAACAACTTCGTGAATTCGACTGCCGCTGCGCATGTCAACGGCTACATTCACGGGAATGGAACTGCCGAGCAATTCGACCGCGAAGCGGAGTCGCTGGGGCTGTCGTTCAAGGCGTTGAAGATTCTGCGGGCGTACATCCGTTAATAACGTTTAGAAATCTTTGACGAGCTCCTTGCGCGGGTGCATGCGTCCGCGCGCTCCGCCGCCGTTTTCGAAGATGGACAACTCGCCGTCGCCTTCGCCGTAGCCGATGCGCGGGGCGATGCTGAATGTGCCTGTTGCGTTGAGGCCTGCTATCAGCACTATCGTGTTGCGCGGGCAGCGTGGGTTCTGCGCTACGGCGGTGACGGCGCTCATGGCCCCGGCGAAAACTTCTTTTCCGACGCGGAACGAATTGACGCCCCACGTGATCGGGAATTCTTTTTCGTAAAGCCGACTGATTCGATTGCAGGTCGGGCGACCGATCAGCAACAGATGGAAGTCGCGCAACTCCGTTTCGCTGATGGTGCGATCCGAACGAATCGGCACCGAGTAATTCCAGCCGCGGCGAATTAATGCCTTTTGCAATTCTTCGGCGGCTTCCGCGTTCGCCGCTTCTTCGTCGAGCGTTCCGTAGACGATCAGCGTTTGCTTCAATTCGCGCGTATACGATTGAATCGTATTCAGCGGCCCGTTTGTAATCGCTGAGCGTTCGTATTTATCGACGATCACACGCTTCGGTTTTTGATCTGTTTCGATTTTGAAATGTGCGGCATTTTCCGGCGACACGGAAGTCGAGACCTCGCCGTTTTCAGTCTCAACTGTCACATCTAAAAACAGAGGCCAGCGTCCGCCTTCGGCGCAGATTGAACCTTCGACAACGAATTTCTTCTCGCCCGTTTTTCCGTCGCGCACAGTTGCGTTTTCTAATTTGAGCTGCGGCAAACCGGTTTGATTCAGCCAGCGTTCGAAGAATGATTTCAAGTCTTTGCCCGAGGATTTTTCGACATGCGCCTGAAAGTCCGCGGCCGATACATCTTTCCCGGCGTTCGCGGCGCCGAACGATTTCATCGCGTCGAGAAAGGCTTTTTCACCGAGCACGCCGCGCAGTTCATGCAGGAGAAGGAAGCCTTTTCCCGCCGATATTTTGTACCACGCATCGCTCGCTGATGACACGCGGATGTCTTTCAAAGCAGTATCGCCAGTGCGTGCGGCCAGCACGTAGTTTGCGCGCGGATGGAACAGATCACGCAATGACTGGCGCTTGTCGGCTTCGCACAAACAATGATCTTTCGCAGTTTCAATCTGCTTGAATTCCCGGCTGAAAAATCGCTCGTAATCCGCGAATGCAATTGCGAGCCAGGAGTCGGATTCTGTCTTCGGAAAAATCGTGCCGTGCCAGCCGGGCTTGCCTGCGTCCCCGCCTGAGACTTTTTCTTCTGTGCGCGGTCCGCCCAAATCGGAGGCCATCGGTTCTTTGCCTGCGCTGGGTGCGTTGGAATGAATGATCGTCCACGGATTCGTGATCATCGGTCGCACTGCGGGAAATCGCTCGCGCTCGGATTGCGTGGGCTGCCACGCGCGGCCCATCGGCGGGCCGAACGACGCGAATGATTTCATGTCCTTCGCCATGTCGGTCGTCGTGAATTTTGCATCGACGGAGGTGTAGCTCGCAATGGGCGCAGTGGTGAACGCTTCGCGCCCGAAGTTCGCGTCGATCTTGCCTTTGTTGGCCAGATACAATTGCACCCAGACGAGATCGCGGTCGTGCGGATGGTAGATCATGTTTTGCGGTCGCCCCGTCACGCTCGTGACTGTCTCCAAACGGACTTCGCGATCCTTCGTGTTGTTGCAGCCCCAATAAAATCCTTCCGTCCCGCCGAACCATTCATTCTTACTGCTGCGGTACAGCTTGCTTTTGTGGGTGCCCATTTCAAACATCGCGATCTCGTTGGTCTTCGTGTCGCCAATGAGCCACTCGTTTGAGTAGAGGCCATTCGAATTATTTTTCATCGTGTTGACGAAGGCATCAATCGAATCGGAGTACTGCACTGCTTTGCGAATCTGCGACGTGTTCGACATGCCTGTGGGATCAAATGCAGTCTGCGAAATCGTCGTTTCAACGACAATCAATCCCGCCGAATTGATGTAGTAATCGACGCCGCTTTGAATCCCGGCGGGATAGCTTTGCATCGAAATGCGGTGGCCTTTCGTCGGCTTCAAATCGATCCACACGTTGAAAAAACTGGACGGATACAGCTCGTACATCGTGATGTGTCCCAGCACGATTTTGCCGTCGGCGGTGGCCGGGCCGGTTGCTGCGAATGCGGAGCAGCGTTCCGGGTGCGGCGGTGTCGGGCCTTTGTGAGCGTCTTTAAATTTACCGTCTTCAAGTCCGGTCGGCCAGGCGTGAAGCGCGCTGTCGAGCATCATCAATTCGGCCCACACGTTCGCGGTGACAATGTCGATTAAATCGACTGGGCGACCGACGACTTGTGTGCCGTTCGCTTTCGCGCCGTCGGCGATGCCCTGCATTTCTTCGAGGTATTCTTTTTCAAATTTCCGCAACAGCGTCGCGTTGACCAGCGTCCGCAAACTGTGCCACGCTTCGGCTGGCGTTTTGGACGAATGGCACAGCGCCATGCAGTGCAAATAGTCGGCGATTTCTTTCGACAACAATTTCCCGTGCTGGAACCCGCGCTCGTAAGGCTCTCCTTCTATATGCAGCACGATCCAGCCGGCCTGCGGATAGCGGTATGCCGGGCCGAAGCGTTGGATGCTGCCGGGATCGGGCGTGTAGAGCGGACTGCCGATTGCGGGCAAATCGGACGCGAACGAACCGGCGATACAAAACACGACGAGTGCAAAGAGCTTTTTCATTCGGATGTGTTCCTGTGATTTGATAGTGAGTTGATTATTGTATGAAAGATTTATTGATTCGCCACGACGAGAATAGCGCAATCGTTCTGCGCAGCGATTTACTCAAGTCCACTATGCATTCTTCGTGAATGCGATAAACTTTCTCTATCCACGTGAATCAACCGCAACCCCGGCGAACGCTCAATCGGCATGGACGACTTAACGCAATTTAATGGCACCATCGGCCCCGGGAACTTATTGAGTCTTGTCCGGAACACCGCGCCGTATTATTTCAAAGAACCATTTTTAAGTCTCGCGAAATGGAAGCCTGCTCCGGGTGGTCCGGCTGAAGTAGCGTCGGCTCCACCTCGCGCGTTTGGCCCTCCGGGATCGTTCGGATCGTCGAGCTCGCGGCAGTCGCGCCAAGAGGATGCAGAAGCGGCGGTTCGGCCTGAGCGCTTGGTGGGTATGGCCGGGCATCCATTCGGCTGGCTCGATGTTTTACTGAACGCGCACACGCTTCGGGCGAGCGGCAATCCGACGCCGGACGAACGCCTCGATTATTTTACGCTGTGCCTCGCGTGTCATCACAGCACCGTCGCGACGTTTATTCCGACGGATGTGGACAGCAAAATTCGAGGCGTGTTGTGGCAGGCTCGCGAAGATCCCGTCTACCGGCGTAAGATGCTCGACGTTTCGCTTCACGCGATGAAGTGGGACGTGTCGAAAATTTCAACGCGGTGCACGGAACTGTCCGGGGTTGGGCCGGTCAGTGGACACAACGGCGAAATGCTCGGCGTGCTCGGCGGCGCGTTGGGATGTTTTTTAAAAACGGACGACGCAGAATATGCCGAGAAAGCAGCAGTCGCGATTGAAGCCGAGTTCACACGCGAGGCTCACGAGTATCGCCACGTGATGGAGATGAAGGATCGCGAACTGGATTTGCTGCGACTGACCAGCAGCCTCACGCACAATTGCGGCGACATGGATCAAGGGATTAGTTTTTGGAGCCAGAACGAACGCTACGCGCCGTACCGTGTGCGCTTTCACCGGCTGGCGCATGAAAATTCGACGCCGTTCGGCGGGACGTTTCACGTCGCCGCGCATCTGTATAAAAACATCATGTCGTCGGAAGGGCATCGGCATTATCCGTTGCGTGAAGTCCGGGCGCTGCGCACGACGCCGGACTTTCTGCTGCCGCTCGGGCCGTTCTTCGATTCCTGGGGCGAAACATGCGGCTCGCACAAGGGATTGACGCCGGACGAACGCTCGGAAGTTCTCGCTGGGTTGCTGCACGGCTGCAAAAAAATCGCCGGACAAGTGGGTTACTTCCGAGCTGTTTCCGGAATGGCGAATGCGTTGGGCGGGAGCCTTGAAGCGATTGCGAAACGCATGCCCGCGGCGTTACGCGTGGAACTCAAAGACCCTGAGATCAAACGCCACATCGCACTGAAAAAGGTGTCGTTTGAATCGTCAATGAAAAAGCGCGCGATTGCCTCACTGAATGAAGTTCTGCGCCGGCATTAAACGATAGTTACATCCGAACACACGAGGTCACATCATGCGAGAAATTTCAACAGACAACTACGGTCCCATCGCGAAAGAATTATTAGCGAAGGCGACGCCTGACAAGCGTCCTCAGTCGCTTGTCTTCGCGACGCCGGACGCGAGCGCGATGCCGTTGCTGAAACAGATGACGGATCAATCGCTCTCGAAGAATCGGCGAGTGCGCATGCCACACGATGCTCAAGCGTTGCAAGCGGCGATGTGGCTGCTCTTCGATTTCATGACAGAGAGCCATGAGATTTCGCAGGCGCTGGCGACGCCGTCCGGCAGTTACTGGCACGGCATTCTGCACCGCCGCGAACCGGACGCGTTCAATTCGAAGTATTGGATGGCGCGCGTCGGCGAGCATCCGATTTTTCCGGAACTGTTGGAGGACGCCATTGAGATCGCGACGAACGCGCCGGACCAATCAGGCGCGGCGATTTCGACGAAACTTTCGACGCTCAAGAAGTGGGACGCGGCGTGGTTCACGGATCAATGCTGCTCGTCCCAGGACGCAGCTACGGAAGCGATATTGCTGGACCTTCAGCGCCGCGAATGGGCGCTGTTGTTTGATTACAATTTCTTGAAAGCGTTTGCGTAAACAAATCACGCGGGCCACGTGATCTTTTCGAAGAGCTTTTTTAGTTTCATTCCGCGCACTAAATTGACATGTGAAACGTGGCCAATGCGCCCGAGAAGGTGCTCGCGAAAGCGTTGGATGCCGTCGTGATTTTGCGTCGCCGGACCGTGCTTCACACAATTGAAAAGCGTTGCTTTCAAGACGTCAAATTCGTCGCGCGGAATATTGGGCGTATCGTTCAATACCAGACCTGCGGCCTGTTGTCGTGCGTTCGAGTGCATCACGCGGGTTTTCTGAACGTTAACGGCGAGATGTTCGTCTTTAGCGATCAACTCAATCCACTCAATAAACTGAGCCAGAAATTCCGAGCGAAAGCGCGAACCGGAAAACAGTAGATCGTCGGCGTAGCGCGTGTACGCCCATCCGAATTTGAGCGCGAGTGCGGTCACGCGTGCGTCAAAGCGGCGGGCGCAGAGATTTGCAAGGGCGGGCGATGTCGGGGCGCCCTGGGGCAAATGCGGCGTTCTCAAGTGCATGCGTTGTCCTGGTGAAAGAGCTCGGGCGCGGGGATCGACATGCAGGAGTTCCGCAGAAACAGTGTTGGTGCATAGAGAGGTAAACATCCGTGCAATGTGTTCAGAATAACCGACAGTTCTGAAAATCGTGTGAACGCGCGACGCTTGAATTGAATTGAAGAAATCTTTCAAATCCATTCGAAGTGCGAGCGCATGCCCGGTGTGCGGGATGACGAACGATTTCGTTGAGCCTCCCTTTTTGAAACCGTGCGCGTTGATGTGAGGGGGGATTTTGTCGAGTAGATCGGAGAGGATGTGGCGTTGAATTTCCTTAAGTTTCGATTTCGGAATCTCCAGTAAGCGCCAACCGCCTGAACGCTTCTCCACCCATTTGTATGAATAGTGCCGTAGGGGTTCTTTTGTACGTTTTGATTCCGGGCTGAACACGCCGGAAAACCACGCGAGGTGTTCGTGCGAAACGTTGAGCCATTTGCAAAGATCGTCGTCGGTCGTCAATATCGGAACGGGCCACGTTGATGGCGCACGATGACCCTTCGCCATTGCAGTTGGCGTCAGGTGGTTCTTGATGATCGTGGGGCGATGTTTAAACGCGATTTTATCGAGTGTCCGGTCCTTGCGCAGAAATTCGATGAGGAGTCGAGACGATGGAGGCTGAGCATTTCCAAATTTTCGGATGACTCTTTTGACGAGACCGTCCATCCATATTTGTTCGGATCCGAACGAATCGATAAGACGCCGCAATAATTCGGAGGCATTCCATTGTCCAGCCAACATCGACGCCGCTATACCACGAACGAGCTTCGGGAATATTATCCGTGGAACATCCTCGAACGAGTTTGGCTCCGGCATGTCGAGGATCACGATGTCATTCCTAACGCCGGATGCATTGAAGCGGTTTCTTGTATTTGCGCGGAGCAGCCATGTCCAACAATACTCGTGAAGCGGGAACAATTCGTTCGCTCGCGTACGGGACGTTCCCGCCACGGACTGCGCGAACTGTGTTTTGACCCCCCGGGGTAACCCCGGAGTGGCAAAGCGTACTGCGACTCTGCCAGATGCTTGGACATGGCTACCACGCGACAAGAAGGTTAGCAACGCACGCTTAATACGTCAACTGCGCGGGTTGAATTTAGATTCGGCTTTCAGCGCTTCCCAGAGTTCCTGTTCTTTTGGCGTGAGCGATTTGGGCGTTACGATTTTCAGTTCGGCGTAGAGGTCACCAGCATCGCCGCGCGGGTTGGGCATGCCTTTCCCTTTTAGGCGCATCTTTTGGCCGCTGCTGGCGCCCTGCGGGATTTTGAGTGAGACGCCGCCGCTTAATGTTGGTAGCGTGACCTCGGATCCGAGCGCGGCTTCCCAGGGCGCAAGCAGAAGATCGACACTAATATCGCGTTCGTTGACGCGGAATTGGGCGTGGGATTCGAGTTCGACTTCTAAATACAAATCGCCGCGCGGACCGCCGTATGGGCTCTCGGCACCCTGACCAGAAAGGCGGATTTTTTGGCCGCTGATGATCCCTTTTGGAATGGTGACTTCCAGCTCTTTTTGAACGGCATGCGCCCGGCCGCTGGTGCCGCGTTCGCGTGTCTTCAATGAAATTTTTCGCTTGGTGCCGTGGTAGGCGTCTTCGAGCGAGACGTTGATTTTGGCGGTCTGATCTTCGCCCGGTTCCATTTCATCATGCCCGCCGAAACCGCCGCTGTCGCTGACCGTTTGGCGGAAGCCTCCGAAACCACCGAACCCGCCGCCGAAGAGCGAATCAAAAAAGTCGCTGTAGCTGCTCGCGCTTTTCCCGCCCACTCCGCGCGCTCCACCCCACCCCGGCGGCGGCGTGAAATCCTGGCCCTCGCGCCAATTCGCGCCGAGCGTGTCGTATTTTTTGCGCTTCTCCGGGTCCTTCAGCACTTCGTTGGCTTCGCCCAGCTCCTTGAATTTTTCTTCAGCATCCGGTGCCTTGTTGCGGTCGGGATGATATTTTCGCGCGAGGTTTCGGTAAGCGGCTTTGATCTCGTCTTGTGTGGCGGTGCGGGGTACGCCAAGAATTTCGTAGTAGTCTCTAAATTTAACGGCCATCGGGGCAGGTCCTTTCACTTCATCGCGGATGAATGCAGAGAGAAAAAACACTCGACATTCCAAAGCATCACTCTAAAGATATTCCCCACAATTTCAATTTAATGCACGCATTAAATGACGCCTACGACGCGTCATGTCATAACTCATTTTTCTGAAAGGTCTGCCATGCCCCATCGTTCCATCGTCGCACGCCTGCCATTATGTGCAATCGTTTTCATCTGCATATTTATCCCAGGGCAAAGGGGACGCGCCGCCGATACCAAGCCTGCCCCGCGTATTTACCGCGATCGTGTCGAGCCGAATTGGTTCGCAACCAACACGCGCTTTTGGTACCGCAATGATCTTCCCGGTGATCGGCGCGAGTATATCGTGGTCGATGCTGAAACCGGAACGCGCAAGCCGGCTTTTGATGCGACACGCGCGGCGGAGGCGCTGAGCCAAGCGGGTGTGAAGAATCTCGACGCCGCGCGGTTGCCGATTGAATCGTTCAGCATGGACGAAGACGGAAATGCGGTCGTCTTAAAAGTGCGCGGCAAGGCGTGGCGATTGGATTTGAAAACCTATGCGGCAACGCTCAGCGAAATTCGTCCGCACTCACTTGAATCCACGACCACTCAACACCGCTCACGCAAGGATGGCCCAGCGACGCGCGTGACTTTCGAAAACAAGACGGCGGAAACGGTGGATTTGTTTTGGGTGAATTACAAAGATCAGCGCGAGCCTATGGCGGAACTCAAGCCGTCAGGCACATGGGATGCGCAGACGTTTGACGGACATGTGTGGGTTGCTCTAAGCAAAAACAAAAAGGTGTTGAATGTTTTCGAAGCGGTGCGCGAGCCATCGACGGCCATCATCGGCAGCGCATCGGTCGCTCCGGCGATTGAGAAAAAGGGCGCGCCGGATTTGCCGAAGCGCCAAGCCAATCGCAGCGCGAAATCGCCCGACGGAAAATGGCTGGTGGTCGTCAACGACGGGAAACTGGCGGTGCGGAATAGTGAGACGGGTACAGAGACTATTTTAGGTTCAGACGGAAAGCCGTCGGACAGTTACGCAGCGGATCGCGTGTGGTGGTCACCGGATTCGAAGAAGCTGCTGGCGTTGCGGACAGAACCGGCGCAGGAGCACAAAGTTTACATTGTCGAATCGTCGCCAAAGGACCAAGTTCAACCGAAGTTGAAAACATTGGATTATCACAAACCCGGCGACAAGCTGGCCATTCCACGTCCGCAGCTTTTTGACATCGCTGCGATGAAAAGCATTCCGCTTGATGCAACGCTTTTCTCGAATCCGTGGAGCATCGAGGACATGGGTTGGTCAGGCGATTCGTCGCGCGTTTCGTTTGTGTACAACGAGCGCGGACATCAGGCGCTGCGCGTGTTGTCCATCGATGCTGCGACTGGTGCGGTGAAGGCGATCATTGATGAGCGCAGCAAAACGTTCATCTGCTATTCGGGCAAGTATTATTGCCACTGGATCGGCGAGCGTGAGATCGTGTGGATGAGCGAGCGCGACGGCTGGAATCATCTGTGGCTGATCGACGCTCAAACGGGCGCGGTGAAAAACCAGATCACGCGCGGAGAATGGGTCGTCCAATCGGTCACAAAATTTGACGAAGCGAAGCGCTGCATCTGGTTCAACGCGGGCGGAATTCGTCCGGGACAGGACCCGTATTACACACATATGTGTCGCGTGAATTTAGACGGCAGCGGGCTGACAAATTTAACGGAAGGCGACGGGCAGCACGTGTTGAAATACTCTTCGAACGAAGCGTTTTACATCGACACGTATTCGCGCATCGACCTCGCGCCTGTATCGGAATTGCGCCGAAGCGACACCGGGAAATTGGTGTGTAAATTGGAAGAGGCTGACGCAAGTGAAGTGCTGGCTGCTCGCGGCGGGCGCTGGCCGGAGCGGTTTGTTGCGAAGGCGCGTGATGGCAAGACGGACATTTATGGCATGATTCTATACCCGGTCGATTTCGATCCGGCGAAGAAATATCCGGTCATCGAAAACATTTATGCTGGACCGCAGGGATTTTTTACGCCGAAGAATTTCAAGACGAATTACGGGCATCAGCAGAAGTTCGCGGACTCCGGCGCGATTGTGATTCAATGCGACGGGATGGGCACGAGCGGACGGTCGAAGGCGTTCCATGATGTTTGCTTCAAGAACATTCGAGATGCAGGATTTCCGGACCGCATCGCATGGATCAAAGCTGCAGCGCAAACGCGCCCATTTATGGACCTCTCGCGCGTCGGGATTTATGGTGGTTCCGCAGGCGGGCAAAACGCGATGGCGGCACTGTTGTGGCATCACGATTTTTATAAGGTCGCTGTCGCTGATTGCGGCTGTCATGACAACCGCATGGACAAAGTGTGGTGGAACGAGCAATGGATGGGTTGGCCCGTAGGGAAGGAATATGCAGAGAATTCGAACGCCGTAAACGCGCATCTGCTCGAAGGCAAATTGATGTTGGTCGTAGGAGAATTGGATTCAAACGTCGATCCGGCGAGCACGATGCAAGTCGTCGGCGCACTCGAAAAAGCGAACAAGGATTTCGATTTGTTGATTGTGGTGGGAGCTAATCATGGAGCAGCCGAAACGCCGTATGGTTCACGCCGTCGATTGGAGTACTTGATGCGGAATTTGAAATGATGTGCCGAGTCTCAATTCCTCAGATATTGCTGACGAAAAAACCCGCATTGCTGCGGGTTTTTTTGACTCTTGACGACTTCTCAAATAAGAGTGCGCTATGACTTATCTAAGTGATAAATCAATTGCACCTGATTGTCCATCGGCAGAAACCGAGAACGACACCGGGACGAGCGATTGGTACGGCAATCCGTCGAGAGTCATTCCGACTTGAATTTGACGGGACACGCCTTTGATGCCACGGCGAACGTTGCTGATGCCTTCCGTATCAAAACCCTGCTCGACAAGCCCCGTGTTTGCCATGAGCACATCGACACGGACCGCTTGTGTCTTGGTCAAAACGCCACCTTTACTCGGGAAAAATACTTTGGCCTTGGCAAACAAACCGTTGTTCGAGTTCAATTCACCGGTGCCTCGGCTGTTCAAATTCACGATGCCAGTAATGTTGCCGATGCTGACTTGGAGTTCGTGTTTTGTGGCGGTATTGAATCCGACCGGAAGTTGGATCGTACCGACGAATGAAACGGTATCGGCAAATTTCTTAGGAAAGCTAAACCGTCCGCGTAGACGCGACGGTATGATAGTTGTTGAGAGCGACTTGAGCGTTTGCTTGGGTATTGAACGAATCGCTGCGAGGTCCGAAATATTTTCACCGACTTCAACCGATCCCAGCACGAGCGTGCGGCGTTCGACCGCAGGTGCGGAAACTTCGCGTACATTCGGTCCGTTATCCGGCCTTGAAATCTTGGCGATGAAAACACCGTGATTCGAATATTTGTGTACAGGCATCGTGCCGTTGACTTTTGAAGACCGTCCTGCAATGTCGCCCCAATCGGTCAAGAAACCATTCACTGCACGCGTCGTTATTATCGCTTCTGTGATACACAATTGAATCACACCGCCGTTGCTTTCACAGAGCGACACGCTAACGCCGGTGTCCGGATCGGTGATTGTGTAAATGCTGTCAGAAATATTTGGAATGCCACTGGCACCGTTGTTCGGGCCAAAGACCTCCATGAAAATTGTGGACATCACCGTGCTCGATCCGTCGCTGACGGACAACGTGACGGTGAAGTTCCCGGCGAAAACGTACGTGTAATTGAGCGTCACCGTCCTGCCAGTCAGGTTGCCGGTTTGCATTGAATTGACCTGGCCATCGCCAAAATTAATCGCATACGAAATCCCTTCATTCGTCGTCGTTGCTGCGAAGGAAAATGTCAGCTGTTCAGAAATGATCGCCGGATTGGCGTCCACGGAAAACAATGTAATTACGGGTGGCAAACTCGAACCACGAGCCTTGACAATCGGTTCGGCGGCGAAAACAACGCTTCCAAAAATGCACAGCGCGATCATGATCCAGTGTTTCATTGCTTGCCTCGTGTTTGGACTCACTCCAAAAAACATCCATTTACATATCGTGACGGAAACCGCCAAAAGTGCTACCAGATAATCGGAAAAAAGGCGAGAATTCTTGAACGCTATATCGGAATCGCACGATTCACACTGACAAAAACCGACGCATGTATTACGATAGTTGCAACTGAAAATATCATGGCAGCATACATGGGGAATGGTTGAGATGGGTGAAAGTAACGAGCGTCCGGAATGGTTGCGGGATGGACGCGTGAACTACGTGGAATTGCCCGAACCGCCGCAGGTCCAGCGCTACATCGGCGGACAGCGCGCGGATGTCGAGGATGCGTATGAAACCGACATCGGGCCCGACGCTTTGGGGCGGCTGAAAGCGGCGGGCACTGAGTTGGTGTCGATCCGTTTTTTCTCGGGATTTGGTTTGGAATTCGAAGCGGCTGAAATTGAACGCAGCCGCGATTTCACGGCCCGTGCGCATAGCATGGGAATGAAAGTCGCCGCGCGTATTTCCATTGGTTGGTGCGTCCCCGAAACATTGATTCAGGAAGAACCGGATTCGAACGATTGGATGCAGTTGACCCACGACGGAAAATCGGTCTGGGGCTCACAGAGTTTTCAGTGCCGACCGTGCTACAGTTCCGAGGGGTGGCTGCGCTATGTCGAGAAGGCCTCCGGCATCGCGTCGGACGCGGGCGTCGATTTGATTCTGTTCGACGGCGCGGGTTACAGCCCGACGGTTCGCGCGTGCCACTGTCCGATTTGCGTCGCGTCGTTCCGCGATT
Organism: Planctomycetota bacterium; assembly: GCA_037129555.1. Classification (GTDB taxonomy): domain Bacteria; phylum Planctomycetota; class SZUA-567; order H5-PLA8; family H5-PLA8; genus JANXLS01. The sequence goes on from JBAXUS010000015.1 coordinate 23,454, forward strand.
ATTTGCGCGGAAAATACGGCGCGCAGGAAGACGACACGCGCAGCTCCGGGCTGGAGCGCTTTGGCCATAATTCCTTCATTCACGTGCGTCCGCCCGTCGAGTCTGCCGCGACTCAAGTCACGGCCCCGCACCAGCAAGAATGGGTGTTGTTCAAGATTCGTACCGTGACCGACGCGATTGCGCGCGTGGCACGGTTCGTACGCCGGCGCAATCCATTGTGTGCAGTCGGAGCGGAAGTGTTCGACACATTTTTCGCGGCGGGATCGGAATATCTTTTTGGTATCGAACCGGCGCAATGGCTGCCGCAACTCGATGCCGCGTTCATGCGTGAGCCGCGCATCGCGTTTCCTGAAGACTGGTCCGCGAACGACCGGAAGCAGCGCGCGATCAACACGAATTTGAGCGCAAAGGTTGCGCGGACGTTTGGAGCGGCGTTGCTGGATATGCTGCAACCGCCCGCGCTGGAATCCGGTGAAGCAGCGCGCATGGCGATCTTCCACGACGCTCCCAGCGCGACGTTCAACAGCTCGTCTGCGGACAGCCGCCACGAACTCGAAACGAAGCTGTTGGGCCGGGGCGTGGCGTATGATGTGCTGCATGCCGGGAACCTCGACCTGCTCAAAAATTATCCGTGCGCCGTGCTGGCGAATTGCGAATGTTTGTCCGACGAACTGGCCGCCATCTTCCAAGATTATGCGAACGATGGCGGCAGTTTGATCATCACGGAAGACACGGGCCGTCGCGATACGTGGCGACGTGTTCGGCGCGAAAACGCGCTAACCCGGACACTCGGGACCGACCCGCACGAGAAGACATTCAAGCAATTCGGACAAGGCCGCGTCGCGTATCTGCCGCAAACGGCGGACGATTTAAGTGACTTTGAAGAAGCGGTTAAATGGCTGATGGGTGAAGATACATTGCCAGTTGTGGATTCGAAAATCGAAGCACCGGCGCACGTTGTGACTGACGCACTGAATGCCACGCCACCGGAAGAAATTGTGTAAGAGCGGGTGCTTAAAATTGTTACCAAGTAGCGCGCAGCGTTCATCGTTGCGCGCTGATTTTTCAACCAGAAACACGATTCGAAATCAACCCGGTCCGCTATTCCCGCGCGGACTCGGCCGTCGTCGTGGACCTCCGAGATTCTTGCCCAGATAGTCCGCGTGCAACATCGAACCCACACTGAAATGTGCGGTTGGAACCGAGGCCAACTCGTCAGCCATTCCTGATCCCAGCAACATGCCCGATCCACACAGCGCCCGCGTAAATCGTTCGAGTTCATCGCGTCGCGCGGATATGTTTAATGCGTTCGCGAGCGCCTGCATGGTGCGGGTGCCGTCGCATAGTTTCCAGAGGGAAAGCGCCGTTGCGTTCAGTGTCCAACGAGCGCCCGTCGCGGAGTGAACCAGCAGCGCGTGACCGTCCAACTCTTCACACACGACATCGGTGTTGCGTATCCACTTGGTTGCCATTGCAGTCCTCTCAAATCGCTCGCGTTTAAAATATTCAAATCAGGGTTGATGTGTTCGGAGCGTCGGCATCATCACCGACACTCCTCGATCTATCGCACGTCTCGTTAGAACGTCCCGGTCGCCGGGGCCGAGGTTACGGGTGCTAGTGTGGACGTGTTTTGAACGGCTCCGGGCGTCTTCGAGAACACCGGCATCGCCGGGTCGCCGAAGAGTTGCTCGGTCTTGCTCAAGTCGCTGAAGAAGCCCGGGCCCTTTGCGGCGGCCCACTGCTGCGCCTTCATCAACGCAGTGCCCCAGCGCATGCCGCGCTTGTCGGCATTCTTCATCAACTGCGTCATGAACTGCGTGTCATCGTCTGAATTCATGTACGTAGATGTCGCGATGCTTGCGCTGATGCCGCCTTGCGGTTGCGTCAGGGCTTGAATCGCAATGCTCTTGTAATCGTACACATTTTTCGCCATCCAATTTGCAGTACATGTCGATTGCAGGAACACTACATTACCCGTCCAGGACTGGACCGAATTCGTATCCAAAATACGTGGATAGCCATTCCCCAAACCGATCGCATTGCCGTGACCGATGTAGAGCAACCAATCCGCTCCACCGTTCGCGGCAGTCAACAAATCCGCCGTCACGCCTTGGGGTGTCGGGTGTGTTACGCCGAGGTAATTGGGCTGCCATGTCATATCCGGGAATGACTGACTCATGACCTGTGCTTCCGCCGGGAAGTCAGCGGCCAGCGGATCCGCCACGTCAGCCGCCGCATGCACACGGATGCCTGAGACGGGTGCGCCGATGTAGTTCAAGATGTGCCGCACAGCTCCCGCCAACTCTGTCGTTGTTGTCACAGGCAGGCGGCCGATGGCTACTTCGGAATATCCTCGTCCCAGATCGCCGAACATCGAATCGGATGTTGTCTCCGCCCAGAAGGACGTGGACACCAGGAACGCCGGACAGAGTGGATCAACATTGTAGCCTGTGTAATTGCGGTAGTCATACGTCGTTCGGCCCACTAACAGCAGGTACTGCGGTCGAATCGATTGAACGGCTTTTTGGATACCCACCGGACCATAGCGGCCATGGTTATAGAAGTCGAAGACCTGCTCCTGATCGACGTACTGACCGCGAATACCTTCTTTCGAACGCTGGGCCAGCAACACCTGAGTACCCGCGCTGAACTGGTTCGGACCAACCGCCAGATACACCGTGCTTGTGACCGGTTTGACGCGGCGCTTCACGACCGAAAGCGGAGCGTTTTCCATGCCGACAGGTACAACCAGGAAGCGGCCCGTTCCACCTGCTGACGCGCGGAAGCGGAGCGTGTGTGTGCCATCGTTTTGAGTCTGAGTTTCATACGGCACCAATGCGGCGCGGTCGGGGAATCGCGCATCAACGACCCACGCATCGGCTGAAGGAACATGGCACAATTCAAAGACCTGGCTCGCCGCAGCGGAATTGTAAATCGTCGCAGGTTTCGATCCGTCCAGCGCTTGATTGAACGCAATGGAGATAGAGTGGACGAACGCCAACTGACTCGCAACGCCCGTGATGGCCGGCGTGACGAGATCGACTTGGTTTGTCCCGGCGTTTAATCCATTCGCCGGGATTTGGAACGACAACTGGATGAACTTGTTGCCGCCTGTCCAGGTCGCCTGACCCACCGGTTGTCCATTAATCAACACGTTAATCGCGTGGTCTTCGGAGACGCCGACGGTCTGCGTGAGACTCCAAAGATTAAGCGTCATTGATCCAGAGGCGTTTGTTGCATTCGGAGTCGCGACACTGAAGGTCTGCGTCGAACCCGTGATTTCGTTCGCGTACAAATACTTATTCGAGAACCACGGAGCCATCGTGTACGGACGGTAGCCGTAATTGAAGTCAAAGTATACGTCGTGATAATCCGTCACCGTTGTGGCTGGCGTGGACGCTTGGATTGTTTCAGAAAGTTCGAAGAGTCCCGTCGCTGCTGACACCTGTCCCGCGATTGTCGCTTTGTTGGTCGGGCGCAGGAAAAGCGCGTCCTTGTCCGTGTAATCGTCTTGATAACCCGGAGCGTAGACGAGCAGTCCCGTGGCCGACTTGGCCAGCACTGGAATCACGCGGCCTTCACGTTGCACGGCGAGCATGTTTGAATTCATTCCGGCGGGCAAGGACGTGAACGGAATCGACATGACACCCGGCGTGCTATAGACAACTTTCGCACCAGTAAAGGTAGTCGATGTTCCAAGCGTTCCTGTCGCAAACCAGCGCGACGCGAGCACTGGATTGACCGCGCGCGATGAAGCCCGTGCAGCTACAGATGCAGTCGCAATGGCCTCGTGGTGTTCCGTGTTGAGCACATTCACACTCACAGGCTTGAACTGTTTCGTGATGGTGTTGTGAGCCACACCGGTGATGCGAGCGTTCATGCCCTGCGGAATTCCAACGCTGTTTGTCTGCTCAAACTTGGCGCTCAAGGCCTGTGTCTTTTGGACGTTGTCAAATGCGTCGAGGCTGGCGAGTGCGGCAGCGACACCGTCGTTTTCGAGCGCGGCAACTTCAACCGTGCTGTCGTCAACAGTGGCCGTTGCGAACGCGCGATACGTTTCCGAAACGCCACGGATGCTGATGCTTTCGAGTTTATAGTCGAACGCGCCCGCAACCGTCCAGTCATAGAGCGTGTAGAGCTTCGAATCCGCATTCGTCACGCGCCCGGAGAGTAGCACCGGATTGACTTGGCTCCATGCCCCGCCATCCTGAGTGCGGCGATAGACATTGAAGCCCGCGTTTTGGAATTCGGAGACGCAGTTCCAAGACAGCAACACGCCGGTGCCTTCCGGTTTCGCCGTGAAGGAATCGACGGTCACCGGCGTGACGGTCGCATTGCCGATACCGAGTTTGACTTGCTGCGAAACGCCCGCTGTGACAATCGTGTAACGAACCAGATGCGCCAGCGAGCCGTTCACAGGTGTCAACGCCGTTGAATTATTGATCAAGGATGTGTTCGTGAAGCCCGCGTTGACGCTCCAAGCCGGCGTGTCGGCGAGCACGTATTCGATCTGCGGGTCTGTGTCCGTGAAGCCGGTCATATCCACGACGAGATTCGAAGTCCCGCCCATGACGAGTGTGGTCGAAGCGGTCACGCGCAATTTGTCGTTCGCCGATCCCGTTGTCAAGCGAGTGCGCAACGTACCGCCGCCGCTGAAGTCAACGTGGAACGCGGTGAACGTTCCGATGGTTGAGGCAAGGCCCGGCTGCAATGTACCGCCAGAGTTGACCGAGACGCGGCTGAGCGTCAGTGTACCAGTACCGCCGAGCGTTCCGGCGCTGACTGTCGTGTCACCCACAAAGGTATTGCTGGCGTGATTCAAGAACACGGTGCCAGTGCCGATTTTGACGAGTGTGTCGGTCGATGCGCCAGTACCCGTGATTTGGCCGGAGACAGTCAAGCCGTTGCTGCCGGTGACATCCAACGTCCCGCCGCCCGTTCCCAAGGCAATTGAGCGGTTGGACGTCAGATCAAACGTGCCGGTGCTTTGCAATGTTCCGCCAGCCAACGCAAGCGTGTTTGTCGCGGACGCGTCGCCCAAGTTGGCGGACGCCCCAACACTAACACTTCCCGAATTGATCGCGACCGAGCCACTGAACGAGTTCGTGCCCGTCATCGTGACTTTATTCGCCCCGGTCTTTGTGATTCCAAACGAACCGGAGATCACGCCGCTGGCTGTAATATCGCCGACGCCGCTGAATACACTGTTCGCATTCAGTACTACGCCGCCCGCATAGGATGCCGCTGAAGAATTACTGTTCAACACCGCTCCGCTGCTGCTGACGCCTGAACCGGCGATGGCAAGCGGGTTCGTGTTGTTGATGGTTTGTCCGTTGAAATCAAGCGCCGCACCCGACGACACGGAGACCGCATTCAAGGCGTTTCCGAGCGCAGTTGCGTTACCCACTTTGAGTGTGCCCGCACTGACGGCCACAGTCTTGCCTGCACCGCCGAACGTGTTAGTACCATTCAACGAGAGAACGCCCGAACCCGATTTCGCGAACGATCCGCCTGAACTGCTCAACGCAGACGCGAGCGTCACGTTCTGACCGTTCGTGTCCACGGCGTACAGCTGAGTCGCAGCGTTGCTGAAGCGTGATGAATAATCGAACGTGTTCGCGCTTGAATACTGAAGTGTACCACCTCCGAACGCGATCGTTCCACCCGATCCGAGTGGTCCACCTGCTCCGTCCGCGACGCCTACATTCACGACGCCGGCGTTCAACGTTGTCGAACCTGTGTACGTATTGAGCGCGCTGAGCGTCAACGTGCCGGCTCCGTTCTTCGTGAGCGTGCCGGTCTGAGCGCTGACATTCGCGATCACATTGCTCACGCCCGCATTGAAGCCGTTCGTGTCAATGATTCCGCCGCCCGTGCCAAGCTGGACGTTGAACGTGCTGCCTGCTGTCGTCGTCAACGACGCCACGTTAGCGGACAACTTGATCATCCCGCCACCCGTCAGCACCACATTCGCGCTGCCCGTGCTCGTCGCTTCTGTATCCTGGAACGGCTGCCCAGTCGTGAACGTCGCACCCGCAATCGTCAGTGTGGCGTTGCCAGCGGCAGCGTTCGCCGGATTGATCGTGAAAGGTGTCGCGCTTGTATACGTAAACGCCGAGCCCGTATTCATCGTCATCGCCGCAGGGAATCCAGATCCCGAAGGCGGACGAATCGTGCCTGCACCGCTTTGCGTCCACGCAGCTCCGCTGTTCAAATTAAACGAACTGGTCCGCGCGACATTCAACGTACCATTGTTGGTCACTGAGCCAGCGACGTTCAACGTCTGCGTCAATGTACCCGAAGCCGAGTTCACATTTCCAATATCGACCGTCTTGCCGCTGCCGATGGCCACAGTTGATCCGGACAGGAAATTCACAGTCGTTGCAATCGTGCTACCAGGTCCAACGATCCAGCCTCCGTTCGCAGCACTCTGATCGTTCGTCACGTTGACCGTACCCGCCGTGACTGTCGTGCCGCCCGTGTAGGTATTGACAGCGCTCAACGCCGATGTGCCGCCGGTACCATTGAATGTCACCGCACCCGTGCCACCGATGATTTGATTCACGGTAATGGAATCCGTGCGATTGAAGCTCAAAGTTCCGTTGTTCGTGACGTTCGTATTCGTTCCCAGCGTACCCGCCGTGCCACCCGCACCGATTTGCAACGTACCGGCATTGATAGTCGGAAGACCCGTAAACGTGTTTGCAGCCGTGAGGATGACGGTACCACTGCCGCTCTTGTTCAATCCACCGGCTCCTTGAACAATACCGCTCAACGTCAGCGTGTTGGCTTGTGAGTCGATCGTGCTCGTCGAAGGCATGGTGATCAAGCGCGAGGAGCTGAATGTCGAGCTGGCTTGGAGCGTGGTGCCATTCAACGTCATGGCACCCTTCAACACGCCTGAAGCGGTCGCGTTACCAGTTGAGAACGTGACGGCTGGAGTTGTCAAATAGCCTGTGCCACCCGTTGTCGCAGAGAAGGCAGCCACGGTAAAGTTCGTGGCGTTGGCCGTCGCCGTTGCGGTCGTTGTGCCCGCCGGAAATGTGATCGTCGGTGTTGACGTGAAGCCTGTGCCCGGAGCCGTAACACGCAAGCCTACGACTTGCAATTTTGCAGCTAATGTAAACGTCGGTGTTGTGGTCGACACTGAATTGATTGCAACTACAGTTGGTGCTCCGGTGAAACCCGCGCCGGGATTGGTCAACGTAAAGGGCGACGTCAGCAAGCCACCCGTAACCGTTGCCGTCATCGTCGCTGGCGTCGTGGCACCGCCACCGGAAACAAACAACGTCACGGTGCCGTTCGTCAAGCCTGCGCCAGCTGTCAAGAATGTGACCGCCGTTGCATCAATTCCCATAATTGGAACCACCGTCGCTCCGGTTCCGCCGCCAGCCGTGACCGTCGGAGTCGCAGCGGCCACAGTTGCATATCCGGTTCCTCCTGACGTCAGCGGCAGGAAGGTTGCTGCTGTTACGCCGAGCGTGGCGGTTGCTGTCGCTGCCGTGCCGGTCGTCGAACCGATTGTTACCGTCGGAACTGCTGAGTATCCGGTGCCACCGTTGGTCAATGTCGTGACCACGGATCCGTCGTACGTTGCACCCATATGTGCTTCAGCACCTGCGGCAAGCGTTCCTGCAGTGACCGTCGTACCGCCCGTGAACGTGTTGGTGCCGCTCAACGTCAGCTTGCCAGCACCTTGCTTCGTGATGCTGCCCGGCCCGGAGATCACACCCGAGAAAGCCGTGTCGGTCGCGTCGCCCACAATCAAATTGGCCGGCAACGGAGCCGCTCCCAGCACCAAGCCGGCACCTGTACCAGCCAGTGAATTCGCGGTCAATGTCGTGCCTTGACCGGACAATGTCAGAGTCCCGGTATTGATCGTCAAGCTGCCCACGCTGACGGTATTTGAATTCAATAGTTCAAGTGTACCGCTGGCATTGACCACGATATTATTTGTATACGACTGCGTTCCGGAGAACGTCGGTGCGGCCACTGCATTCGTCGTCTGTGCCGCGGAAATCACCGCCGCTGTGGCACCGCTGCCAGGCGTCGTCATCAAGCACGTAAACCCGCCGTTACCGGTGCCCTGCCAATAGCCAACTGTAATAGCATGCCATCCAACGGTGAGTGTGGTAGTACCCGTTGTAAATCCTGTCGTACTCGCGGCGCCATTGTTCTTGATGGTAGTCGCAGTCCCGTTGCCATCAATATAAACGTAAATTCCGTCGTCGCCGTTTACGCTGAAGGTATACGTTCCAGCTTCGGGCGCATAGAAGAATCCGCTGAGGCGCGTCAGGAAATTAGTCACCACATTATAGCCGTATCCGCCGTGCGTTAAATCGTTCGTATTGAACGGTGACGTTACAGCGGAGAAGAATCCGTTGCTGTAATCCAAATTCAACTTAGCTCCACCGGTCGACGTTGTCGAGATCGCTACGGTGGTAGTTGCTGTGCCGAACGCGGACGTCAAATTCGGCAATCCCAAGCCGATGATGGTGTCAATTGAGCCGGCGAAAAGGACGGGCGCTTGTGTCTTCAATTCAACTTTCACACCCGGCGTATAGGTAGAGACACCCTGCAACGAAAGATTTCCGCCATTGATCGTCACCGTGCCGGTACCTAACAAATTGGCACTGGCTGCGCGAGGTCCTGTAGCGACAGTGCCAGCATTGATCGTCAAGCCACCGGAGAACGTATTCGACAACGTACCATTGCTGAACAGAGTCCAATACCCGGTGCCATTCTTCGCGACGGCCAGCGTCCCGCCTCCAGTTGTATTATCGGCCAACGTTCCCGCAAAACTACCGCCCTTATTGCCTGTTCCGATGGTCAACGTGCTGCTACCGCCGCCGTTGTTCAACACGGTGCCGCCGCAGCCCAACAAGGCTCCAACTGTCTGGTTCGTTCCATTCAAATCGAGCGTTCCACTGCCAGCAAGCGTGTAGGTCGATACAATCGAATTGATCGTCACCACATTAGATGTGGATCCTAAGGTGCCAGTTCCTGACACCATCAACGTACCAGCATTGATGTTCACGCCGCCAGCGGTCGTATTGACTGCAGCCAACACCCACGTGCCCGCGCCCGTTTTGTTAATCTGCGTCAATCCTGCACCGTTATCGGCGATGACTGTATTGATGGTATTCGCACCAGTATTCGATCCCGTCAAATTCAACAGACGGAACGGAGCCGCAGCGGTTGGCAGAGTAAATGCCCCATTAAACGTTACAGTCCCACTGCCCGACGAATCAAAGCCGGCACCGCCCACAGTCACCGTGATCTGACGATCTGTGGACGTATTTGCCGAACCCGTGTATTGCAGCGTTCCCGCGTTGTTTGCAGTAAACGTGGATTGTGCTCCGCCCAACACAACGTTAGCAGCGGCACTGGTCGATGCTCCGATGCTGCTCGGCGTTCCGCCGTTCGCCAGCACTACTGTTCCAAGCGTTCCTGCTGTGACGGTCGTGATCCCTGTGTAGGTACTGGCTGTGTTGCCCAATGTCCAGAGACCCGCACCTGTCTTCGTGATGGATGTCGCGCCAGAGCCGTTATCGGGAATCAAGGGAGTAAACGAATTGGCGTTGGTGTTTGTACCGGTAAACAACAGCGTACGAGGTACGTTCGTTCCGAGCAGTACCAACGCACCACTGTTGGTGAAGGTCAACGCGCCCGTCCCGTTGTGAGTGAACGTTATCGTTCCGGAACCGACGGTCAATAAGCGGTCGGACGTACCGCCTGTCCCTGTATACGTCAATGCCGTATTCGTTCCCAAAACGAGATTCGACGCAGCATTGGACGACGAACCGACGCCACTGGCTGAACCACCGTCTGCGAATACTGCAACCGACAGCGTCCCAGCAGAAACGGTCATCGCTCCGCCGAACGTGTTCGCAGCCGTCATCGTCAACGTGCCGACTCCCACTTTCGTCAACGCAAATCCGCCGCTGACGACACTTGCCAAATTCAATGAGCCGCCTGCAAACGTGCCGATGACCGCGTCAGAACCCAGTGTCACGGGTGCCGTGATGACGCCTCCCGCCGTAGCCGCGTTGGTCACCAATGCTCCGGTGCCACCGATGCCGCCGCCATTCAGAGTCAATCCGGCAAACGATTCAGTACCGGTTTGCTGCGAATCGAAGACGCCGCCGGAATTTACGATTATGTTCACGGTCGCACCGATCGAATCCGTGCCGCCACCGGTGTTCTGGAATGTCCCACCCGAATTGACGGTGACGTTGCCGCTATTCCATCGCGACGACCCGTTGATCGTCACCATTCCGGCATTGATCGTCAATGGGCCTGTACTGGCGGTAACTCCGGTCGTGATGCTGAACGTCCCTGCACCCGTCTTCGTCACCGCACCCCCGCCCGTCATCGTCGTGGCTGTATTATTCGCCAGCGTCTTCGCCGCCGCCACATCAATCGTCCCCGCACCCGTGAACGTCATTGCGCGCGTGATCGTGAACGACTGTGACGCCGAGAGCGTGCCGCCATTGAACACCAGCGGATTGCCCGCGCTCGTCGCGCCCAGATTCGTATCCGCCGCAACCGTCAACGTGCCCGCATTGAAGTTGATGTTCGCCGTCGCATTTCCAAACGTGTTGATTCCGCTCAGCGTCAGGAAGCCATTTCCAGATTTATTCACCGTGAACGCGCCGCCAATCGGATTGGCGATCGTCAACGCCGCCGTGCCGTTGGTCACAAACGTCTGGTCCGCCAACAACGTCATCGCTGCCGTTCCAAGGTTCAACGCCTGCGTCCCACCAAACGTGAACGTACTGTTCCACACCATCGGATTATTGTTGATCAGTGTCACAGCGCCAGCTGACGTGTTGTCAATCGTCGTGCCACTGGCGATGTTCAATGTTGCTCCCACGCCGCCGACTGCGGTACTGCTATTGATATTCAATGTTCCTGCGCTCAAGGTCAATCCGCCTGTCGCCGAATTCGCCACACCAATGGTCAATGCGCCTGTGCCTGTCTTCGTCAGACTGCCCGTGCCGGAGATGCTGGATGTGCCGCTCAACGCAAGACTATCCGTGCCTGTCGGAGTATCGATGATGCCGTTTCCTGCGAGCGAAATACCCATCGTCGATAGCGCGTTCGCGCCGGTGCATTGCAATGTCGCCGTGCTGCCCGTGACAAACGTGATGCCGGACGCCGATGACGCGACGCCAAACGGACTGGCTCCGCTGCCAGACAGGATACCTGCGGTCAACGTGTTGTCGCCCGTGTAGCTATTGACGCCGCTCAGCGTCAACTTACCCGCGCCAGTTTTCATCACTCCGCCCGAACCACTTCCGATGACACCTGTCACAGACATGTCGACTGTTGTATTGAAATTGGTATTGAACGTTTGATTTTGAACCGCGCAATTCATCGTCAATCCGCCGCCTGAAACGACGACGTTAACATCCTGGAAGCTCCATTTCAAAATCAGATTACTGCCCAATACATGAGCTGCCGTCCCGGCTGAAACGCTGATCGCGTCACCGCCGTTTGTGCCGGACGCGTCAATGCTAACGATACCGCCGGGGCCTGTGCCACCGCCGAAAGCCGTCGAACCGCTGTTGATGGTAACTGGTACTGTTGAGGTGATGACAATGGCGTGGACCGTGACACCTGCAACGATGTCATTGATCGACAATGGATCGGTCGTAACGCCAGCCGTATCAAACACGATCTGGTACGGTCCGCCCGTCACGACGCCGACAGGGTTGTTGCTCCAGTTGGCTGGATTGCTCCAGGAATGATCGCCCGCTGTCCCGGTCCACGTAATCGGAGCCGACAACGTGACGTTCAAAACGATGTTCTGAGTCGGTGCCGTACCCGTGATCGTAATGGTCATCGTCGCGCCAGGTATCGTGTTGCTCGGTGCCGTCGGAATGTTCGTGCCAATGACGTTGACGTTGCTTGCGAGTACATACGTGCCCGTTCCAAATCCTGATTTAGACACGATATTTAACGTGACGGCTCCGGTGCCGAAATCGAAATTCGCTCCGGACGCGTTGACGACTTTGTCGCTCGTTCCAGGGCTGCCCGCTGCACCGCATTCGAACGCCAACGTACCGCTGGAATAAACCAGCGCGTTGGTCGCGTTGTTGGCGTTGACTGTGGACGCGGAGAACGGCGAGGTGCCGCTGCCGGGTTCGAACGTGCCGCCGTTGACTGTAATGGTGCCGGTCGTGGTGAATGCGCCGGAGAGTATACCCGCAGATGCTTGGAATGCCGCAGCGCTGGCAGAACCGCCCAAGCGCAAATTACCCGCTCCGAGCTTCACGACCGTGTTGGCTTGCGAGAAACTGCCGCCTATGCGCAGGACACTGGCGGAAACTGTGGCATTGATCGTCGCCGCCGAGTTGTTGACAGCTCCGGTGCCGAGGTTCAGATCATCACTTCCGGTGAAGGTGAAATCCCCTTGCATCGTGATCGGATTGTTGTTCGACAGCGAAATGCTGCTGCCGGACGTGTTGTCGATCGTCGTGCCACTGGCGATTGTGAACGTGGATGCCGTTGCGCCCAACGCAGTCGAACTGTTGATGTTCAAACTTCCGGCGCTCAAATTGAAGCCGCCCGAAAACGCGTTGACACCGGCCAGCGTCAAAGTTCCCGCCGTCGTCTTCGTGATCAACGCGCCATTGTTGAACTGATTGAGATTCTGCAACGTGCCGCTTTGTAGCGTGAAGCTGTCCAGCGTGATCGCTCCGCCGATTGCTTTTCCGCCCATGTCCAACGTACCCGTCGAGAGCGCAAGCGTCGCGCTGGTCGTCAACGTGCCGCTGCTTACTGTTCCCTTGAGAATATCGCCAGCGACATTCACAACGCCGCCCGTGATCGTGATACTGCTATTCACACTAATCGCCTGAGTACTGCCCGCCGCCACACCGCTGGCCATTGGAATGGACGTGCCACCGGTTGCGCCGATGTTCACGGTACCCCCCGTGACATTCAACGTCGCGGTCATGTTCACGGTCTGTCCGGCTGTCACGTACGTTCCCGTCTCGCTGCTAAATGCGAGGAAGCCATTGGTGATCGTTGTGGTGCCACCGCCAATGTTCATCGTACACGTGGTGTTGCGGGACGTCCCGGGACCACTCGTATTGTCCGCCGTGCGCGAACACATGGTCATGCTGCCCATGACCAACGTTCCTTGGTTGAATGAAAATACGTTGCTGTAATTAGCCGCGCGATTTTGTGTACCCATGGCCGCAGCTGCAAACAGCAAATCGGCACTGTGTCCCGACACGTCAAACGTGTTGGGATTTGTTCCGAAAGCGCCCGTTGTGGCTGCACCGGTTCCCATGTTGAATACAGCGGCTCCGGTCGTGGACGTGTCACGAACAATGATGCTGCCTGATGCGCCTGCAAACGTAAGCGAACCCGTGTCTCGACCGCCCGTGCCGATGTTGACCGTTCCGACATTGATAGTTGTCAACCCGCTTCCCAATTGCAGGCTGTTTTGCGCGCCTGCTGCACTGTTATTGCCGTTGGAATCGCCGATATTCAAGGCAGAAGCTGTCAGTGTCACTGCGGCAGTACCTGCTGAGGGCATGGTCAATGTGCTGCCACTGTTGTTATTCGTGGCGGTGTTATTATTGACTCGGATAATTCCGGTGCCAGTATTCAACGACACATTCAACGCGCTCAATCCAGACAGGTCGCCTACCACGAGTCCACTCAGCGGGCTGGCCCCCGTGTTGGCTCCGCCAATTTGGAACACACCATTTGCCACAGCGTTGTTGACTGTGAACGTACCGCCTCCAGTCATCACGAGCTTCGTGTTGGTGGCAACTGCGCTGGTCGGTCCAACGGTGACATTTCCATTCACCATCATCGTGTTGGTGCTGCCGATCATGATGGTTCCAAACGTCGTCAAATCAGGGGTCGAATATTGCACCAACATGGCCCCGCCGAATGTTACGCTGCTGGTACTGAGGTCCAAGTTGCCGACATTTGCACTGCCCGCAGCGGTACCAAACGTCAACGCTCCGGCGAGAGTTTGTGTGCCACCTGTGAAAGCCAGTGTGCCTTGGCCAATGGTCGTTGTTCCACCATAGGTATTCACACCGGCGAGGGTCAAGGTGCCGGTGTTCAATTTGGTCAATGACAATGTCCCCGTCACGTTTTGCATCACTCCGGCAAACGTGCAGTTGGCGGGATTGCTGACGGTCAAAGTTCCATTTGTCACGCTGCCGTTATCGATGGTCGGCGTACCCACCGTCGCGTTGGTATTCAACGACGCGATCGTAGGCGACTGCCCGTTGATGCGCAGAATCGCCGTGCTGCCTGCTCCGAAGTTTACGGTTGCCGTAGCCGCCGGTCCCATCGCGGTCGCATTGCCGACGATGAACGTACCCGCATTCAAATTCAAACTGCCCGTGAACGTCGCCGCCGAACTGACCGTCAACGCACCCGCTCCGGTCTTCGTGACATTGCCCGTTCCTGCGAAGAGCGTCGTCCCCGAGAATATGCCCGTGTCCGTCGCTGTCGGCAAATCAATGATCGCGTTACCGTTCAACTGGATGCCCTTGACGCCAGACGAGAACGTCCCGGCACCGGTGATTTGGAGTGCGCCAGTGCCGCCCGTCGGGAACGTAATGGCGTTCGCCGCGCTGCTGCCGCCAAGGTTATTAACACTGCTCACCGATAAGGTGCCCGCCGTAATCGTATTGATACCCGCAAACGTATTGATACCCGACACCGTCAGTTTGCCCGAACCCGTCTTCGTGAGTCCACCAGACCCGTTACCCAGAACGCCCGAGTAGGTCGAATCGGCAACGATGTTAAATGTCGTCAGGAACGTGCTGTTGCTGATCGGTGAGGCCAAAGTAAGTCCGCCGGACGGAACGGAGATCGTCGGACTCTGGAACGTCCACACAAATGGTATCGCGCTGATCGAATGGGACGTTGTGCCTGTAACGGTGACCGTATTTGTGGGCGTTGAACCCACGCCGTCCAGAATCAAGTTCTTCGTGCCGGTGTTCGTGATCGTGTACTGCGTATTCGACGTGATGATGATCGAGTGAGCCGCAACGTCAGCCACCGTGAAATCAAACACAGGCGCAAAATCTGTCGATGTCGGTGCATCGGGGAATTGTAATTCGTAAGGCGCGGTGGTGATGTTCACGCTACCCTGCCAGTTCAACGGATCGCTCATCAAATGATTTCCGGTGGCTCCGGTCCATACAGCGATACCAGGAGCAACGTCCAAAACAACTGCACCCGCCACAGCCGTGGTCGAAATCGTGAGTGTCACGCCTGGAATCGTCGGAAGATTAATCGTCGTTCCGGTATTCAAAACGCTTGCGAACCCTCCGAAGAGCGTGTAGCGACCGGCACTGAATCCACTCAAGCGATTGATGGTCAACGTCAGAGGGGCAGTGCCGAGGTCGAGCGTTGCAGTCCCGCCTGTGGTGCCGAAGTCATTGTTCGAGCCGCCGATGTTCGCATTGCCGGACAGACTCAAATCGTAATTGAGAGTTCCGCCGTTCAGCGTAAACGTACCGCCAGAACTGATCGTGCCGACCGTGCCTGCTGTGCCGGGCGTCAAATTGACACCACTTCCGAGCGTCACGAAACCAGTCGTTGTAAATCCGCCCCCGAGCGTTCCAGCGGACGCCAACACGTTGACCGTGGTACCTGTTCCATTTAATGCAAGTGTTCCAGCGCCTTGCTTCGTGAGTGTAAATGCGCCAAGCACGTTCGCATTCAGTGTGATCGAATTGGGTGACGTGACGAGCGCATCGGCGGTCAACGTGACCGTGGTCGCTGTCAAGGAAGAGGCCGTCGCGCTGCTGTTCAAGAGGATGCCCGCGCCGCCCAAGCCGTTGCCGTTCATCGTGACCGGTCCGCAGGTCAATGCAATGCCATTCAAATCAAGCGCAGCGGTGCTCGCAACGTTCACCTTCGCGTTCGTGCTTCCGAGGGCTGTCGCGTTGCCCACGATCACACTGCCCGCATTGATCGCTGTCGTCGGCGTCCCGGTGTTACCGTAGGTTCCGGCTCCGTTGAGCGTCAAGGCTCCCGCTCCGTTTTTCGTCAAGCCACCGATGCCTGTGCCGCCGGTCAGCAGACCATTGCCAATTGTCACGTTGAAGTTGTTGGTGTCAACCGTCGCGCCGCCGTCTTGAATTGTGACGGTGTCCAAACCGGAGACCGAGATATTTCCATTGGCTTTGAATGTACCGCCATTGAAGTTGAATGCTGACGTCACCGCGCCGCCGCCTTCTGCGACGTTGACAGCGGATTGGAACGTGCCACCGTTCAGATTGATCGTGGGAGCCGACGCTCCAGCTGTGGCTTGAGATCCCATCGTCATGGCTGTCGTCACAATGAAAGTTCCGCCACCAATAGTCAGTGTACCGGTCGCAGTTCCGGTTCCTGCTGCCGTCTTAGGGGCCATCGTCAATGTACCGCAGGTGAACGTTCCTGCGTCGAAAAGAACTGTACCGGTTGTACCACCCGTAGAAGACGGATTGTCGTTTCTGGAAATTATCAATGTACTGGCGTTCACTGTTGAAACGTGTCCACGAAGGTCCAGTGTACCGACTGCTCCGGCGCCCGTTGCAACTGCGTTAATATTTGCAACTGTTATCGCAGACGCACCCGTACCGGCAGCGTTCGTAATCGTCACCGTACCGGGACTTCCTGCTGTTTGTGACGCGAACTTGACCACACCGGGACCGGTGTTCTTACCGCGCCCAATGTTAAACGCGTCGGCTTGAATGGCATTCGTACCGGTGCCGAAGACCAACGTGCCAGCACCCTGACCGTTATTGCTGCCAGTATCGGCGACGGTCAGTGTAGGTGTGATGATCGTATTGGCCGTGTTGGACAACAACATCGTGCCCGGACCTTGTGTGTTTCCACCGATACCAATGCGAAGAGACAATGTATTAGCGGAGAACGACGCCAGTGAGGTTAAATCCAACGTAGCCTGACTGAAATACGGTTGATTCTGCAAAGTTGCTTGATTCACGCTCACATTAATCTGCTGTGTCGATCCGGTGCAGGCCATCGAGCCGCTGCCGTTGACGGTCAAATTTGAATTCAACGCGCCGGTTGCAGGTGAACCGAGTCCGTCGTAACCGAGCGTCACGGCTCCGGCGATTGTGAGCGTCTTGCCCGTGCCTGTGGTGATGATGTTGGGATTTGTATTATTGGTGCGAACGAGCAGCGCACCGTTAAAGGTCATGTTGGCCGCACTGACATCGAGAGTGCTGATCGTGAGATTTCCGTTGCCGCCGCCGAACGTAATGCCGCCGGTCAACGTTTGAGCACCGCCAGTAAAATTCAGTGCCCCGCTATCCAGCAGTGTCGTGCCTGAGTACGTGTTTAATCCACTCAGCTGCCATGTATTGCCGCCGAGTTTGTTGACGGATCCGGTTGTGGTGGCGATAGCTCCGATAGAACCGGTTGTGCTGCCGGTGAGCGCAACACTCAACGCGGTGCCAGTGATACCGTTGGACATAAACAATGCGCCGCTGCCGGACGAATCGACGGCGGCCATTTGAACGATGGTCCCGGCGGTGGCCTGCGCACCCGTTCCACTGCATGCGTAGGAAACAGTCGTGGTCGTCGAAGCGGTCACGACGAAGACGCCGTTGTAATTCGCAGGGGCTACACCAGCGACGTTGATCACAGAACCGACGGCGTAAGCCGCTCCGGCTGCGTACGTCAACGTCGCGACCGAGCCGGTTCCAGCTGCGGCGGTTGTGGCGATGCTGGTGCCTGCGGTCGTCAGATTGATCACGCGATCCGACACGTCTCCGGTGCCGATGTATTTCAAGTTCGCGGCTCCGAGGGCAATGGTGCCGTTGGCTACTGTGGTCGGCAGTCCGAGCGAGCTGGCTGATCCACCGACGGATGAAATCGTCGAGATGATCACCGATCCACCATTACCGATGGTCGTCACACCGGAGTATGTGTTGGCGCCGAGCAATTGAACACTGCCCGAGCCGCTGGTGGTCAGTCCGGTTGTGCCGGTGATGATGTCGTTGATAACGACGACACCGGGCGTAGTGGTCGCAATCGTGACGCTGGACGTCGAAGGCGTACCGGTGTCGATTTGCTTGATCGTGGCAGCGGCTCCGATGTTGAGCGTCCCACCGGTCACGCTGATGGCTGCGCTGTTGTTGAGCGACAGCGAGAGGTCGAGCGTGTTGGAGCCGGTGACGGTGCTGGCTTGGCTGATACAAGTGGTGCCAAGATTATTAAATGTCACCGCGTTGCCGCTGATCAAATAACCGTTGGCTGTGCCGTTGAACGTGATCGAATCGAAGCGCGTCCCAGCCGTGAAGTCGTTCGAGTTCGTCGTGTTCGCCGCGCCATTGGGGAAGATGAGTGTTTCGAAACCGGTGCCCGTCGGCCCGGTGCTCGGCGTCCAATTATTAGTGTTCGTCCAATTTCCGTTCACGGAACCGTTCCATGTATACGTAATCGCTGCCGTGACAACGAGGTCGAGGGTGGTGGCAGAAACGGTGAGCGATCCTGCGAAACCCGTTGGGAACGCTCCGATGACGGGTGTGCCGGTCGAACTGGTGAAGGTCATCAAGCGGTATGTACCGACGGCCGGCGTTCCAGAAATATTGACCGGTGTTGAATTAAATGCGACGGCTCCAGTGGATGCCACACCGTCATTGCCCGATATCCCGAAATTCGCTATACCTACAGTTGTACCGAGTCGAAGATTCAGCGTACCGTTTGTATTGAACGTGACGTTTCCGGTGGTCAATTTACCCGCCGTCGCCACAATACCCGCGCCCAAAATACCGCTCGAATTGACGGTCACCGAACCCGTGATCGTGCCTGTCCCGCGCAACGTACCGCCGCTGGAAATTGTATGATTGCTGATTGCACCGGCAGCTGAGTTTTCTTCCAACGTGCCCTGATTGACAGCGGTCGTTCCCGTATATGTATTCACGCCAGAGACGCTCAAGACACCCAAGCCGGTCTTGGTCAAGCCGCCACTGGTGTTCGCTACAGGCGCTGAGGCGGTGATGATGGCACCCGTGCCGCCGCCGCCGACGAGCGTGATGGTGGGCGTAGCGGTGTAGTTCACGCCGGGGTTGGTGATGACGACGCTGGTAATCTGGCCGAACGTTCCACTGCCGACGGTGGTGTCAACGACAGCGTACGCGGTAGCGTAGAGGCCTGTGGTATCGGCAGCATTTCGAACGATTTGAACATACGGCGCACCGATGTAGCCGCTGCCGCCGTTGTTGATCGTTAACGTTTGGATGCCGTTACCGGTCGGGGCAATTATGGGATTTGCGATGGTGGCCGAGAAGTTATTGGTATCAATCACGGCACCTCCGGTGAACGCACCGAATGCTCCATTTGAATACATGGACGTCGGTCCAACAGTGGTCGAGATAGTCGCGGCATTAGCAATGATGAAATTGGCTGCAGTTGCGGACGGCTTCAATGTGCCGCCATTGAAATTGACGATGCCAGTAATCGTTCCGGTCGCCGGATTAAACTGATTAACGCGAGCAGTCAGCAACGTTCCGGCGTTCACGTTCATGATTCCAGTACTATTCGTAGTGAAACCCGTCTGGCCGAATCCGACATCTTTTGCCGTGTTGTCCACGAAGCCGCCAGCCACGTTGAATTCGGCTCGGGCTGCTGCCGAACCACCTAATCCCACCATCAAATTATTTCCCGCTGCGTTATGATTCAGCGTTCCGCCAGTGATCGTCAATACGCCCGTGGATGCAACGGCTCGAGCAATAATCAACCAACTATTATTGTTTACGGTTCCACCAGAAATCATCGCAACACCCGTTCCTGCCGAACCCCCAGTTCCGCCAATCATGAAACGCGATTGTGTGAAAGATCCGCCCGATATGTTTAGTGCGCCGTATCCAACCGTTCCAAACGCGATGGTATCTGCGTCCGGCGACAACATGCTGACGGTTCCACCTGTCACATTCAAAGCACCATTGGCACCCGCAACCGTACCAGCGAAAACCGCCCCACCCTTCAACGTGGCTCCCGTCGGAACATTGATCACCGAGTTGCTTCCGGACACTCCATTGCCGATGGTCGTAATTTGTCCGCTTGCGCCGCCGTTTGAAACCGTGCCTCCGTTCGGAATGTTCAACGTCGCGTTGCTGGTTACCGTTGTGGCTCCGGTATAATTCGGCGTCGCAAGCGTCAACGCTCCGCCCTGATGGAGCAATCCGCCTACGCCCGACCAATTCAAATTGAAGGTCGAAGAACCATTGAACGAGGCATTGAATGCATTGGCCGCTGCTCCGAGCGTCACGGACGTTCCCGAGATGCTGTAGCCGCCGCCCAATAAGGAGATCGAGTTAAATGTTGTTCCGACAATGTTGTTCGTGTTCGTCAAGTTTGCTGCGCCAGCCGGGAAAACGAGATTTTCAGCCGCTAAGCCGGTAGGTGCGGACACTGCGACGACTCCGTTGACCGTCCAGTTACCAGCCACATTCCAATTTCCATCCACCGCTCCGGTCCAAATAAACGTGCTCGTCGGCATGACCGTCACATCGACAAATTTGCTGGACTGCGACAAAATTACCGTAAATCCGGCTGCCACGGTGCCCAATGATAAATTGGGTATGTTGGTGTTGTTCGACATACTGATCAACCGGTAAGTCGCCGGGAACGTCGTGGTTGAAATGGTCGGAAGATTGATCAAGCCGCCAGCCATCGACACCGTTCCATTGGGGATGTTGATGTAATCGTTCAGTGCTGTCGGCACCACTGCACCCGCCGTGCTTCCCAAGCGAAAGGAAAGACGCGATCCAGAAACCGTGGTCAACGCGGTGCCTGCGGAATTGAGCGTCAGTGGAGTCACGCCACCGGCTGCCGCTGAGGTTCCGGCGGAAAGTATCGCACCGTTTTGGACTGAGAAATTGCTTGTTCCGAACGTGGTCGTTGAGAAGAACGAGCCTGCGACGACAGTTGTCGTGCCGGAATACGTGTGAGCCACGGCGGTCGAGAGTTGACCCGGGCCGGTCTTTTGAACCGCGCCGCTGCCGGAGATGATGATGCCCAGCGTTTCAACGTCATTGATCGGGGTTGTGTCGAGCACGAGCGTTCCGTTGTTCGTGATCGCACTGGTGAACACGTTAATGACTTTGGAATTGGTGTTCGTTGCTGAGCCGCTGAGCTTCAACGTTGCGCCGGAATTGATCGTGGTGGTACCGGTGTACGCAGTTGCTACAACTCCGCCAGAATTAGCGAAGGTTTGAGTGGCGGTGCCGCCGATGACGATTGCAATCGTACCTGTTCCGTTACGAATGATCCCGTCATAGGTGTAGACACTTGAAGGGCTGATTGTCAAAACGCCCGCTCCCGCAGCGGTCGTTTCGACGACAGGAGCCTGGTTCTGCCCACTCAATGTCGTATCCAGACCGCCCACAGTTTGAGAAATCGGACCAGCGAGTCGGAAGAATGCACCGTTGTTGTTTCCTCCCGCTTTGAATTGTATGACCGTCGTCACAGGCATTTGTTGGAAATTCGTACTGACCAACAGGATGTCGCTGCCCACTGTATCGCCAATGATCACGGGTCCAGCCAATGCGTTGACGGCAGCAGTTTTGGCCAACGAAATCGTACCGCTGTTGATCGTGGTCGTGCCGTTGAACGTGCTGGCCGTTCCTCCAGCGAGGGTCAGGATACCGGCGCCGGCGTTGGTGCCGCTCTTGGTCAACGACAAGCCGCCGGACACGCCGGTGTTTTGCAGGATGCCGCTGTATGTTGACGTCGCGTCGTTGATACCTTCGGTCAATGTGGCTGGCGTGGTGCTGGTATTGTCAATCACGCCGGTTGCGCCGACGCTGGTCAGACCGTTGATGCTGGTGTTTATGCCATTCAAATCCAATATGCCGTCAACTGAGACGTTGCCCAAACCGGTGCCGAACGGAATGGCATTGACGATCCCAACTTGCAACACACCGGATGTAATCACGGTGTTTCCTGTGTAAGTATTGACGGCAGCGAGTTGCAACGTACCGGTGCCGGTCGAACTGATTTTGGTGAGTACGGCCAGACCGCTGACGACGCCGGAAAGTTTCAAACCGTTACCGCTCGTGACGTCGATGGTCGCTCCGCTTGCACCCATCGCGATAGGGCGGGTTGCGAGCAGGTCAACTGGCGCGGCGGGAGTGCCGCCGGTGCACTGCAACGTTCCACCATTGATATTGATGGTCGTTACCGGCAAGTTCGCTGCTGAGGCGAAGCTGAGGGTTCCGGCTGTGACACTCACGGGGATTGAGGTGCCGTTGTTAGCGGCTCCTCCGAGCGTCAAGACGCCTGCGCCGCTCTTGATGATGGCGGTGATTGTAGTGTTGATGGTGCCGTTGATGGTGACAGCGTTTGCGCCGGTGACCGTAAGCGGGAACGCTGCGGTCGGGGATGACGCGCCTGTTAAGGTCAAGACACCTCCACCGGTGCTGGCGATGGTTGTCGCGGCTCCGAGCGTGACGACACTGGCCAAGCTGGCGGCGGCGGCGCTGCTGTTGATCAACGCGCCGGTGCCAGTACCTGAACCGCTGATTGTGACGGGCACGGAGACGCCGGAGCTGCCGTTCACGTCGAGAATCGCGCCGGAGGAAATGGTCGCCGGACCGGTGGTGCCGAGGGCGGTAGCGTTGCCCAATTTGAGTGTACCGAAGGGAACGGTGGTGGCTCCCGTATATGTGTTGGCCCCCGCGAGGGTGACGGTACCGCCAGACACGATCGAAGTGACAGTCACGGCGGTGCCGGAGATGACGCTGTTGATCGTGGTATTACCAGGGCTGTTGATGTTCAGCAACGTGGTGCTGGCCAGCGTGTTGGCACCCGTGCCGATGACGAGCGTGCCTGTGCCTGCAACGGAGATACTGTTGCCGCCGGATGCAGCGGGCATGGTGAAATTGAAGTTCAACGTGTTGGTGACGGCGGTGGTGTTGGTGCAGCTCAATGGGGTTAATGTGGGTGATGCGGCTGGGAGCGTGACGGAGGTGACAGTCCCGGCGGTGATGGTGTAGCCTGTCGCGTTGGGCGAGAAGAGCATGCTGTTGACGGCCAAATCGCCTACGGTGTTATTCGAGTTGTTGAAGGTCAACGCAAACGTTGTCGCAGTCGCGGGGAAGATCAAATCGGCTCCGGCTGTGGGTTGTGTCGCGGGGCTCCAATTTGCAGGGAGGCTCATGTCGCCGCTCGTGCCGCCGACCCAGACCCACGTGTTGGCGGCTTGGGTGACGGTTAAATTTACACCGCCAGCAATGTTGCTGAGCGCACCGGTCCAGCCTGTAGGCATCACAGGAGTCGCGTACGTGCCGGTCGGAGTGGCGGTGGTGTTGATCAAACGGTAGACGCCGCCGTTGGTGAAGCCTGCTCCGCCTGTGATTGTGAAAGCGGCCAACGTGCCGGTGGCAACAGCGCTGGTTCCTGCATTCACAAAATCGTTACCCGCTGTCGCGGTGGTGGCGGGTATGCCGTTCAAACGGAAGAGGTACTTGGCCACGCCGGTACCCGTGATGGCCGCAGTGGTAAACGTGGCGGCCGACGTCGATTGAGTGATCAAACCGGGTGCTAAAACGCCTCCAGCAGCGATTGTGGTCGGTCCGAGCACAGAGCCGGAACCACCCAATGTCCCCGTGGCTCCAACGGCAACTGTCACGCCGACGACTGTACTCCCGTTGACAAGCAACGTTCCAGCAGTGATTGTCGTTGGTGAAACGGAATAGGTATTAACACCGTTCAGTGCCAGCACACCCGCACCCAATTTTGTGAGTGCGAACGCTCCAGCTACTGGGCCGCCGAACGTCAATGTCCCAGCTGTGGTTGTGATACTGGTCGTCGCCGTCATGGTGACCGTGCCTGAACCAAACGTCAGGCTATTTGTGCCGACAAACGTGAACCCGGTGGCCACCGAAAGTGCGTTATTGGTGGTCAACGTAATTGGCGCACCACTGGTGTTGTCAATCTTCGCACCCGACGCGAGCGTCAACTGACCGCTTCCCAAGACGGTTGGACCGTTGATGTTCAATTGACCGGCTGTCACGGTCGTGACGCCTGAATGCGCATACGCACCGCTGCCGGGCGAAAGCGTGAGGGTTCCGGTTGCATTATTAAGCGTAAATCCAAATACAACAGCGGCGGTGGCACCCTGAAACGTACTGTTGTTCGCACCGGTCAACGTCAAGACAAACGCGCCGCCCAACGTTGGAGTGCCGGGGGCGGTGGCGTCTGTCGTCAATTGTGCGATAGACGTCGCGATACCCAACGTCCACGTGCCGGTCGAATTCGGTCCGAAATTGACGACGGCGGTCGCTGGGGCACCCATGCCTGCGACGTTGGAATTGGTGACGATACCGGCGTTGATTGTCACCGGGCCGGTAAATGTGTTCGTGCCATTCAAGGCGAGAGTTCCGGCACCGTTCTTCGTGATACCAAACGTCGGGCCGGAAATAACGCCTCCGAACGTCAACGTGTTGGCGCGAGTCGTGATGATTCGCGTCGCTCCCAACGCAACGGCTGTGGTGCCGAAATTGAGTGCGTTGGTGCCGATATACGTGAAATTGCCGTTCAGGGTAATGCTTGCGTAATTGATTGTGGTAGTCGCAGCGGTTGCATCAATAAAGGTTCCGTCTGCGATGGTGATCGCGTTGGTCACAGCTCCCAAAGACGCTGGCAAGCCCACCGCCAACGTGCCCGCTGTGTGCGCCACGGTGCTGGTGAAGGTATTGACGCCGGTGAGATTCAACTGTCCGGGTCCGGCTTTGGTGAACGTGCCTGATCCGCCGGAGATGATGCCTGACAAGGTCAGCGCGTTATTGTTACTGGCTGAGCAGGTAATCGTGCGGTTTGTTCCCAATGCGAACGCGCTGCTGAGGGTGAGCGGAAACGAGCCACCAAATGTGATGTTCGCATTCACAATCAGCGGGTTGGCGATGGTGAGGCCGGTCACACTGGCATCGATAGTACCTCCGGCGTACGTGAATGTGTTAGTGGCAGTTCCCAACGCGGTGGCCACTCCGACGGCGAGCGTTCCAGCGTTGAGTGCAAAGCTAGGCACGAAGGTGTTTGCAGCGCTCAAGGTGAGAGAACCTGCGCCGGATTTCGACAATCCGCCGGGGCCTCCGGAGATCACGCCGTTGATCAGGAGCGTACCGGCTGCAATGTCCACGTCTGTCGTAACGGAACCCAGCACAATCGCCAGCGAGATGATGTTCGTACCTGTTGCGGACGTGATGCCTTTTCCGACAGAGCCTGTTGTGTCAGCCAAAACGGTCAACGCGTTTCCAGCGAGATTGTAACCACCAGCAAGGAACGTGAGGCGATGAACGGAGGTGTTGGCTGCGAGTGTGTTGGTCAAGCCGCCTGCTCCGGTGGTATCGAAGACGAGTTCATACGGTGCGTTCGGGCCATTTGGTGCGACGCCTTCGAGCCAATTAGCGGCATTCGCCAAATCGGAACTGACAGCGCCGGTCCAATGCAATTGTCCGCCCAATTGGGTGAAGCCACTGACGATGAGCGCCTGCGAGGTGCTGGTGGCTGTTGAAAACGTATAGCCCGGCATCGTGATCGTCGGTGTTCCGGTGATCGTTCCAGTTCCGCCGGTTTGGACGAGGGTATAGGACTGCGTGACATCGAATCCCGTGGCTGGAACCAACGTGAACGCATTGCTGTTCAACGTGATCGAGCCGTTGCTGGCCGCGCTCGTTTGCACTCTGTCGGAGATGGTGCCCAGTTGGAATGTCGACGTAACGCCGCTCGTATACGTGAAATTGGAGCCGAGCGTCAAAACGCCTGGAAGTGTTCCGCCGACGAGAATGGCATCGCCGGGAGCCACTGCGCCTGCTGCTTGGGTGAGCGTTCCGAGCAGCGTTCCGGTGCCGCCGAATGTGCCGGTGCTGATCGCGATATTGGCCGGATTGGTAGCGGTTTGGGTACCGTTGTAAATGAACGATCCTGCACCGGTTTTCGTCAGGGTGGCAGCACCCGCCGAACTTTGGATATCGCCACCTAATTTGAACGTACCTGCGCCCGTCAACGTGGCGGCCGTCGTAACAGTCGTGGCACCGGTTACGGTGATGTTTTGAGCGGCGCTGATTGAAGAACCATTTCCCAGCGTCCCTGTGCCATTGAACAGGAGCGTCGAACCGGCGGCTACACCACCAGGCGTAAACGTCGCTCCGGTGTTGACCGTCAGATTGCCATAGGTTGTCACGGAATTGGCCGTATTGCCGTCGGTGAATGTACCGGAATTGTAGACGATTGAATTGTTGTAGGCGATATTGGAACTTGTCGACAGCGTTCCGCCATTCAGCGTTATCGTGTTTCCCGAGGTACCGCCGAAGTTGCCTGCAGCGTTTATGGTAACAGTTCCGACATCAATTCGCAGTGTCGTGTTCGCACCGACTGCAAAAGCCTGACTGTTGAGCGTTAAAGATCCGGCACCCGTCTTGATCAACTGACCGCCACCTGCACCTGCCAATTGTCCAGCGTCATTCAACAATAAATTAAAGCCGCTGGCGACATCGAGCGTCCCGCCTGTAGCACCAATACTAATCACAAGGTTTCCAGTGCCGGGATCCGCCGTAGCTGTCGTTAATCCCAAAACAGCGGTTGCACCATTTATGATGACGGTTTTGGCATTTGCGCCCAAGGCGAATTGCTGACCGCTCGCAGTGCCAGCCCAATTCAATCGCCCGGAAATGATCGTTAGGGTTCCAGAAATGGTATTGTTCGTAACAGTGGTAGTGGTGTTCCGGAACTGCACCGTCCCGGTGCTCGATCCGGTTCCAATTGTCACGGGACCGATGCCTGACATAATGCCGGAGATCGCGGCGTTGTTGATGAAATCCATGGTACCGGTTCCACTGGTCACACTGAATGTGGTTGGGCCGGGCAGGGCAATATTACAATTGATCGTCACTGTGGTGTTGTTGGCATCCGTATGCGTAATGGATCCACCGGTGCCAGCGGTTCCGAGTGTAAATTGCTGCGCTGTGGCGTCGTTGCCGAGCGTAAAACTACCGCCAGCGGGCGTGTTGATGGTGATCGTTTTACACGTCGCGGCTCCACCGAGTGTGATGACCACCGCACCGGTGGTGCTGGTGGTGAAGATGACGTCGTCCCCGACGGCGGGTGCGGTGGCGGACGCGGCCCCGCCAAATCCGGCTTGAGACCAGTTGGCGGCGGTACTCCACGCGCCACCGGTTGTCAGATTCCATGTGAACGTCGCGGCGTTCGCGACAGGGCTGGCGAGCATCAACGCGGCGAAAAGAGCGAGTACGTAGATTGAGTTTTGATTGGTATATGCTTTGCGCATAGCTATGTCCTTGGTGTAGGCAAATCGATTTTAAGAGGGAGTACAAACATTCAACGATGTCTTAACATTCCAGAACATGATTGCTTTTACGACGATTTGGGTGAAAAAAACATCTCCAACCCAGGCAGCAAGCTAACCCGTTTTTCAAAAACTGCAATCTCAATCCTATTTAATTTCGGCAAAACGTCGTAGGCAGGGTTACTTTCAAGGGATAATACCTAATTCTTGTACAAAAACAACGATACCATCTGTCTTGACAGGAGTTACAAAAAAACAAGCGGTTATAAATGGGCCTATGATTCAAGCAACGTACTCCCGACACGTGAATGTGAACGCTATGTTAGATTAGTTTACTACAAAACGCCTGATTCAGTACCGCAAGTGGATCATTTTCGTCCATCAATTTGCGCAAATTGACTAAAATAGTGCGCAAATTGCACGCTTTTCATGGCTACTGCTGGGTGATGAACTATTTGAGAGTGTGCCGGAATTGAGTCCGATAGTGGTGTATAATGGTTGTGTCGATGGGCTCTGTTTTTGAATTGTGTGTGGGTATCGTATATGCGTTCACTTCACTGGGTTGTTTGCGTTGTTTGCGTTTTTTGTGTTGGGGTTTCGGGACTTCGAGCTGCGGATATCACGCCTCCGTTGAGCCCGGAAAAGCAAGCGATGGTGGATTTCGGCAAAGGCATGTTGAGTCCTGACAAGGCCACCCGCCTCGCTGCAATTACCGCGTTTGAAGCCACT
Source organism: Planctomycetota bacterium (assembly GCA_037129555.1). GTDB lineage: Bacteria > Planctomycetota > SZUA-567 > H5-PLA8 > H5-PLA8 > JANXLS01. Next base: position 51,490 of record JBAXUS010000015.1, read on the forward strand.
AAACCGCCGGCTCCGACATGGCCGCTATTGGTCCGGATAGCGACCAGTGATCCGGAAATTGACGTGCGTCATACGGCTCTTAACTCACTCGCAAAAATGCCGGCACGTGACGGGCACTTGGCGAAGATGCTTGTCTCGATTTACGACGCGTTGAAACCGAACGATCTGAAGGAGCGCATTTACGTTGCGAAGGCGATGGTGCCGAGCGAATTCAAAGCAGACATTGTCGCCAACATCCTGGATCAAATCGAAAAGCTGCGCTGGGCCGAAGAACCCAAGGGCTACAACGGCCGCAAAGTGCCCGAGAAAGTCAAGGAAGAGGTGAAGGAAAAGCAGGGCGAATTCAAAGCGTTACTCGAGGTTTTTACAGAACTGAGCAAGGGCGATTTGGGCGAGCCGAACAAGGAAACGAATATCAAAGCCAAGAAATGGTGGGACGCGAATCAGATGAAATTCTTGAAAGCTGACGCAGAGTTATTGGCGAAATATGCCAAGGAAGATGCGGAGGCAGCAAAGGCTGCGAAAGACATCGCGAAGGATCCTACGGCGAAGAAGAAAGAAGATGCTCCAAAACTCGCACAGTAAGTAGGTCGGGCTTTTAGCCCGCCCACCTGAATTTCATTATTTATGGTCACCGAGTTGATGTGAGACATAAACGGGCTGTAAGCCCGTTTTACTTTTTATGCAATCGCTGCTTTCAATGCTCCAGCGAGGTCCGGGTGTTTGAATACGTAGCCGGAGCGTTCGAGGCGCTCGGGTTTCACGCGTGTGCTTCCCAGCAAAAGATCGTTGGCCATTTCGCCGAACGCTAATTTTGCGACAAACGCGGGCATCGGGAAAATCGTCGGGCGCGAAACGGCGGCTCCGAGCGCTTTGGTGAATTCACGATTCGTCGCAGCAACTTTTCCGACGACGTTGATCGGGCCTGAGAGCGATTGCGTATTCAGCGCGAAGAGAATCGAGCCGACAACATCCTCGAGACTGACCCAACTCATATATTGCGTACCGCTGCCAATGACGCCGCCGACACCCAATTTAAAGGGCGTCAGCATCTTCCCGAGCGCACCACCTTTTTTGCTCAAGACCACACCAATGCGCAGGCGGACGGTTCGAATCCCAGACTTTTCGGCAGGCATGCTGGCGTCTTCCCAGGCTTTGCAGACCTCTGGCAGAAAGCCTGATCCGGGTGTACTTTCCTCGGTCAGAATTTCGTTACCCCGATTTCCATAAAATCCAATGGCCGAGGCGCTCACGAGCACTTTCGGTGGCGTCTGCATTTTCATCAGTGCATCGCAGAGTGTTTTCGTGCCAAGTGTACGGCTTTCACGAATCGCTTTTTTCTTGGAGATCGTCCAGCGTCCGGCGATGTTTTCGCCCGCGAGATGAACCACCGCGTCGATGCCTTCAAGTTGTGTGGCATCGAGTTGCCCGGAGAGGGGATTCCAGAGCACTTCGCCTGGCCCGGCTTTGCCGCGCACGAGCTTCGTGACTTGATGGTTTTGAGCTGCCAACGCAGCGCAAAGTTCCGTACCAACCATCCCGGTTGCGCCGCTGATTAAGATTCGCATAGTGACTCTGTCCCTTTGGGATAGCGAGAATCGCTTCCATTCGCGCCAATTGTGAGCGCAAAGAACTATGAAAGCAATCGCAATGCCGGATAAGGAGGAGAAAGGGGTGCATCACCGGACATGCAGTTGCCGTTCCCTCTCCCCTTGAGGGAGAGGGCGGACGAGCGTACTCGCTCGCCGGGTGAGGGGTGGGCGTGGATAAATTAAACGCGCTTGGATTAATCAGCGCTTCCCCCTCACCCCGCGAGACGGAACGGCTGTCTCGTCGGCCCTGCTATGTAAAACGGTTGCAAGCCAAATCTCGAAATAAAAGCGC
>JBAXUS010000150.1:0-15259 GCA_037129555.1 Planctomycetota bacterium
TTCGCGAATTATTGGACGGCACTCCTGCGCAACCGGCGCGGCGACATCGAAAACACCCGCGACGATTCGCATATCCACGGCAACTTCGCGTTCCATGGTTGGATTCGTCAGAGTCTCAACGAGAACAAACCGTTCGACCGATTCGTGCGCGAATTGCTCACCGCCACCGGCCAAATCATGGACTGTCCGCCGACCGCGTGGTATCGCCAAGTCCGCACCAACATTCAGCAAATCGAAGACACCGCGCAATTGTTCCTCAGCGTCCGCATCCAATGCGCGCAGTGCCACCACCATCCGTACGAACGCTGGAGCCAGCGCGACTATTATTCGCTCGGCGCCTATTTCTCGCAACTCGACCGCCAATACACCAATCGCATGGCCGAAGAGAATATCTTTCCCAAGCGCATCGTCCCCGTCGCTATTCATAAAAAGACGAATGAAAAACTATCGCCATCCGCGATGGGCACACCCGCCCCGCCCCTCGGGCCGGACGACGACGCCCGTGTCGCGCTCGCGAATTGGCTCGCCGACAAGAACAATCCGTTCTTCGCCAAAGCGCTCGTGAACCGGTATTGGAAGCTGCTTTTCAATCGCGGCCTCGTCGATCCCGAAGACGACATGCGCGACACCAACCCGCCATCGCACCCCGAATTACTCGACGCGCTCGCCGCCGATTTCGTGAAAAGCGGCTACGACCTCAAGCACCTCGTCCGGGTCATGACGAACTCATCGACGTACCAACTCGACTCCATTCCCAACGCTCACAACACCGACGATTCGCATTATTTTTCGCGCTATTACGGGCGGCGACTCTCCGCTGAAATGCTGAACGACGCCGTCGATGCGTTTGCCGGCACCGATCCCAATTGGGCCAACCAACCCACCGGCACACGTGCCATGCAACTGCCGGATAATTCGTACAACAAAGTCAATTTTCTGAAAGCATTCGGTCGGCCTGAATCCTCGACCGCATGCAGTTGCGAGCGTCAGAGCACTGCGAGTCTCGATCAGATTCTGTTCCTCGAAATCTCCGGCGACATGCAAGTCAAGTTGACGAACAGTTCCGTCGCCAAGAAATTCACCAACGACACCAAGCGCCCTGACGAGGAGAAAGTCCGGGAACTGTATCTGCGCTCGTTCTCACGTGTGCCGACCGTCGAGGAATCAAAAACAGTTCTTGCCTACCTCGCCAAAAAAGTTGCGGCCGCTCCTGCTGGCGACACGAATGCGATTCAGGAAGCAAAGCGACGTGGGTGGGAAGACATGCTCTGGGCGACCATGAGTAGCGGAGAGTTCTTGTTCAATCATTAATCGGATGAACGTCGGATGGTATTGAAAACGTACTTCAATCGCATTGGATTTACGACGCGCGGATTCGTACTGAGTTTCGTCGCGCTCGCCGGGGTGTTCGCGTTCGGCGCAGAGCTTCCTGATCCTGTGCTCACCGTCATTTCGCCCCAAGGCGGAAAAGCGGGCGAGACGACCCACGTCGCCATCATTGGCACAGACATCGCCGAAGCCACGTTGCGTTTCACGCATCCCGGCATCGTCGCAACAGTCGATCCGAAAGATGCGAAGAAATTCAAAGTCGCCATTGCCAAGGACGTTCCATCAGGTCATTACGATGTTCGAATCGCCGGGAAATTCGGCGTCTCCAATCCGCGCATTTTCGAAGTCAGCACCGTCACTGAAATCGTCTGCGATGGCAAGAATCTCGGACGCGACACCGCGCTCGAAACCGCTCTGCCTTGCGTCGTAAATGGAGCCGCGTTATCCCAGCGCACACTATGGTTCAAAATCGCGCTGCAAAAAGGGCACACGCTCACTGTGGATTGCCGCGCCTCGCACCTCGATTCCAAAATGGTGCCCGTCGCTGCGATCATCGACGCCAACGGGCACGAACGCATCCGGGCACGCGATGCAGTCATCACATGGAAAGCAGACACCGACGGCCCGTTTTTTCTCTCGCTCCGTGACTTCTTGTCAAACGGCAGCGCAGAGCATTTCTTCCGACTTTACCTTCACGAAGGCGACGATCCCAAACCGGCTATTTCCGATGCGCCTTTCGTCTTTTGGCCGCCATCAAAAGACGCCATACCCGAAGCACATCCCGACGATCAGGCCCACCCGATGGCGCTCACGCCACCGTGCGAAATCAGCGGGCAATTCTTTCCCGTCGGAGATTCGGACACGTTCAAATTCGATGCAAAAAAAGGTGACGTCTGGTGGCTCGAAGTCATTTCGCAACGGCTCGGCCTCCCAACAAATCCGCGCCTCGTCATCCAGCGTTTGACGCGCGATACTGCTGGCATCGAAGCCGCGACAGATGTGCTCGAACTCAACGACTCGCCACCGATTCCCGGCTCGCCGGATTTCGAAGGCAGCAACCTCGATCCGGTCGGACGTTTCGAATCCAAGGAAGACGGCACGTACCGCATCGCCCTCCGCGATTTGAACAACACGCTCGCAGACGACGCGTCCCGTCGTTACACGCTCAGCATCCGCCGCGAATCGCCGGACTTCACACTCATCGCGATTCCTGCCACGTCCACTGAAAACACGCCCGGCGCGAAAAACAATGGCCCCGTGATCACGGTTCATGGGTCGAACATTCGACCGGATGAAGTGATGCCAATTCGAGTCCTTGTGCTGCGCCGGGACGGTTTCAAAGGCGATGTGTCACTCTCTGCTGAAGACCTGCCTGAAGGCATCACAACGCTCCCGACGATCATCAGTGGAGACTCGCAGGACACGCATCTTTTCATGAAAGCTGCACCAACCGCAAAAGCCTGGGCGGGCGCGATTCGCATCATCGGAAAAGCGATGATTGAAGGCAAAGAAGCGGTCCGCACTGCACGCGCTTCGACACCCGTTTGGCCCAGCAAAGTCTCCGATTTCATCGAACCCGCGCGCTCGCGATTCGCCACCGATTTCACGCTCGGCGTTGTCACGGATGTGCCGTTCCCATCAACCGTGACATCCGACGGAAAGCCGCTCGAAGCGCCCGTTGGAGGCAAAGTGAAATTCTCGTTTCAAGTAACTCGCAATCCGGAATTCAAAGACACGCTTAAAATGAAACCGGCAGGTGTCCCGGGGCTCGACAAAGCGAAAGATATGGAAGTCACAAGCGTCGCCAAAACTAGCGACTACGAACTCGATCTCGCACCGCTCAAACTCGCGGCCGGCACCTACACGTTCTGGTTCAAAGGCCAGGACAAAGGCAAGCTGCCGCTCAAAACAAAACCCGATGACAAGGCCAAGCCAGATGACAAACCGAAGCTCGACGATGTGACTGTCACCGTCTACTCCAGCCCCGTCATCGTCAACCTTGTTGAAGCTAAAAAAGAATCAAAGCCCGAACCGAAAAAGGATCCGAAAAAGTGACCACCCGGGCCATACAATTTTCAATCCGAGCACTGGCAATTTCGCTTCTGATGCTCTGCGTCGCTACCGCCCGAGCCGCTGCACCGCTCTCGTTTGCAACTGACATTCAGCCCATCCTCGAACGCAGCTGTCTGCCCTGCCACAATGCGACAAAAGCCGAAGGCGGCTTGATGCTCGAGACGCCGAAACTCATGGAGCAGGGAGGTGACACCGGCCCGGCGATCAAACCAAACAATGCGCTCGAAAGCCTCCTTTTTTTGACCGCCGCACACATGAAAAAGCCGTTCATGCCACCGCAGGCCAACAAAGCCAAAGCGCCGCAACTGACCTCGCTTCAAGCCGAAATTATTCGCAAATGGATCGATGAAGGCGCGCTCGGAGAACCGAAACCGAAGCAACCTATCACATGGAAATCAATGCCATCCGCCGTGCAAAGTATCAGTGCTGTCGCCGTGACGTCCGACGGACTGACCGCCGCAGCGGGGCGCGGTGGCGATGTCACACTTTACAGCGGGCCTCTAAAACGCGCCGTTTCAACGATCAAAGCGCACCCGGATTTCGTAAGTGCGCTCGCGTTCAGTCCCGACGGTTCTCAGATGGTCAGCGGCAGTTACGGTGAAATTAAACTCTGGAAGAAATCCGCCGGAATCGCGCCCACTTTCACCACTCCGCTCCCGGCACCGACGGTCATCGATCCCAGCAAAGTCCCCGCCGAAATCAAAGAAGAAACCAAAGCCGCTGCCGCCGTCGGAGTCGTAGCAATCGTTGGGACAGAAGAAGAGTCGCGCATCATCGTTGGCAACGCGGATGGGAAATTAAATGTCTGGAATCGCCGCACCAAGAAGTCCGTTCGGACGATTCAAATCGGAGCTCCAATCAAGATGCTCGTCGCGAGTCCTGACGGCAAAACTGTGCTCGTCGTCGCCGAGAACAAACCCGTTCAATGCGTGAATCATATCGACGGTAAAATCGTCTACGACTTGAAAGCCGACCGCGAAGCGACCCTCCGCGCCGCCGCAATCAACCTCGTTGCAAATGGTGCCGCGTTTGAATTTAATTTCCTCACAGCCGAGCTCAAGAGCACACAAGATCGCATCTCGAAACTTTCTGACGATCTGAAAAAAGCCGAGAAGGAACATGCCGACTTTTCTGCCAAAAAAGCCGTCAACGAAAAGGCGTTCACCGAAGCCACGACCAAGCGCGATGCGTTGATGAAATCACGAGACGAATCTGAAGACGGCTTAATGGCCTCAACAGCCGCTCTGGAGAAAGCCAAGACGAAAGAAGCCGAAGCGACGGCTGCCGCACTGGCTGCTGATCTTGCAGCCAAGAACGCCACGCCTGCCTCCGCGGACGATGCAAAGAAAGTCCGCGAAGGCACACGCGCCGCGTTTAAATCCGCGGCCGATGCCCGCACCGCCGCAGACAAAGCGCTTGTTGAAGCTTCCACAAAACAAAAGAAATCAAAGCAGGACTTCGAGGAGCAGATCAAGACTCAACTCGAAGCCGCCAGCCAATTGAAGCGCGGTGACGCAGCCGAAATCAACGCCAAGAATCTCGCTGAATCCATCGCCAATTTGCGTACCGACGAGAAGGCGCTTCAAGCTTCGATCACGCTCGCCAAAAAGACCAACGACGACGCCACGAAAGTGCAGACCGATTTCACACAGCAATCTGAAAAGGCTCCGCTCGCCCCCGTTAAAGCGCTCGCGTTCAACACTGAATTTGGCGTCGTCCTGACCGAGCACACTGATGGCAAAATCCGAGCCTGGAATCCCGACAGCGGTGCGCCCGTTGATCCCGCCGATTTCAATCCGAAATGGGAACTCGTCAAAACCATCGGTAACGCGTCGAGCCTCGATACGCCCTTCATCAGTCGCGTCAACGCCATCGCGTATTCGCCCGACGGAAAGCTGATCGCCACCGGCAGCGGTGATCCATCACGCAGCGGCGAAATCAAATTGTGGGACGCAGCAACTGGAACGCTCGTCCGCGAAATTCAAAAGCCACATAAAGACTGCGTCCTGACGCTCGATTTCTCCAGCAACGGCTTGCAACTCGCCAGCGGCGGAGCCGACAAAGCCGTGCGCCTCTGGGACGTCGCCACTGGCAAATTGTCGCGCAGTCTCGAAGCGCATTCGAACCACGTCCTCGGCGTTGCTTTCCGCCACGATAGTCGACGCCTGGTCAGCGCCAGCTCCGACAACAGCGTCAAAACCTGGGACCTCAAAACAAGCGATGTGCTGAAAACCTTCGCCGACTACACGAAGGAAGTAAATTCAATTCACTACGTCGGCCAAAGCGATACGGTTCTGACGACCGGTGGCGGTCCGATCGTTCGCGTGCTCCTCGACGGCGGAAACGGTGGGCGGACCAAAACCGACGGCTTCCCAAAATTCGTGACTGGATCAGCCGTCAGCCGCGATGGACAGATTCAAGTCATCGGCGACGTAGCGGGAATTCTGCGTGTAATCAATCCCGACGGAAAGATTTTGGCAGAATGGCCTGCAACGCCTGAAAAGGTGACGAAGAATTAAAATTCTGACTCCATTCGGTGTAGAGAGAATTAGGAGCAAACTCTATGAACAAACCCACATTCTGCCCCGGCCCCTTCTCGCGCCGCAACTTCCTCAAGTTCGGCGGCTTGACGCTGGCCGGCATGAGCCTCTCCGAATCGTTGCGCTTCAAAGCGATGGCGGCTGAAGACCCGTCGATCCTTCCGCGCGATACGTCCGTTATTTTCGTCTGGCTTCCCGGCGGTCCTCCTCATATGGAGACCTACGACATGAAGCCTGACGCGCCGTTAGAATATCGCGGCATCTTCAAGCCGATGAAAACCAACGTGCCGGGAACGCACATGACCGAACTGTTCCCGCTCCAAGCCAAGATCGCTGACAAGTTCAACATCATTCGCTCCTGCTGCCACGAATTCGCGGATCACGGCGGTGGCCACAAGCGATTTATGACCGGTCGCGTCCCGGCACAACCGACCGGCTTCGTCAACGACGCGCCGGCTGTGACCAGCATCATTCACAAACTCATGACCGAAAAAAGCGGCTTTAAAGATGGCATGCCGCCTGTGGTCGTCGGCGTCGATGGTGGACGCCAGGGCATCGATACGTTTTCGCTGGGCGCTTCTTATTTGGGTGGAGCGAACACGCCGTTTGTCGTCCCCGGCGATCCCAGCTTGAAAGATTTCAAAGTCCAGAATCTTGGCATTTCGCGCGACCTCGAAACGCGCCTCGAAGACCGCATGGCGCTGCGCAAGAGTCTCGACCATTTGCGCCGCGACATCGATCAATCCGGCGTCATGTCCGCGATGGACACGTTCAGCCAAAACGCGCTGCAAATGCTCACGAGCGAAAAAGTGCGCGACGCATTCGACCTCAGCAAAGAACCGTTGCGCGTTCGGGAACGCTACGGGATGCACGCCTACGGCCAGCGCGGATTGATGGCGCGCCGCCTCATCGAAGCCGGCTGCCGCTTCGTCGAAATGGTCTGGGAACATCCCTATCCGGGTAAGCCGACTCCCAACGATTGCTCCTACAATTGGGACAGCCACGCGGTGAATTGTCATATATTCAACGACGCACACTGGCGCTTCCCGCCCTACGATCAAGCCGCTTCCGCACTGATCGAAGATTTGTTCGCGCGTGGTTTGGACAAGAACACGATGGTCATCTTGACCGGCGAATTCGGACGCACTCCGAAACTGAGCCAGTCCGTCGGAACCTCTTCGAAAATCATGCAGCCGGGCCGCGATCATTGGCCGGGCGCGATGTCCATGATCGTCACCGGCGGTGGTATGCGCACCGGCCAGATCATCGGTGCGACGAACAGCAAAGGTGAATACCCCATCGAACGTCCGCTCAGTCCGAACGATTTATGGGCGACGGTTTATCAACATCTCGGCATCGATTACACGCGCTCGTTCCTCGATCACCAGGGCCGCCCGATGCCGATTCTGCCGTTTGGCGAACCGATTCAGGAGCTCTTGCCGACGCGCGCGTAACGGATTCAATGTATCGATCAATGGACGGGCTGTAAGCCCGTCCTACGGTGCACGAAAATATCTTCTTCCCTCCTCATATTTTTAAGTAAAATAACTGTCCCGCGAGCGCTTGGGCGGTTTAGTCGATTAGACTTGGTTCTCGTAGGCTTAGGAAGCTCATCATTCATGCGTAAGACGAATCGTTTTCAGGCTGGAAATGCCGCTATTTCCATTCTATCCGTGGTGTTGTTTGTGGGCGTCGTCGCGCTGCTGCTGCACGACGTTTACCGCACGTGGAACCGCGCCTCGACCGAACACCCGTCGGTCCGATTGGCACGTGAAAATTTGCAGCGCGTCAACGACCCCGCCAACGGCTGGTTCCCTTTCCAACGTGAGCCGGTTTACGATTGGGAAGACGGCATGCAAGGCTGGATGCTTGAAGACGAAAATCCAGTCGTTCAGACATCTGCTACTGAACGCGATCCGGATCAAGAAGCGCCGCCAGCAATCGAAACGCACGGCACGCCATCGACTGCTCCGACAAGCAAGTTGAGCACTGTCAGCGCAAACGGACGCAAAGGAAAAGCGCTCGCCGTCCCCGCGCGATTTCCCGATCCGGTAACCGTCTTCCGCTCCAATTCCCGGCAAGGCGACCAATACCGCATGATCGGTGTGCGCTTTATTGCGTACGATGTCTACGTACCCGGCGATTGCCCCGGCTTCGTCGGCTGCCTGTTTTTCATGAAAGACAAAGACGGTCTGTGGTACCAGGCGCGTTCCCGTTCTGCGTTGATTCCGGGCGCATGGACGACGGTCACAGCAGACATCCGCGGTGGCTCGCCCGACGTGACGCCGCTCGGACATCAAGGCCAATGGGACGACAATCAGGCCTCGCAAATTCGTACGCTCGGCCTGACGTTTTACGGCGACAAACCGTTCACTGGAAAAATCCTGATCGACAATTTCAGAGGCTGGGTGCGCGCATCGAAATATTTGCAAACCGCCTCGACCGTTCCGGTACGAACATCTTCAAGCGATCCGAAAAAGCCGTCCGCAGAATCGCTTCAGGATCGTGCTCAGAAATACAAAGATCCGCCCCTGCGCGTGCTCAATTTGCGCACCGAACCGCCGGGCGCTCCATCTGTCGATGGCAAACCTGCGGCGCTTCCGGTTGTCAAAAAGTTCGAAACTCTCACGCTGCGCTTCGAACTCAACCGGCAAGTCGACAACCCCTTCGATCCTGCCATCGCGGACATCACGTGCGAGGTCGTAACACCCGCGCACACGAAGCTCGAGCACATCGGATTCTGGTATCAGGATTATGACCGAACGGACCGTTTCGAGGGCGATGACCTCGCTCCGATTGGCCGCCCGGAATGGCGCGTTCGTATCACGCCGCGCGAGGAAGGCGAGTACTCGTACACGCTGAAAATTCGCGTCAAAGACGACACGATCACGCTCCCGGCTCGCAAATTCGTCTCGGTGGCGTCGTCGGAAAAAGGCTTCGTCCGAGTCTCGAAACAGAATCCGCAATTCTTCGAATTTGAGAACGGGGAATTCTATTATCCGGTCGGCCATAATCTGCATTCCCCGGTGGACATGCGCTGTTGGCAGCAGATTCTCAAGAGCGAGGCGCCTGCCGGTCGCGGCTTGCCGATGTACGCCGACTTCTTTCCGAAGATGAAAAACGCGGGTGAAAACACTGCCGAAATTTGGATGGCATCGTGGTGGCTGGGCATTGAATGGACCGCCAGATGGCGCGACTATTACGGGCGCGGACGCTATAGCCTCCAACACGCGTGGAAGCTCGACACGCTGCTTGAAATGGCACGCGAAAACGGCATCCACATTCATTTGGTGCTCGACAATCACGGCAAGTTCAGCACCTACTGCGATTGGGAATGGGACCTCAATCCCTACAACATGCGTAAGGAATCGGCCAACGGCGGCATCTGCCGGTATGCGGGTGATTTCTTCAGCGACGAAACAGCGAAAGCCTCGCACAAAAATAAGCTCCGCTACATCGCCGCTCGTTGGGGCGCGGACCCGACGGTGATGGGTTTTGAACTCGTCAGCGAATTCGATCTCGTCGGCGAAGATCCCGCCAACCGCCGCAGCCAGCGCATCCGACCGACGTTCCACAAAACGCCAATCGCGCGCGGGTGGGTGCATGAAATGATTGAAGCCTTGAAAAAATACGATCCTTATGACCATCTCGTTTCAAATCATTACGCCACCGATTACCAATGGGTGGACGTCGAACTGGCCAAGAGCAAAATGGAAAGTGGCGCTCCGCTCTTCGATTACATCGTCACCGACGCCTACCGCCAAACCGTCTCGGGCGGCTACGTCACTCCAGCCAATAAAATGCAACTGTGGTACCAGCAGTCCATCGCGCCCTACGCTCAAAAGCCGTTTTGGATCACCGAATACGGCGGCGATTTCAACGGCGCGGTCGAGACCTCTCTGGACTCCGACGTGGTCTGCGGATTGTGGGCGACGTGGATGACAGAAGGCGCCGGCTCGCCACTGATGTGGTGGTTCGACTTCGTCGATCAACGCAACCTGTACAGCTACTACGCCGGGTTCTCGAAATACATCGCCGGTGAAGACCGCCGCGACTTGAAAGGTGCTACAGGGGGAACGCACGAGAGCGGCGTCGGGTTCCAATTCTACAAATGGCAGACCGGTGCGTACGCGTGGGCATATGACGCGGAAGCCATGCGCTCCATGCCGCCGGTCGGTTCCCGCCAGAACCATGCCAGCGTCAAACAAACGCTGACAGGACTTCAAGCAGGCGCGTATAGAGTGGAATATTGGGACTGCTATAAAGGTGTCGTTGTCAAAGCCGACGATGTGACGATCACGAAAGGCGAATCCATTCACCTGACATTCCCACCGTTTCAGCTCAACATGGCGGTGAAGGTGAAGCTAGCAAAATAATAGGAACCATTGTTTCTGCCGACGCGATGCGTGAGTCAAATCAATTCACGCGTCGCGTCACTTCTTTAAAATCTCAAACAGATTGTTGGACTTATCCGTCCACAGAATCACAGATGGAAACATGCCTTCCCATTCCACACCGATGGGATTTTCCTGAAGAAATTCTTCGTTGTTCGTCACCATCACATAGTCCGTGCTTTCGTTGTAACCGTCTTCTTCCGTCGCAATCCGCGTCGTCTTCCACCCCACGCTAGCCGCGACTTTTTCGACCACAGGCGTCAGCGTGAGATACCGACTGGACACATGCACCGCGATGATGCCGTCGGGTTTCATGTGGCGCTGATACATTTGAAACGCTTCTCGTGTCAACAAATGCACCGGCACAGAATCGCCACTGAAGGCATCGAGCAGCAGCACATCGAAGCGCTGCGCAGGCTCCGTTTCAAGGCTCCTCCGCGCGTCGCCCATCGCCACTTCAACCGTCCCGCCGCGCGCTTCAAGATCGCTGAGAAAATAGAACTTCTCGCGCGCCAATTTGACGATTTCAGGATTGATGTCATAGAAGCGATACGTCTGCCCTTTTTCACCGTACGACGCCACCGTCGCAGTGCCCATCCCAACGATTCCGACGCGCGCATCGGCTCGGCCTTTGAGTGTCTGCAACGCCCGACCGATGCCGGTATCAGCCCAGTAATAACTCATCGCCTCGTTGCGCGTATTCACATCGAGATACTGATACCCGTGGACGATGTCGCCATGAAAAAGCGTCCGCATTCCGGATGTGTCTGAAGCATTTTCCTCCTTCACAGACACGACACCGTAAAAATTCCGCACACTCACGATGCGATCTTTAACCTCGAACGCCGCATTGCGAAAATACAACATGCCCGGAATGGCCAGCGCAGCGATCACAACCATCAGCGCCACGCGCAACCCAATTCGTCGCTGTTTCCAAGCGGATTGAAACAACGCCAGCGCCGCAATTCCGAAACAGGCGACCAACACCCAAGGCCACTCGACAAACGTCGTGAACAGGTTCGGCGCAGCCAGAGAAACAAACAATCCGCCCAACGCTCCACCTGCCGACATCAGAAGATAAAATTCAGTGAGCCGCTTCGGAGCAGGCTTGAGCCGGGCGAGTTCACCGTGACACACCATGCATCCGAAAAACATCGCCGAACATCCGAGCGCGATTTCCCATTTAAAGTTCGGCGTTAAGTCACCAGGCAGCCAGGTGAACGATGGATTTTCCTGCATGCGATGAAGCCAGTTCTTGATGTCTCCATGCGTCCCCGCCGCGAGCAGCAGCGCCATCGCGGGCAGCGCCCACACCACGCGCGCATACCACCGCTCGTGTTCAAAACAGATGATGAAGGACAGCAAATAAAGACTCAGCGGCAGCACCCACAAAAACGGAATCACCGCCACGTCCTGGCACAAATGATTTGTGGAAGCCAACAGCAACACACTCGCCACGGCGGGCAGCAGCACCCACAGAATCCGACGCCACCAGAGTGCCTCGCCTGACGTGCTCACCGCTCCGTTGTCTGCGGCTGCGATGGGTTCCGCGTTGACGATTCGCTTCCGATCCGCAAACGCGCCCGCGAAGGACAGAATCCCGAACACGATAAATCCGCCCGACCAAATCCACGTCTGTTGCATCACATCCCAACGCGGTTCGATTAAGAACGGATACGTCAGCAACGCGGCCAGCGAACCGATATTCGACAGCGCATACAAGCGCCACGGTGAGCGCCCTTCCCCGCTGCGGCTGAACCACACTTGCACCAATGGACTCGTGCTCGACAACGCGAAATAAGGCAGCGCCACATTCGCTAGCAACAAAAGTAATATGCGCCCGGCGGGATCGACCAAGCCGACCGGTTTCCACTGCTCGCCTGGCGCAATTGGCAACGTCGCCGCTGCGGCCAAAATAAGTACGCCGTGAATGATGCCTTGCCAGCGATGCGGCAGCCGCGTCAACGCATGCGCATACGCATAGCCCGCGAAGAGGACGACTTGAAAAAACAGCATGCAGGTCGTCCAGACGCCGGGGCCGCCACCGAACCAGGGCAAGATAAATTTGCTGATCACCGGCTGCACTTGAAACAGCAGGAACGCACTCAACAACGACAGAATGCCGAGCTGAAGCGAGACGGTTAATCGAGCGGACGGCATGAGCGGATTTTTCAAAAGAAGAGTCCTAAGGTCAATGTTTAGTATCGACACGTCGAGTGTTCAGTGGTAATCTTCAAGCATACACTACGTACGAAATGTTCTCGAACTTTTCAGAGCAATACAATCGTTTGAAACACGATAGCTTATTTCACAAGTCGCCGCGACTCCGTTGTATTCTGCACAGTGGCGATCACGATTTTTTTGAGAGGTCGAGAATGAAATTCCTACGATACGCCGTCAGCAGCATCGTTATTTTATTCGGATCGTCCTGCATCATTCGCGCTGTCGAAACACCTGCGAAACCCAACATTCTCATCATCCTCGCCGACGATCTCGGCTACGGTGACGTGCACAGCTACAACCCCGAACGCGGGAAGATTGCGACGCCGAACATCGACGCGCTTGCGGCGCAGAGCATGCGCTTCACCGACGCGCATTCATCTTCGGGCGTGTGTTCGCCGTCGCGCTACACACTGCTGACCGGGCGCTATCATTGGCGTTCGCGATTGCAGGTGGGGATCGTCGGAGTGTTCGGTGCACCGTTGATAGCGCCCGACCGCTTGACGCTTCCGTCCCTCGTCAAGCAGCACGGCTACCGCACCGCCGCGATTGGGAAATGGCATTTGGGCTGGGATTGGCCCATGACGGCAGAGCAGCGCAAGCTTCTTCAACCCCACGCAAAAGGTGAGAAGCAGGACGAAGCGCTCGCCGCAACACCGACGCCAGAACAACTCGCGGCGTGGAATGATATCTTCGGCAAGCAGATTCCCGGAGGCCCAACCACGCGCGGATTCGACTCCTATTTCGGAACCGACGTCCCCAATTGGCCGCCGTATTGTTTCATCGAAAACGATCGAACACAAGGAATTCCCAGCGAGTTTTTACCCGCTCGTGATTTCAAAAACAACCGCGCCAGTCTGCATGGCCCCGCGTTGAAAGACTGGAGTCTCGAACACATCCTGCCCACGCTCGGCGACCGCGCATGCGCATTCATCACGGAGTCAGCCAAGAAGCCGGAGCCGTTTTTGTTGTACCTACCCCTCACGTCGCCGCACACACCACTCGCGGTGAACGAGCCGTGGAAGGGCAAAAGCAATCTGAATCCATACGCCGATTTTGTAATGGAGACAGACGCGGTCATCGGTCGTGTACTCGACGCGTTGGAGAAGAGTGGTGCTGCGGCAAACACGTTGATTGTCTTCACGTCGGACAACGGTTGTGCGCCCTACATCGGTGCGGCGGAGCTCGAAAAAATGGGCCATTTTCCAAGCGGCCCGTTACGCGGTTACAAAGCGGATGTTTGGGAAGGCGGCCATCGTGTGTCGTTTGTGGTTCGCTGGCCCGGCGTCGTCAAGCCTGCGAGCACGTGCAGCCAGTTGGTGCATCACGCCGATGTGATCGCAACAGTTGCTGAAATTCTCGGAGCGAAACTTCCCGAAACCGCAGGCGAGGACAGCGTCAGTTTCTTGTCGATCCTACAAGGAGGCACCCAACCCATCCGCGAACACGCGATCAGCACTGCATCAAGCGGCGTCCCAGGGTTGCGCGTCGGGAATTGGAAATACATTCCGGGACCCGGCGGCGGTGGCTTTGGAAAAGGTGGTGAGAAGTCTCCGCCGGTACAATTGTATGACTTATCGAATGACATCGGCGAAAAGAAAAACCTTACCGCCGAACAACCTGAACGCGTCGCCCAGATGAAAGCGCTGTTGGAAAAACTCATCACTGACGGACGCAGCACACCCGGCGCGCCGCAAAAGAATGACGTCGCAGTGCGACGCTTCCCATCGGTGGGCGGAGCAGCCAAGAAAAAGGGGGAAAACGCCGAGAACTAATTTGATACGTACATATTCACAGGTCAGCTTTAGAGCTACCGGACAAAACCCTCGCACCAATCTGCTTGCGGCGGACTGCGCGGAACTTCGAAAAACTCGCTTGGCGTAGTCTCCAAATACGCCGCGCGAGTTTTTCTCGTCCCGCTTGCCCGGCGCAGCGCATCTTGGTGCGAGGGTTTTGTCCGATAGCTCTTATACGCAACACGAAGAGATGGGACATATAAAACACACAGGACGAATGTGTCGTCCGTACTGCTGACTCGTTACTATTCAATGATTGACAACGGTTGAATTAAGTGCGTGAGGAACGACGAACGGATTTTTTACCGCGAATTTACGCGAATTTACGCGAAAACGGCGAACGGCTAACGGCGAAGGGATGGGTTGAGAGAGTGTAGAGCTATTGTTCAATGTCCTTCGCCGCGGAGTGGCGGTAAGTTTAAGTAGCCGTGGTCGAAGTGAGCGTAGCGAATGAGGCCACGGATTCGAATACGTACACGTTTCAAGCCGCGTCAGCGGCGGCACTGGTTTGTATGTCGAGCGCACATAGGTGTCGCCGCTGACGCGGCTAGTCAATTCTGCTGGATCGAATCCGTGGCCTT
Source organism: Planctomycetota bacterium (assembly GCA_037129555.1). Lineage (GTDB taxonomy): Bacteria > Planctomycetota > SZUA-567 > H5-PLA8 > H5-PLA8 > JANXLS01. The sequence continues at coordinate 14,934 of JBAXUS010000150.1, forward strand.
GCCCGGGTACGGGCTACGACCACGGCTACTTGAACTTGTCGCCACTCCGTGGCTGAATTCAAAGCAAATGAATACTTGATCAATAGGGCTGCCCACTCAATTGGTTTTATTTTTTTTGAAATAGTGCTTGACTTTTAGGGTTTGGTGTTTGTAGAGTTTGAGTATCTTAGGTGGTCGGCACGTTTGCGCTTAGCGCTTTCGTCCTTGGAATCCGATCAAGAGTTTGTCGCTTTGCGATGGGCTTTTGATTTTTGGGTTGGGATTCCATGGGGGCGAAATATGGAACGGTGTGCGGCTACGCCTGCTTCGCGGGCTTCGGATATTAC
>JBAXUS010000151.1:0-15166 GCA_037129555.1 Planctomycetota bacterium
TGTCAGGTATGCCTCCTGATAAATATGTAAGATAATTAGTGAACGGGGTAATAAAAGACGCTTCTATGTCGTTTTTGGATTCAACACCCGATTTGGAGGAACTGAAATTGGAGTCTGATGACCTTTCGGACCAACTAATCAATCATCTTCAATCGGCAAAAAAACTCAAGTCTCTCCGCCTGGCAAACCTTCCCAAAGTAACTGTAAAACTGATAGAGTTTCTACCCGCATTGAAAACACTGGAACGCCTCCAGCTCGTTCGACTGGGAATTGTCAATCCCGTTCGCTCTCAATTGAAGGGTTTAAATAATCTCAACTACGTAGAACTAAAGTAACACACACTTGAAAGCAGAATTTCACACAAGCCACGATGTCTCATTGCTCGGAAAAAGATGTTGTTAATCGAACCCGAATACCGATATTGTTTTTTTACAGTTGCTTAATCAATTGATGTGTAATGCGTATTGAAAATAGCAATAATAACAACACGACCCCACATCGCCATACCAGCGATGCGGGGTCGTGTATAAAGACATGAAATACGAGACAGTCGATTAACGCTTGGAGAACTGGAAGCGGCGACGGGCACCGGCTTGACCGTACTTTTTGCGTTCGACCATGCGGGAGTCGCGGGTCAGGTAGCCTTCTGTGCGGAGGCCCTTTTCCAAGTTGCGATCATACAGCAAGAGAGCGCGGGCGATGCCCATGCGGACGGCTTCGGCCTGGCCGGTGATTCCGCCGCCGTTGACTTCAGCGAAGACATCGAACGCGGTCGTCAGCTTGGCGAATTTCAACGCCGACAACACTGCGGCCTGCTGATTGCCCTGCGAGAAGAATGTGTTCAATTCGCGGCCATTGATCACGATGTGACCCGTGCCCGGTCGCAGACGCACACTTGCCGCTGCGCACTTGCGTCGGCCCGTACCCCAGAAATATCCACCTGTTTTATCTTCGCTGCTCACTTACGTCCCTCTCTGTTCTGTGTCTGTGGCTCGTGGGTCAAACTTGAAACGATCAATTTAAACGGACTGGAAAACGGTTCACTTACTTTGTGGGGAGCGGAACCCACGCTTCCGGCTGCTGCGCCGAGTGCGGGTGATCCGTACCAACATAGACCTTCAACTTCGACAGCATGACCTTGCCGAGCATCGTCTTCGGCAACATGCGGCGAATCGATTCGGTGATGATCGTGTTCGGGTTCTTGGCCTGTTCCTGAGCCAAGGTGCGGACGCGCAAGCCGCCCGGGAATCCGGACCACTTCCGGTAGGTCTTCGTATCCATCTTGTTCTGATGGACCGAAACCTTCTCGGAGTTGACCACGATGACAAAGTCACCGGTGTCGATGTGCGACGTGTAAACCGCTTTATCCTTACCCATCAAGCGGCGTGCGATGACCGTCGAAATGCGGCCAAGTGACTGGCCTGCAATATCAACAATGAACCACTTTTGTTGAATCTCGCCGGTTTTGGCGGTATACGTTTTGAAGGCCTTAGCCTTCGGCGCTCGGGCCGGTGTTGCTTTTTCTGTTGCTGCCGCGGACATGGCTATTGGAACTCCTCTACAAAACTGACGGGTACGAAACTGGTAAAAACAACAACCGCCCAGAACATACGGGCGGGAAGAAACATAGTATAGAGGTTACGCGCGATGTCAAGGCCGATATTCAGAATCTAACGCAAATTGTGTTATTTTTTTGTGTTTTTCAACCCAATCAGGGTCTCAGACCTCTCCGCTACCTTATTATGCCCACGGATACGGTCTTATTCACGTACATTCAATTCCAATTTCCATGCGCCCGCGCCATCCACCGCGTGGAACCACAATTCCAGCGTCCCCATCTCCGTCACCACACTCTTCAAGCGCACCGGAATGATCGTTCCGGGGTCGTCGAAGAGCGTCGCCGGGATCGTTGTTTCGACCGGTTCCAATTCCCGGATAGCGTCCTGTCGAATTTCCACGCGGTCGCCGATGCGGTCGTCGCGCCGTTCCGCTGCGGAAAAAAATCGGAACTGCGCCGGTTCGCCGACGACCAATCCGAACTCCGCTTCAGGCACATCAAACCCGGTGCCTTCGTCCATACCAAACGGCACGACGCACAGCGCTGAAATCGGTGCACCCTTTCCAGGCACCGCTGGTCGCAGCGATTCGATGCCGACGTAATAACTGCGCGGCACTCCGCCACAAATCCGAACGCCATTATTTTTTTGAACGCGCGCGAAATACACCGCACCGTATGCGACGGCCAGTTCCGGGTCCGCGCCGCTCAATTCCCGCAACGGCGCACAACCGTCCGCCGTCATCCACGCGTTGACGATCTCCATCGCACGTGCGCGCAACAGTGGCGATTTCATCACGCCGCCATTGAACAGAATTGCGGTCGGGCGGAGCGATCCCAGCAGGCCATCTTCGTGCACCGCCTGCCGGTTTGCAGAAGCTAAAAACGTCGCGAGGTGTTTCGAAATAGAGGGGTCTGCTGCGTAATCCAAGCCCAATTCGCGCAATCCGGTTCGCACCGTTTTGGCGGGGAGGGAGCCGGATTCACACGGTTCGAGAAAGCCTTCAAGGATCACGCGTTCAGCGTCCGCACGAGCGAGCGACGCGTTGACGCTGGTTCCAATCACGGCGGCTCCGCGCCCAAGAATTGGAATCGACAGCACCGGCTCGGCCACTGCTTTTTCTGCAGCCAGCACGGCCTCAATCGAAAGTGAGCCGCTTGAATGCCCCGGCTTGCGGTAGGATTTCTTCGGCTTCTTTCGAATGTATAAACACGCTGCGTCGTCCGGAATGGAATTGACTTTCCGCCGCGAAAGGCGTGACGTTGGAAGCACTGGCATTGCGATGTCGACGTTCAAATCAATCGATTCAATCGGAGTGGTTTTTCCGGATCGCGTAGCTCCGCCTCCTTTAAGAAGCTGCTCCTTCGCGTCCCGGCAAGCGAGCGCTAGGCCGCGCAGATGCCACGGATCCAAGCGCTTGCCGTCCGCTTCAAGCCGCGCGATGGCCGACCGCGCCAGCGCGAGGTCCATGTTGTCGCCGCCGAGCAAAATATGATCACCGACCGCGATGCGCCGCAATGCCAGCGAGCCGTGATCATCGTCCGCCGAAATCAAGGTGAAGTCTGTCGTCCCGCCGCCGACATCGACGATCAAGACGCGATCACCGATCTGCAATTGCGTCCGCCACGTTTCACGGGCCTGAGCGATCCAGGCGTAAAATGCGGCTTGAGGTTCTTCGAGCAACGTCACGTCGATCAGCCCGGCACGCCTCGCGGCTTCCATCGTCACATCACGCGCAGCCGCGTCAAAACTCGCCGGGACGCACAGCACGATTTTCTGGTCGCAGAGTTTGCCGTTGCGCTTGTCGCGCCCCAGTTCAAAATTCCACGCGCTCGCCAGATGCTGAAGAATTAATCCCAACGATTCAACCGGCGTCATGCGGCTCACACCCGCATCCGCGTTCCACGGCAACATCGCGTGTCGGCGTTTCGCGCCCGGCTGGCTCAGCCATGATTTAGCTGACGAGATCAACCGCCCCGGCATGGACACGCCGCGAGTGCGAGCCCATTCGCCGATGGTGTAGGCCACACCAATTTCTGTGCGCGGTGTTCGTTCGGACCACGGCAGCGCCAGGCTTTCGTCGGGAAATTCTTTTTCGGCGGGAAGATAAATACAGGACGGCAGCAGCGGTCGGCGTTCGACGACGCCGGGACTGACCGTCTGCGGAATATCACATGTTCGGATGCGCGGAAAAGGTGACGAATCCGCCGCCTCGACATATGCCATCGTGGTGTGGGTGGTGCCCAAATCGATGCCAACGATGTAGCGACCGGATGCCATGTTGATGAAGCCGTTCCCTTAAATGTAGAGCGCGTGAAAACGTGTTCCTACTTTATCGAGGCGAGCGGATTTAAGTAGATGAGAAATTGAAAAATCGCTTCAACCTTCAGTCCAGAACCCGCCGGTTCGATGCAAAACGTTTAAAGTCTGCATGAAGTTTGCAACCTTTAGTTGACATGCGCGAAAAAAATTCCATAGTATTCGGCTGTTCATTTCAGTTGAAACAAACAGGCTACGCGCCTGTTCCACGCTCAAGTCGAGGAGTCCTTCGTTGGAAAAGACTGCGGTCGTCACGCTGCCCGAAAATCAATTTGGCCCGCCCGTGTTGAGCGAGGCGCAATTCGTTCCAGCGGCGGTTCACAAAACGCCCACTAAAATCATGAAGCTGCCGTTGGCTCAACGCATCCGTGCGCTGATCAAACTGCATGGCACGCCCTTGCTGGTGATCGACAAATCGAAGCTGATTGAGGAGTATAAAACATTCCGCAAACTGCTTCCGCGCGTCCGTCTGTTTTATGCGATCAAATCAAATCCCCATGCCGACGTCATCAAAACCTTCCGCGATCTCGGCGGCTGTTTTGACTGCGCCAGCGAAGGTGAAATCCGCCATGTGCTCAATCAGGGCGTCGCGCCGGAGAATATCATTTTCGCGAACACGATCAAGCGTCCCGAAGCGTTGAAATTCTGTAAGAAGAACAAGATTGATTTCGTGACGTTCGACAACGAAACGGAATTGTACAAGATCGCCGAAAGCGCTCCGGGCGCCCGCGTCCTCGCGCGATTGAAAGTTGGCAACATCGGCAGCATCGTGGAACTGTCGTTGAAGTTCGGAGCCGATCAGGACCAGATCGTCCCGATGTTGCTGAAAGCCAAATCGCTGGGATTGAAGCCCGAGGGCATCAGCTTCCACGTCGGTTCGCAATGCACGAACATCGAGAATTATATGCGCGCGTTTGAAATCGCCGCGAACTTGATGAAGGAAGCGGAAGTGCGCGGCGTACCGTTCTCGTGCGTCGATATCGGCGGCGGATTCCCGATCCGGCATTTCGATCATGACACCTGTACGATTGAAACATTTGCCGCAAAATTGCGCCGCGAACTCGACCGGCTCTTTCCGAAAGAGATCGACATCATCGCCGAACCCGGGCGTGCGCTCAGTGGTCCGTCGGGCATTCTGATCACGCGCGTGGTCGGGCGCGCCATCCGCAATAACAAGAATTATTACTATTTGGATGACGGCGTGTATGGCGATTTCTCTGGCATCGTCTTCGATCATTGCAAATACGAATTCAAAGCGTTGAAGCGCGGCCAAAAATTCTCGACGATCCTCGCCGGGCCAACGTGCGATTCGTTCGACACGATTTCGCTCAGCGAAGATTTGCCGGAATTGGATGTCGGCGACGTTGTCTACGTTCCGAACATCGGCTCGTACTCGTGCGCGAGCGCGGTCATCTTCAACGGCATCCCGCCCGCTAAAGTGATCGTGGTCTAACACCTGCGTTTCCTGTTTTCTGTTTCAGCGTTCCCGCATAGAATGGTGCGGGAACGCTGAGACATTGGCACAGGAATGATCGCATCATGGCACATCCATCACGCAACAAAAAGCAACTTGAACGCGAGGCGCGGCTGGAGAAAGCCACGCGGCTTGCGTACATCGGCACACTGGCGTCGGGGTTGGCGCATGAAATTCGCAGCCCGTTGAGCGCGATGAAACTTAATCTGGATCTACTGCGCGAGGACCTCGGATCGGTCGAAGAATCCCGGCGCGGGGAGTTTTCAAGCCGCTTGGGATTGATCGCGCGCGAAGTGGATGGGTTGCAGGAATTACTCTCGGAGTTCCTCGCCTTCGCCAAACCGCCCACGATGGAATTGCTGCCGACGGACATGAACCGGTTGTTGGAGGACGTGGTTCAATTCATCGCGCCGTCATGCGAACGCCGGCAGATCCGCATCGAACGTGATTTTCAAAACGAACTGTATCCCATTCCGCTCGACCAGCACCAGTTCGGGCGCGGCGTGATTTTGAATTTATTGACCAACGCGATGGAGCAGATTGGTGAACACGGCACGATCACGTTGCGGACGCGCGAGACGCATGACGGTGTTGAAGTGAGTATCGAAGACAATGGCGGCGGCATTTCTGCGGCCAATGAAGCGCGCATCTTCGAGATTTTTTTCTCGACGAAAGAACATGGTACCGGTCTGGGCCTGTCCATCGCGCGGCGCATCGTTCAAGAGCATGGCGGCGATTTGTCGCTCGAAAACCATCCCAATCGCGGCGCGACGTTTATCGCGCGACTGCCCAAGAGCAAGATTCTGGAATTGAAGGATCGGAAATGAACGCAACTTTTAACAGCCCCAATGGGGCGAAATAATGTAGCCCAGGGCGTAAGCCCTGGGTTGGAATTGCGAGAGAATACAAAGCCCTGAAAGGGCGGCATAATGTGCTGGCAGGCCGCTTGCCCGGGCGATTTATACCGCCCCGTCGGGGCTCCAATTCGCATGGTGTTTAAACCCAGGGCTTACGCCCTGGGCTGCATTATGACGCCCCTTCGGGGCTAAGGGCAACAGCTCACTTCACACCTAATTCCTTCATGCGTTCTTTGATTTCGTTCGGTGGGCGTTGCAGGATGATCGAGAGTTGATCACTCTTCTTCCCGGCTTTTACGAGTGCGCGCAGGAGAATGTCGTCGTCGCAGCTCCAGCCTTTGGCTTGCCCTGGGACGAGTGCTGTTTTAATTGCTTTTGATTTGGCTTCGGCGGCGGCAGGATCGGTCAGGCTCAAATGCCGCGCCGTGATCGACGAGGGCTGTCGCCCCATTTCGGTGGCAATGGATTCAATGTCTGCGTTCTCTGCAAACAGCTCCAGCAACCGACGGTCTTCTTCCGCCGTAAACGATGAATAGGTGTTTGGAAAAACGGTCCGCATTTCCTCACGGCGCATCGTAAATATTTCACTCGCTTCCGCTGTTGCTTCCTTTCCCCCGGGGCTCGCGGCGCGAATCACTCGCAAAATATCGTAACTGACCATTCCGCCGAGTGCTTCAAATACAGGTGTCAATGGTGCCATGCCGTGATTCGCGAAAGCCTCGCGAATACGTGTACGATTTTCGGTCGTAGTCACTTTGTCAAGCGGAACGGATTCGCCGTGCTCAAGTGCCTGGCAGATATGTTTTGCAATGGTTGATTCTGTCATGTCACGCGTAGCGGCCACTTCGGCAAGACTTTTTCCTGCACGGACAAGTCGGAGCGTTTCTGCAATCGATTTGTCTATACTCAATCCAGAGGCAGGACGTTCGCGTTTCGTTGTAATCGCAATTGCCACCGGAGTCGTCTGCTCGACCGGCCCAAAATCACGCTTCGGATTTTCGATCAGGAAGTCGAGAATCTCGCGGATAAATGCGTCGCCGAATTCGCGCAGCTTCTTGTCGCCGACGCCGCTGATCCGCGCAAAATCCGGCTCGCTCGTCGGGTATTTTTGAGCCATCAACCGCAGGGTCGAATCGTTGAAGACGACATAAGCTGGGACATTTCGCTCGTCTGCGATGCTTTTCCGCAACACGCGTAAGCGCTCGAATAATGTCTCGTCGCAGATGATTTCACCCACGTGCTTCGCCGTTTTCTCGACGCGTTGCTTCTCACCGGGTTTATTGATGGGTTGTGTGAGATGAAACGTACGCCGCTCCTTCAATGCGGTCATACCCGCTGGAGTGACCGTCAAATGATTGTAATTGACCTGGTCTTGAAAACAGAAACCGAGTCGAATCAATTCTCGGCCAACATTGTTCCACTCTTTTAAACTCTTGTCTTTGCCGATACCGTACGTCGAAACTTTGTCCAGACTCCATTTGATGAGGATGTCGGATTGCGCACCAGTCAGCACCTCCGCAACGTTCTTAATGGATGGTTTGAATCCGCGCTCATTCAAGCGATAGATACACGACAAAAATTTCTGCGCGTCAATCGTTCCGTCGTAGGAGGGTCTCGGTGCGAGGCAGTTGTCGCATGACGCGCAATCCGCCTCGGGATAGGTCTCGGCGAAATAATTCAGCAGTACCGCGCGGCGGCATGTTGAACACTCACCATAATTCACCATCTGATTGAGCTGCTTCCGCGCGTGCTGCTGCTCGGCGGGATCGCTCATGTCGTCAATAAATCGCAAGAGCTTCGCGACATCGCCTGCGCTGAATAATAGTAGGCAGTCGCTGGGCAATCCGTCACGTCCGGCGCGCCCGGTCTCCTGATAATAGCCTTCGATATTTTTGGGCATGTCGTAATGCACGACAAAGCGCACATTCGGCTTGTTGATCCCCATACCGAACGCGATCGTTGCGCAGACGACTTTCGCTTCGTCGCGCAAAAACAATTCCTGATTCCGCGCACGTTCGCGGCCTTCCAAGCCGGCGTGATACGGCACCGCTTTGATGCCGTCCGCGCGCAACCGGTCCGCGTTATCCTCAGCGCCTTTGCGGCTCAGGCAATACACAATCCCGCATTCGCCCGGGCGCTTTTTGATGAAGGCCACCAATTGATCGTACGGCTTCTCTTTGTTGATCACGCGGTACGTCAAATTCGGGCGATTGAAGCTCGCGACATACGTGCCCGCGTCTTTGAGTTTCAAATGCTTGATGATGTCCGCGCGAACCCGCTCGGTCGCGGTGGCCGTCAACGCCATGAACGGCACGCCCGGAAAATGCGCGCGGATCGTCTGCAACTGGCGGTACTCAGGCCGGAAATCGTGACCCCATTCGCTGATGCAATGCGCCTCGTCGATCGCGAATTGCTCGACGTTCCAGCTTTTCAGCGTCTCGACGAATCCGGGAATGGCCAGCCGCTCAGGCGACAGATACAGCAGCCGGTACTGGTTATTGTGGAGTCCAGCAAAACGCCGTTTTGCGTCGGGGCCGTCGAGCGAGGAATTCAAAAACGTCGCCGCGACACCGGCTTCCTGCATCGCGTCCACTTGGTCTTTCATCAATGCAATCAACGGCGACACGACCACCGTCAGCCCGGACCGCGCCACGGCCGGCAGTTGATAGCACAACGATTTGCCTCCACCAGTGGGCAGCAGGGCAAACACATCGCGTCCATTAAGAGCGTCATTAATAATCTCTTCCTGCAGCGGTCGAAACGATTCGTAGCCGAAGTACTGCTTCAATAAATGCAGCAAGTCCGCATTGGGAGCGCTGGGCGTGTCGAAATCATCCATGCCCAAATTTTACACCAATCCCAGGCTTTTCGCCACGACTACACATGCAGCAATTAGCAGGGGGGTGCATCACCGGAGTTGCAGTTGCCACTCCCTCTCCCCTTGAGGGAGAGGGCCGACGAGACAGCTGTTCCGTCTCGCGGGGTGAGGGGTAACCGTTGATTAATCCCAGCGCGTTTTATTTTATCCACGCCTACCCCTCACCCGGCGAGCGGGTACGCTCGTCCGCCCTCTCCCTCAAGGGGAGAGGGGAACGGCAGTGCACGTCCGGTAATGCACCTAATATTTAAGTAGACTTACAATTTCTCAATGACTTTTTCCGCGCCCATCCTAAACTGATCACATCGCAACGCGGGTCGCGCTGCATCAATTCGTGTTTGAAAGTTGGCGTCCACACGCATGTTTGAACTGGCCTCTCATTACGCCCCAGCGGGCGATCAGCCCAAAGCCATCGAGGCGCTCGTCGATGGCTTGCAGCGTGGGCAGAAGCATCAGACACTGCTGGGCGTGACCGGCTCGGGCAAGACGTTCACGATGGCCAACGTGATCCAGCAGCTGCAAAAGCCCGCCCTCGTGATCAGTCACAACAAGACGCTTGCTGCGCAGCTCTACAGTGAATTCAAAGCCTTTTTCCCCAACAACGCAGTCGCGTATTTCGTCAGTTATTACGACTATTACCAGCCTGAGGCCTACATCCCCTCGCGTGATATTTACATCGAAAAAGATGCCGCGATCAACGAGGACATCGACCGCCTGCGTCTGGCCGCGACCTCGGCGCTGATGTCGCGCTCGGACGTGATCATCGTCGCCAGCGTCTCGTGCATTTACGGCCTCGGCTCGCCGGATTTGTATTCACAGATGGCGGTGCTCGTTGAAAAAGGGCAGGTCGTGGACCGCACGGAGTTGCTGCGCCGCTTCAGCGAGAATCATTACCAGCGCAACGAACTCGATTTTTCGCGCGGCAAATTCCGGGTGCGTGGCGACGCCATTGATGTCTTCCCGGCCTACGAAGAGACCGCGATCCGCATCGAACTCGACTTCGACACGATCTCCGGACTCTACGAAATCAATCCACTTACCGGTGAGATTCTGAAAGAATTCGAACGTGCCGCGATCTTCCCGGCGAAGCATTATGTCATGCCTGAAAACAATCTGCCGAACGCCATCGAAGGCATCACAAATGAATTGGAAACGCGGCTGAAGGTGCTGCGCGACGAGGGCAAAATCCTCGAAGCGCAACGGCTTGAAATGCGCACCCGCTATGATCTCGAAATGATTGAAGAAGTGGGCTATTGCTCGGGGATCGAGAATTATTCGCGGCACCTCGATGGCCGCGCACCGGGGACGCGTCCGTTTAATTTGATGGACTTTTTTCCGAAGGACGATTACCTGCTTTTTATCGACGAATCGCACGTCACCATTCCGCAAGTGGGCGGGATGTATGAAGGCGACATGTCGCGCAAACGCAACCTCGTTGAACACGGTTTCCGCCTGCCCAGCTCGATGGACAACCGGCCGATGAAGTTCACTGAATTTGAAGCGATTATGCCGGCCACGATTTATGTCAGCGCCACGCCGCGTGATTACGAATTGAAAAAATCAGAAGGGCGTGTCATCGAGCAGATCATTCGCCCGACGGGTCTCGTCGATCCGCCGATTGAAATCCGCAAGACGGACGGCCAAATTCAGGACATTTTAAATGAGTGCCGCATCCGCGCCGCGCGCAACGAACGCGTGCTCGTCACGGCACTGACCAAGCGGCTCTCAGAAGACCTCTCGACGTATTTGCGCGAGGCCGGGATCAAGTGCCGCTATTTGCACTCCGAAATCGACGCCATCGAACGCGTTGAAATTCTGAAGATGCTGCGCCAGGGAAAATTTGACGTCCTCGTCGGTGTCAATCTGTTGCGTGAGGGCCTCGACTTGCCCGAAGTCTCGCTGGTGATGATGCTCGACGCCGACAAAGAAGGCTTTTTGAGAAGCAAAAGTTCGCTGATCCAGAACATCGGTCGCGCCGCGCGCAATTCGGCGGGGCAGGTCATTCTGTACGCCGACCGCATGACCCAGGCGATGTCCGAAACCATGGAGGAGTGCGAGCGCCGTCGCACGATTCAACTCGCCTACAATGCCAAGCACGGCATGGTCCCGACGACAGTGCTGCGCGAGATCACCGACGGTATCGAGACCGTCATCGCCCAACGCGAAAGCCGTGAACTCGAAGAGGCCATCACCGGAATCGGCGCCGACACGCTTGAACGCGCGGAGCAGATTCAGGCGCTCGAAATCGAAATGGAGCGCCTCGCCGACGAACTCCGCTTCGAAGAGGCCGCGTCCTTGCGCGACCGTATTTTGGAATTGAAGGGCGGTAAAAAAGCAGACCGAGGCATCGGTGGCCTGCGCAAGAAACGCACCAAACGCAGCGCCCCGGCAAAATCCATGCGCGGCGAAGCAGCGCCGCTCTTCGACTTCCCCGATCTCGTCGCGGCGGAAGATCCGGCACCGTATGCCGGACGTCGAAATCGACGGAAATAGTCTCTCGCAAAGAGTAGAGCCGATTTTTAATCGGCTCATTCTTGCGACTGCTAAGCCGATTAAAAATCGGCTCTACTCTTCTTTGCGTCTTTGCGAGAGATCGTCGGGTGCCCGTTTTTAAGAACATGTGAACCCTCGCATCGCCTGCCCTTTGCGCTTTTTTCCAGAGCGGTTCAGGCTATCATTGCGGACCTGTCAGATTGTTTCGTTTCGAGTGGAATTTTAAAAATCGTGGCTGAAACTCCGAAGAACTTGGGCTATTCAATGCCCGCCGAATGGGTGCCGCATGAGGGCACGTGGCTTTCGTGGCCGCACAACCCGCGCACGTGGGTCGGTAATTTTGGGCCGATTCCGATTGTGTTCGCTGAGATTGTCCGCTCGCTCTGCCCTGCCGAGAACGTCCATATCTGTGTGCGCAACGAGACGGCGGAAATGGGTGTGCGCCAGCTGCTCACGAGCAACGGCATCGCCAGCGCCTCGATTCTGTTTCATCAGATTCCGACCAACGACGCATGGGCGCGCGATCACGGCCCGATCTTTGTGACCCGCGATTCGAAGAAGGTGACTCCTGCTTCCGATGCGGCTGCTGCGCCCGTTGCGGCGGTCGCGTGGCGCTTTAATTCCTGGGGTGGCAAGTATCCGCCTTGGGACGACGACGACAAAGTTCCGGAACGCGCGGCAGCGATTGTGGATGTCCCGTGCTTTCACCCGCGCATGGTTCTGGAAGGCGGATCGATAGATGTGAATGGAGCAGGGTCGTTGTTGACGACCGAATGCGTGCTGCTCAATCCGAATCGAAATCCAACGCTCTCGAAGAAGCAGATCGAAGCGCGGCTCGACGAGTATCTCGGGGCGTCCAATGTGATCTGGCTGGGCGACGGCATCATGGGCGACGATACGGACGGGCACATCGACGACCTCGCACGTTTCGTCACTGAAAACACCATCGTGACGATTTACGAAGACGACGAAAGCGACGTAAATTACGCGGCGCTCCGCACGAACTACGAACGGCTACTGGCGGCGAAAGATGTGAACGGAGCGAGTTTCAATATCGTTAAATTACCCATGCCCGGAAAAGTATTCCGGGGCGTGCAGCATGACACGCGTCCGGCGGAAGAACGCCTGCCAGCCAGCTACGCCAATTTCTACATCGGTAATGGCGCGGTGCTGGTGCCTGTGTTTGGACACGCGAACGATGAAAAAGCGAAAGGCATTTTGGGCGACTTTTTCCCGGGGCGAAAGATCGTCGGGATTCGTTGCAATGATTTGGTGGGCGGGTACGGCGCGATTCATTGCGTGACGCAGCAGCAGCCGAAGGGGTGAGTGGTGCGTTATGGCTCATGAGACAAAATCGAATGGGCGGTTCCAGATTCATCTATCAACGGCAATCGTGATGATGTTCGCGGCCGGCGGGATGATCTGGGCCAACGCAGTTCCGAAACAAACCAAATCGTATGTTGATCCAATTACAAATAAGACTCTCACGACGAAAATCTACGGTTGGCCAATCTGGACGATGATTCAATGGGAAGGATATTCCAACAATCCCGAACAAGGTTCGTTTCTTGTATCGGGAATTATCAATGGAATCCCTTGCGTCATGTTGCTGTACATTCTTGCAGGAATATTGGAACGTCGCATCCAGAATGACAATAAAAGCGGGGAATGAATTCAGATCCCCAGCGCTAGTCTTCGTGCGAATTTCTCCGGCAGGCCGTTGTCAATGATCAGCTTCTGCGCCGCGCGGTAATCGTATGGTTTGCGGATGAACGTCATCGTCCAATTCTTCGTATCGAAAATTCCGAAGCTGCTCAGTGGGCATTTGTCGCGCGGCTGGCCGACGCTGCCGGGATTGATCATGTATTTTTCGTTGGGGTCTAGTTTGAACGTCTTCGTTTCCTGCAAATCGGTCACGTTTGCTTTCGTGCCGATCAGCATGGGGACGTGTGTGTGGCCGAAGAAGCACACTTTTGATTTCGGAAAATCGTCGATCATGCTCTTCATGTTGCGCGTGATTTCTGGCGACGACAGCAAGTAGGTGTCGCGCTCCACGAGTGAGCCGTGAACAAGAATAAACGCTTCTTCGAGCACCAATCCCTGCGGTACCGTTTTTAAAAATGCGAGGTCGTCCGCTGTCAGATGTTCGGCGGTCCATTCCAGCACTTTCGCAGCGGTTTTACGCATGCGGTCGTCTTTTTCGCCCATGGCTTGACGGTCGTGGTTGCCGATGATCGAGATGCAATGTGGCAGCGCTCGGATCGTCGCGACGCACTCCGCCGGCTGGGCACCGTAGCCCACCAGGTCGCCGAGATTTAAAATCGCGTCGCAACCTGCGGCTTCCAAGTGTTCGAGTGCCATCGTCATCGCGGTGAAGTTCGCGTGAACGTCTGAAATAATTCCGTATTTAGCGGCCAAGGCCATAGGGGCGGGGCTCCGAGTTGCGTCCTGTGCTTAATTATGCGCCGGAAGCGCGGCGGCGCAAGCGGCTAAAAATTCGGGCGTTGCGACTGCAGTGTGCGAGGCGTCTGGAAATCAAGACCATTGATTTACGGAGTTCCACTGCAAAAATGGTGGCACATGTCTCTGGTTCGATGTTAAAATGTGCGCATGCACACACATCTTCTGCTCATTGAAAGCCCGGATGCAAAGGGCCTCGTTTACAAAATCACCGGCGTGCTTTTTCGCCATGGGTTCAACATCGTGAGCAATCACGAATTCGTTGATGCGACGAGCGACGACCGCTTTTTTATGCGCACGGCTTTCAACGGAGACGCGCCGCTCCAACCGCTTGTCGAGGAACTGCGGACACTGCTGCCTGACGCGGCTATCATACGCCTCGCTCCGTCCCGCAAACGCCCGATTGTGTTGATGGCGACCAAAGAGCCGCATTGCCTCGGCGACTTGTTGCTGCGTCACGCGTATGACGAATTGCCCGCGCGGATTTGCGCCGTGGTGGCGAATCACCCGACGCTGGAGCCGCTCGTGCGCCAGTTCGGGATTCCGTTTCATGTCGTGAGCCACGAAAACCTCTCGCGAGCGGATCACGAGTCAGAAGTGTTGAGCGTCCTGGGCGTGTACAATCCGGACTACATCGTGCTGGCGAAGTACATGCGGACGCTGACGCCGGGATTTTTGAATCTTTTTCCCAATCGCATTATCAACATCCATCATTCATTTCTGCCAGCCTTTACAGGAGCCAGTCCGTACCGCCAAGCGTTCAAACGGGGCGTCAAGATCATTGGAGCAACAGCGCATGTGGTGACGGAAGAGCTTGATACCGGGCCGATCATCGCCCAAGGCATCCAACCGGTCAATCATGCACATACAGCTGCCGATATGGCACAAGCAGGGCGTGATATTGAGAAGGTTGTACTGGCAAAAGCACTGAAATTGATGCTCGAAGAGCGTGTCTTTCTGCATAAAAACAGAACCATCATCTTCGAATAGCCCAATTTGGCCGTTGCTTTGCTAAATATTTTTGAAGGGATAAGGCGTGGATTGTAAACACGTTATGTGCCTGATGTGAGTAAAGTGCGATGAATTCTTGTGAAAAAGGGTGAAATGGAATTGACGGGGGCGGGGAGGG
>JBAXUS010000152.1:0-15062 GCA_037129555.1 Planctomycetota bacterium
CTGAACTCAAATAGCCACAGTCTGATCATATTCAACCAATTTGGGTGATATTTGTATTCGATGCGGGCTTATACAGAATTGATTCGCTGAGCGAGCACGACACTTGTGTCGGATTTTATCATTATAGATGGAGGCTGAGAGTCGATCATGACGATGACTATCAGGGTATCGAGTGAGTGATGTCTCTATGATTATTTTCGAAAACGGCAGCGTCATCGATGGAACGGGGTCGCCTGCACGGCGCGCCGATGTGGCTGTTGACGGCGAGCGCATCCTTGCCATCGCTGAACATTTACCTCACGTTCTCCACGCAGATGTCGAACGCATTGATTTGAACGGGCGCGTTCTCGCCCCGGGATTTGTGGACATTCACGCGCACGGTGAACTCGAGCCGCTGATCGACAATTCCGCCGCTGGAAAAGTGGCGTGTGGCGTGACGACTGAAATCAGCGGCAATTGCGGACACTCCCCCTTCCCTCTTTTTGGCCCGCTCAGGGCGCGTTTCGAACGCGAGGCCCGCGATGAATGGCACTCGCCGGATACGTTTTTGAATTGGACGAGCGCAGATGATTACTTCAGCGTTCTTGAGACCAAACGCAGCGCGATCAATCGCGGCTTTCTGCTCGGTCACGGTTCGCTGCGCGCGGCGGTCAACGGTTATGACGATTCGCCTATCGGCCTCGACGGTCAGAACGCGATGCGTCGACATGTCGAAGCTTCGCTTGACGCCGGATGCTTCGGCCTCTCGACCGGCCTCGTTTATCCGCCTGGATGTTTCGCTCCGCGCGAAGAAGTCCACGATCTGGCCACGATCTGCGCGCGAAAAAACGCGTTGTACACTAGCCACATGCGCAGCGAATCCGACGGCCTTGAAGCGGCGATTGATGAGACGCTCGATGTCGCACGGTCCAGCGGCGCGCGCACTCAAATTTCGCATCTGAAAACCGCGCATCAACGCAACTGGCACAAGATCGCGTTCTTGGAAAAGACGCTGCTGCAAGCGCGGCGCGATGGGCTCGATTTTCACACCGACCGCTACCCGTACACGGCTGGAGCGACGAGCCTCGATACGATTCTTCCGAACTGGGCGTTCGCCGGGGGCAATGCGGAGGAACTCAAGCGGCTGAACGACGACGCGATCTGCGCACAACTTGAAGCAGAAGTACTCGCATTGAATTCAGCGCCGGACTATTGGGAGCGCGTCCAAATCGCGAGCGTGAACAATCCGACGTTGCGCGACGAGATCGCCGGTCGGACGCTCGCCGACATCGCCGAGCGTTGGAAGGTCCGCCCGTTCGAAGCGTTTCGCCGCATCGCGATTGAAGATGAGCTGCGCACGGGCGCTGTCTTCTTCATGATGTGCGAGGAGAACCTCGAAACTATTTTGTCCTGGGATTTCACGATGATCGCGAGCGACGCAACGGCTCGAAACATCACCGGCCCGACGGCGCAATCGTCACCGCATCCGAGAACGTTCGGAACATTTCCACGCGTCTTTTCGACGTACGTCCGCGAGCGAAAATTGTTCTCGTTGGAAGAAGCCATCCGCCGCATGACGAGTCTTCCGGCCGACACATTTTACATCCGCGACCGAGGCGTGATCCGTCCCGGCGCGTTCGCGGACCTCGTCATTTTCGACGCCGAAACGATTCGCGACGAAGCGACATACGCGCACCCGAATCGCTTTCCGACGGGTATTGATCGCGTGTATGTGAACGGCGAGTGCGTGGTGAAGAGCGGCGTGATTTTGGATGCTCGGCCCGGGAAGGTGTTGAGACGGAGTTGAGTTGTCTTTTTGGCCCGATTATTTTTTCGTGACGTACTGCTTGCTACGTCATTTTTACTCACCACAACAAACACTCGCCTTCAGATCATCCCGCCATTCTATTTATCTTCAATAGCTTACAGAAACACAATCCGATTCATTTCCATCTGGCATGTCAAATGCTTTTATCCATTTCAGGAGATTGAACGAACGATCTCGATTGTGGACGCCTTGAAAAGGAGGACGGATATGTACGGAAGTCTTTGCTATCAGCCGGCGCGGGAATTTGGACTATTGCGTGAAGCTGTGAACGAACTTTTTTCGGGAGCCAGCGGTGCGGTCCATGAATTTCCGCCCGTCAATGTGTACACGAACGATAACGGAGCCATCGTCAAAGCGGAATTGCCGGGCGTCAAATTGGAGGAGCTCGACATCACCGTAGCCAACAACACACTGACGTTGCGCGGGAATCGGGGTGCTTTGGATTTGAAAGAAGAGGCTCGCACGTTGCGCTCGGAACGCTTGCGCGGGCAGTTCGCTCGGGTGCTGAATTTGCCGTTCAAAGTCGATGCGACTCAGAGCACCGCACAGTTCGACAAGGGCACGTTGACGATCACGTTGCCGCGCGCTGAATCAGACAAGCCGCGCAAGATCGCCATCGCGGCGCTGTAAGAATTCTACACGTTTTAAGAATGGGCCGCGCTTGGCCGCTTACTAGCGTGCGCGGCTCTTGAGACGTAACTAATTAACCACTCATTTACGGAGGATTGACTTATGACTGCGACGGAAACGAAACCCATTAATCAGGCGTGTTGCGGAACGGACGCGACATGCGAACGGCCTGCTGTGGCGACGAAAGTGTTCATGCCGCGCGCGGATGTTTACGAGACGAAAGAGCACGTCGAATTGGTCGCGGATGTGCCGGGAGTCGACGAGAAAACGCTCGACATCACGCTCGAAAAAAGCGTACTGACCATTCGTGGAAAAGTCGAATCGACCGCGCCCGCCGGTTACACGGTCGCGTACGTTGAATACGACGAAGGCAACTACGAACGCGCGTTCAAACTCGCGGATGAAATTGATCGCGACAGCATCAAAGCCTCGATCAAAAACGGCGTCCTGCGCGTCACACTGACCAAAGCCGGCCCAGCGAAAGCCCGCAAGATCGATGTGCTCGCCAACTAAACTCGAACGCTTGATTAACCACAGAGGCACAGAGGAACGGCAGAGGAAAGAATGTATGTAAAAACACGGAGCGATGTAGGCTCCGTGTTTTTTGTTCATCCGTTTAGCACGGCGTAATTGATTAGTTTTGTGCGCCCTCTTTAGTCGTCAATTTCTCTGCCTCTTTGCAGAGAGTGATCATTTGAGTGCGAACTGATTCGAGGATGCCACAGGCCGTGTCGTAATTCTTTTGCGCCAGGGTGACTGCGTCCCGTTTGCTGATGTAATTTGTCTCCGCATCCATCAAGTGGCGATTGGCGGTCTCAATTTGAATTTGTAGACTACTCAAGGCTTGGGTCAAGCCCCGGGGCACGCCGTTGGTTTGACGCGCCTGTAAATTTGCCACGGCTGTGTTGACTTCTGCTTGATATCGATTCACGTCAGCCTCAGCCTTCGGCATCCACGATTCTGCGGACTTCAATTTCTTGGCCAGCAGATCGCGGCTTTTCGTGGCCTGGTCGATCAGGTCGCGAGCCGTGATAATTTTTTCTTTGATGACTTCACGCGGGTCCGGCTTATCCGTAATCAGTCCATTCACGCCCTCTTTCGGAAGTACTTTCGGATCGTCTGTATCCGGCGGAGGAGCGTCGGGCAGCGGGAGCGGCGGAGCTGAAGGCAACTGCGGAACCTCGCGCCGAGCCACTTCGGGCGGCGGCATCGGAACGTCCGGCGGCGGTGGCTTCGGAACGGCGGCACCCTCGATCCACGATTTAATCGGTTCGCGTTTCCACGGCAATTCCGGCCCGACGGTCAGCAAATAAACGCCAACGCCCATGATGGTCGGAATCAAGACAATGATCATTACCCGGACAAAGTTGCCGACGAACGACAGTGTCTGAGCTTGCTTTCGAAGCTGATTGTAATCGTGTGGGTTTTGCATAACACGGCTCCCCCCGCTTCATTTTTCATTTCGACGGACCTCAAAGAGCAAGGCCTTCGAATTGATTTTGGCGTGTTTTTTATTGTTAGTTTAAATGTGTGTGTAGCTTATCAATTTCGCGTTGCGTGTCTATACGTATTTTTGAAGTGTGTGAATGCGATTGTTTATTTTTTCTTACGGTAAACGAACGCCAGCCGTTCCTTACCTTCAACGCGGCCCATGATGCCGGAGGTGTACTCGACGTATCCTTCGTACTCGTCGTTGACGGTGCGATAGCGTTTGAAAATAATGGGCTTGAACGAGCCGTCCGGCAGCGTCTCGAATTTTTTAGCTCCGAACGGCACGAAGCCTTCGATGTCAAAATTGGTCCGGTCTCGATACACCTGAGAAATCCTCGCGCTGCACACCGTCTGCTTGGTGCTGTCAGGAAAATACTCTTCTGACATCTGGCCAAAATAATGTGGCACTCCGAGCGTCACGTCTTCTCCGTCGCTGATCAATGAGAATTTGGCTTTGATTTTCCCGCCCCATTTCAGTTGCGTCTTGATGTTTGCCGTGACGGTGAAACTGGTCTTCTCGCCCTTCTTGATGTAAACGAGTTCGCCATTGCGTTCGAACAATCCGAAGACGAGGTCGTACAGCCCGGCGGGTGCTTTGATCACGCGGTGCGTGTCGTCGCAGGCGAACGAGCCTTCAGGGCCGTAAAAAATGAGCGTATGCAATTTGAGATTTTCGGAGCGTTGCGAGGGTTCATATTTTTCGAAGGGTTCGATGATGCCGGTGACGGTGTCTTTCGGCATCGGGCGAATCTCGACGCGTTCGCCGGACGCGTGGACAATGAGCTCGAACGTGTCTTCTCCAATCCGGATGTGCTTTCCCAGCACACACACAGGCTGGCCATTGACCAAGACGGAATCGCGTCCGGCGTCGTTGTAGAGTCCGTTGCCGTCATCGTCGAACAGCGTCACCGTTTTGCCACCGAATTCAAACGTCCGCGCCCCGGCTCGAAGAATCGCGTATTTCTCGCCTTCAATGACCGTCTTGATTCGGAACGCGTATTTGGCTGTGGAGCCGTCATCGAAATTCAAGTCGCATTGAAACGGGTCGCTCCAGCCTTCGGGCGTGATGCGTTTGGTGTTTTCAGCTGTCGATTTTCCGTCGCCAGTGAAATCGATAAAGACAACGTCCTTCGCAAATTTTGCGACGATCGCCGGTCGCGGTTTGCCAGTTTTGTCCATGCCGCCGTGCGGCAGTCCGGTGTCAGCGGCTGCGCCTTTCACGCCAACGGGGAAGACATGCCATAACGTCCGGTCGAAGCATCCCGGCGTTAAAACCTGGCGGACGGATTGAAGCGGGACAAATTTGGTCTCGATCTTCGTCCAGTCGGTGTCAGCGCTCTGAGCACAGGCGACCATTAATATGGCTGCGACCACGACGAAACGCCCGGTAACACGATGCGTCAACCGTTGAAACATGAAGGGCTCTGCCTCGCACGAAAGGATACGAAAAAACGACCTGCGCATGTTAGACGTAATTTTCCGGCTACAAGCGGCAAAAAAATGTGCGCGTCATGAAGCACGATTGAACTGGACAGCGGTACGGCGTCAGGATTGCCGCCGCTCCTTTAAGAAGGACACATTGAAGATTTCGCCTGTCTTGATTAAACTACACGTCATGACCACGACAAAACAAACGACACCCCAAACGAGCATCATACTCGCCGACCCATTTCGACCGGTCGAGTCTGCGCTGGCGGAGCTGAACGGCGGAGTGCCGGGCACGACTGTCATGAACGCGCTGAAGGCCGCGTGGAAGAGTGCGCGCGCGTCGGCGGCGGAGATCAACCGCGTTCAAGGCGGACGCGCTGCGGGCGAATCGCTCTCGGCTCATGCGGATCACATGCTGCAACTGCTGCTGAACTTCGCGCTGAAACGGGCGGGACTTCCAAGCGAGAATTCCGGATTTGCGATCGTCGCGCTGGGCAGTTACGGACGTTCAGAACTTGCGCCGTATTCCGACATCGACATGATGATTCTGCACCGCGACCACGCCTCCGACGAACAGTTGGACACGCTCGTCGGAAGTATTTTGCATCCAATGTGGGATTGCGGATTGCAGATCGGCCATTCGGTGCGCTGCCCGAAAGATTGTACGATGCGCATGGAGGACACGGACGACAGCACGCTTGAAACCGCGACGTCGCTGCTCGAATCCCGCTTCGTAGCTGGCGACCACGCGTTCTCAGAATCATTCTGCAAAGTTGAAATGCCCACGTTCTTCAAAACGTACGGGCGGCGGTTTGTCGAAGCGAAATTTCAGGAAGCGCTGGAGCGTTGGAAAGGGCAGTCGGTTCACCGGACACAGCCGAACATCAAGGACAGCCCCGGTGCGCTGCGCGATTATCAGCTCGCGGTATGGATCGATATTGCGAGCCAGCTTTCGGGACATCTGCCGCGCTTGAAGGACCGGCCACTGGTGTCGGAAGCGAGCATTGCGGACGCGAAGTCCGGGTACGAACGGCTGTTGACATTGCGCGTCTCACTGCATTGTCTGTGCGGACGAAAACAAGACGTCTTGGACTTCCAAATGCAACAAGCTGTCGCCGCCGATTTGGGTTGCGAACCGGCGGACGACTTGCGCGCGGTGGACGTGCTGCTGAAAGATTATTACCGCGCGGCGACTGCGGTCCATCGCCTCGCGCAGACGGTGACGCGGCGGTATCTTGAAGAAAAAGCAGTTGCGTCGAAGAACGTTGAGAAGCTTAAACGCGTCCGGTTAGACGACGATTTCACGCGTGTCGGACAGTATCTTTACGCGTCTCGCCAGGGCATGTTCGATGGCGCGGACTGGCTGGAATTGGCGATGCGCGCGTTCGTCCATGCTGCGCGGCAGTCGATCTCAATTGGGACGGACATAGCCGCTTCGATTCGCGCTCGCTTGCACGACATCAACGACGCATCACGCTGCGATCCGGCGCCGCGCGAGCATTTCGAAACGCTGATGCGTATGCGCGCCAACGTCGGAAACACGCTGCGCTCGATGCGCGACACGGGTTTGCTCGGCACCTATCTGCCGGAGTTCAGCGAAATTGAAGGGCTGGTTTTAAGCGACGCGTATCACGACTACACGGTCGATGAACACACGCTGTTGGTCGTGCGGGCTGCGGATGATTTGTACGCGTCCGTCGAACGCAACGACCGCTTCCGGCGTTCGATTCTCGAAGCCCTGCCGCGCCCGCACATCCTGCGGTTGGTGTGCTTGATGCACGACCTCGGCAAGTCGCGCGGAGCCGCCGGGCACAGCGAACGCGGCGCGCTCATGGTCCCGGCGATCGGTGAGCGATTGGGGCTTAGTGATTCGACGATTCGGACGCTGATTCTGCTGATCACAGAACATCTGACACTGTCGAAGATCAGCCAGAAACGTGACACAGGCGACGTCGCGATGCTCAAGGAATTGGCCGCGCGAATCGGCAGCAAAGAGCGGCTCGACCTGCTGTTTATTCTGACGTACTGCGATTCGATTTCGGTCGGACAAGGTTCGTATCCGATGTGGAAGGACGCGTTGCTCGCCGAGCTTTATTCGGACACGCTGCGCTACATTGATAACCGCGAATCGGGTGTGATCACGTTGGCCGATGCCGCTGCTGAAGAAGATCGAAGTTTGTTGGTTGAACGCTTGACGGCGTGGGCGGAAACCAGCGGGAATTTGGCGTTAACGCGTGAGCATTGTGCGAAGGTGCCGAGTCGGTACATCGTTGAAGTCGGATTCGACGATGCGGTGCTGCATGTTGAAGCGATCAAAACCATGCGCGCGGAAAAGCGTGACAGTGTTTCGATTGTGCGCGGCTCGGGCGAACTCGTGGACATATGGATCGTGACGCACGATAAGCCCCGGCGTTTTTCGCAGGTGTGCGGAGCGTTTTTGAGTGAAGGTGTGAACGTCGTCTCAGCCATCGCTTACACGCGGACGGACGGAATTATTCTCGATCATTTCCGTGTCGCGCCGGGACTCGACACGTTCAATCCGGATGAGGAGTTTTGGAAAAAGATCGCGACGAACCTGGACAGCGTGTTGAGCGGGCAGGCCGATTTTCTCGCGAAGATTGAATCCGCTCGCAGGCGAATTCCGCGCACTCCGAGTCTCGCGCGCAAGATTGATCCGGTGATTTGCGTTGATAATAAAATGTCGCCTGAGTACACGGTCGTAGACGTCAAATGCGGCGACCGCATTGGGCTGCTATACAGTCTGAGCCGGGCGCTCGCTGATCTGAATTGCAGTATTCATTTCGCGAAAATTGCGACGTACCAAGGCTTGGTGACGGACGTCTTTTACATCTCCGAAGCGGGCGGCGGGCAGGTCAAGGATGTCGAAAAAATGATGAATATTAAACGCCTGCTCAAAGGCATCGCTGAGGATTATATGGAGGCCAAACGCTGAGGGCTATTGCGCCTCTTCGATCTCCTTTAATAGATCCGTATATTCCTTCCGCGCGGCGGGTGTCATGTCGGGCGGGAGGATTGCGATCGCTTTTTTGATGGCCACCAAAGCCTCGGCTTTGAATCCATTTCGGAGCAGAGCCAGTGCAAGAACGTCGAGCGGGGATGGGTCTTTTTCGTTCGTTAATGCAACGGCGCGACGCGCGAGCGGGAGAGCGAATTTCGGGTCGCGGAGTTCCGGCTCCTTGTTGGTCAGCACTGTCCACGCGTGCATGTTGAGTTTGTCCGCCAAGAGGTCGGGCGACTTGACTTCGCGTTCGAAGATGCTCAGATATTTTTGGATTGCAGCGATGTAGGCGTCGTGATTTTTGGCCTTCTTGGGCGCGTCGGACAGATGCGAGTAGAGCACCCGAACGCTGATGCTTAACTGGAGTTCGTTGGCCTCGCGCAGCTCGCGCTCATTCGAATCCTTCGGAGGAAGTGAAGTAAGGACGCCTCGGACGCGCGTCAATTCAATGTCAATATTCTCAGCGGCGCGTTCAAGATTGCCGAGCGCTTCGTAGGCTCGGCCGAGCGTGAGACCGGAGACGGTGGCGCCGTTTGCGCGGGCGCGTTCGAGGACGTCGATAGCACGATCATTCAGGCCCCGGAAGGCGAACCATTCTCCCAGCGTGTTCAATGCGGCGGCATCTTTCGAATTCTGTGCGAGTACTTTTTGAGCGTCCGCAACTTTTGCATCCAAATCGCGATAGCGCGCGGCGTAGCTCCCGTCCCAGAGTTTCAGCGTGGCGTCTTCCGCACCGGAGAGAATCCGTCGAGAATCGGGCGAGAATGTGACGGCTCCGATGGAGCTGACGTGGGCTTTAAATTCGCGTAATTCGGTGCCGCTTTCGACGTCCCAGAGTTTGACTGTTTTGCCGTCGCTGCCTGAGGCGATGAAGCGACCGTCAGGGGAAAATGCGAGTGTGCGGACGGTTTCCAAATGGCCGAAGAAGTCGCGCACTTTGGTTCCGGTTTCGGAGTCCCACATTTGGACGTCACCGTTTAAATTTCCAGTCGCGAAGCGTTTTCCATCGGGCGAGAACGCGGCGCGGTAGAACTGGCCTTTGATTTCGCAGACACGTTTTCCAGTTGCGAGCGCCCAGACTTTCAACGCGCCTTCGGCGTTGATGGTAGCTCCGAATCCGCCGTCGATTGAAAACGCGGCGTCGTAAAATGTGTTGCCCGCACCCTCAAAATTGCGCACTTCAACGCCCTTTTCTATGTCCCACAATTTCACATCCGTGCTGTCGAAGTCCATCAATTTGCTGCCCGCACAAAATGCGTATTTGCCGTCGGGTGAGAACGTCGCCCACTTGAAGGGCATGATAAATTCGCGTGTTTTCAATCCGGATTCGACGCTCCATTCCTGGACCACGGTTGAATTGTTGTCCGCAGAAATGACGCGTTTTCCGTCGGCGCTGAAGGTGATGCATCTGGCGTATGCGCGCATCTTGCGCAGTTCGGTTCCGGTCTCGATATCCCAGATGCGGATCGAGCTATCGCGTCCGCCGGATGCGGCTAGTTTTCCGTTTGGTGAGAACGCGATGCACTCAATTCCTGAGGTGTGGCCTTTGAAAGTACGTGGTGTAAATCGGGCGTTGGCGTCCCACATTTTTAATGTCTGATCGAGGCCGCGCGAGAGGATGTTGCGACCGTCGGGCGACATGGCGACGCCGACGACTTTGTTGGTGTGTCCGATCAAATCTCCGGATTGCAGGCCGGCGCTGAGGTCCCACAATTTGAGTGTCTGATCCCAACTTGCTGACACGGCGCGGGAGCCGTCTGCCGACAACGCGACTGCGCTGATCGCTGAGTTGTGGCCGGAGAATTCGCGGACGAGCGTTCCATTTTCAATGTCCCAGCAACGCAGAAATTTATCGCGTCCTCCGGAGACGCCCAACCGTCCGTCGCCGGAAAACGCGACGCCCCAAATAAAGGAGCTGATGTCTTTATTCCTCGACAATTCGTGAATCCGTTTGCCGGTGGCTGCGTCCCAGACGGAGACGGCGTTGAAATTTCCGCCGGAGATCAAGAGACACGATTGAGGTGAAAACGATTCGGCGACAACAGATAATGCCGACTCTCGAATGATGCTTTGACTGCCTGCTTCGCGCTTGAAGGTTCCAGTGTTTGCGCCGCTCGCTACATTCCACGTCAGCACTGTACCGTCGCTCCCGCCTGACAATAAATGTTTTCCATCGAGCGAGAATGAGACCCATTTCATGAGCGGAGAAGAGTGCGTGAATTCATGAATCTGCTTTGCGGCGGCGATGTCCCAAAGTCGGACGGTGTTGTCGAGTCCGCCCGAAACCGCGTACTTTCCGTCAGCGGAGAACGCAACGCAGCAGGGTGTTTTTGTGTGGCCTTTGAACGTGGCGAGGGGAATTCCGGTAGATGTTTCCCAGAGGTGGAGCGCGTCGTCGGTTCCGGCTGAGAGGGCTTGCTTTCCGTCCGGGGAGAATGCGGCGGTTCCGGTGCCGCTGGTCAATTCGTTTTGCGAGAGCGTCAACAGGGGCGTGACGGCGGCAGTGTGAAAACCCCACATGCCCCACTCCGCCCGCTCAGCGGGTTCGTTCAACTCGTTGAACATGTCCCACGCTTGTTCGTAGCGCGCTTTGCCCTGGCCCAAGCGATCGGCCATGATGTAGGCGTCGCCTTGTGCGACCAAGCCGCGCGCGATACTGACGGCTTGCGAGTGTACGGCGGCGACGGCTTTCTCCTTCGCTTTCTTTTCTTCGGTCATCGAAATCATCGCGGCGTCTTTGGCTTTTTTCTCCGCGTTCATCGAGTTCATCGCTTTGGATTGTTCGGAGCGAATCCAGAAGAATCCGATGGTCAGGCCGATGATGATGCTGGCGACGGCGGCGACGAGAGAGTGCCGCGTCGCGCGGGCTTTGCGTTCTTTCTGTTCCAGGACGACGCGGGCTTCACGGACGGCGGTTTGCGCGGCCGTGTTTCCGGGCCACAATTCGAGCGCTTGATCGTAGAGCACGACGGCGCGGGCGAGACTGGGAATGTCTTGTCCGTGGGCCTCGTGTTCGGCTTTGCACGCGACGAGAGCGGATTGGCGATGTTGCATGAAATCGGTGAGCGCGCGTTGGAAGGCGTCGGCGTCGGCGAAGCGTTCGCTGGGATTTTTCGCCATGGCTTTGCGGCAGATGCCAGCGAGTTCGACGGGGACGGATTCGGGCAAATCAGGCGGGTTGCAAGTCGCAACTTTAAGGAGCACGGAACTCATCGACGGGCCAGAATACGGCGGTGTTCCGGTGAGGATTTCGTGGAGCATAGCTCCGAGCAAAAAGACGTCGGTCCAGCAATTCAGGTTTTCGCCGAGATAGCGGCCGGCGTCGTCCGTGGCCATTTGCTCGGGAGCCATGTAAGAGGGTGTGCCGCCCAAGCCGCAGTCTGCGCGCGCCGGGACGCGGTGATCGGGCGAGCCAATGGGCGCGGGAGTTTCGGAGACATCGACGGCGAGACCCCAGTCCATCACGAGGACTTCGCCGAACGCGCCGACCATGATGTTCTCGGGTTTCAAATCACGGTGGATGATTTTCTTCGAATGCGCGAAGGCGACGGCGTTGCAGATGGAGAGGAGGATGCGGAGATTGTCTTCGAGATGCGCGGCGCGGCGGACTGGATCGTCGGTGTCCAGATTGCGTTTGAGTGCTTCTTTTTTCATCTCCTCGTTCTTGCATTTTTCGGGATGGAGCAGGTGCCGCCATTCGATGCCGCAGACCATCTTCATCGTGAAGAACCACTTGCCGTCGTCGTCGCGTCCGAGCGAGTACACGGGGACGATGTTGGGATGGCCGAGGTAACCGGTGACGAGCGCTTCGGAGATGAACGACTGCTCCATCTGGCTGGCGTTGTCGGATTCGAGATGCGACGGGATGATTTTTTTGATGGCGACTTCACGCTGCAAGGCGTTCTGACCGGCGCGATAAATTTCGCCCATGCCGCCTTTTCCGACCATGCCATGAACTTCGAATTCGCTCCAGCGCGCGAGGCTCTCCTGACGGTGCGTCGTGCGCACGGTTGGGACCGATCCGACGACGCTGCGCTTGGGCACGGGCGTGTTGCTGAGGACGGTGGGCGTTTGGCCGGGCGATGCGTGTTGAATCGTGGGGATGTCGGCGGCGGACTTGGCTTGAAGGACGGTGCGGTCGAGAACGGGGTGATGGGGCGCTACGATGGTTTGGGCCAATGCGCCGGATGATTGGAGGACGGTGCGGTCGGGGCAGAGTGTCTTTTCCGGGCAGAGGCAATCGAGTTCGCTGGTGCCGAGATTGGCGACGAGTGTCGCCATGAAGGCTTGAAGTTTTGGATCGTGAGAAGAGGTGTCGGCCATGATGGTCCCTATTGCGGATTCGGCGCGGATTCGGAAATGATTTTACTCCAATTCACTTTACGCAAGGGACCTCGATAATGCAATGCTATGGGCGCGGGGGAACTTTTTTGTTGATGTCGATGATCAACTCTTTTGTCACCGCGCTGCCGATCCAGAAGGGTGTTGTTTTCGCGTCGGCGATGCTTTTCTTGGCAGGTGTTTCGAGCAGGTGCTCCCAGGATTTTTGAGTGTTGGAACAGGTCATGCTGATGGTGTAGTTGCCTGATTGAAGTCCGTCGAACCACCACCATCCGCCCGCGCCGTCGGAGCCGGTGAGTTTGTACGCGCCGGGGGTGTTGCCTTTTTCGAGTTTGGCCGGACGGTCGATGGTGACGCTTGCGCCTTTCTCGATCACGATGGGAGGCGGGACGCGGGTTTTATCGCGTCCGGACGCGCAGTTGATTTTTTTTCCGGCGCCGTCCACTAGAATAAAGGAGATTGTGTCGAAGAGGTTGACTTGAATGGGGCCCGCCGATGTGTTGTTGATAACGAGCCAGAATTTAATGTCGGATGATGGTTCTTTTTCGGGGATGACCCAGGAGTTTTGCGCGACGAGATGGAACGTCGCGTCGCCGACTGAGACGGCTTCGCTGACTGAACAGCCTTGAGGAGCGGTGGGGGCTTCACCGGCGCATGCGATGGACGCGAGGACGGTGAGCAGGGCGAGAGCAGATCGAATGGAACTAGGCATGTGGTTTGTCTCCTGATTGTTCAACAACTTGTTTGACGCGATAATGGCGGAAAGGTTTCGCTGAAACCGTACTAAAAGGGGCGGTGCTTGTTTCCCTAGTAAGAATGACGATTCGTTCACTTTATTGAAGCTTCGAGGCGCATCGCACGTCTTGATGACGTGCGTTTGAAAGGAGGTGTGAATGTTTTTTGATCCGATGTATTTGTTGTTTATCGCTCCGGCGGCGTTGTTGGCGGCGTGGGCGCAGTGGCGTGTGCATTCGGCG
The DNA here is from genome assembly GCA_037129555.1 of Planctomycetota bacterium. GTDB lineage: Bacteria > Planctomycetota > SZUA-567 > H5-PLA8 > H5-PLA8 > JANXLS01. Next base: position 13,694 of record JBAXUS010000152.1, read on the forward strand.
TATGCGGCAGCGAGCCAGGTTGTCCCGGCGAGTGGGATTTCGGGGGCAGAGGCTGCGGCGTTGATCCTGCGGCAAGCGGGAATAACGGGTGTTGAAATTGAGCCGGTTGAAGGGCATATGTCGGACCATTATGATCCGAGCGCGAAAATGTTGCGGTTGAGTCATGATGTGTACAACGGGCGGACGCTGGCGGCGCTGGGAATTGCGGCGCATGAGGCGGGACATGCGGTGCAGGATGCGACGCATTATCCGTTGCTGGTGATGCGAAACGGGCTGGTGCCGTTGGCGTCATGGGGCGGAAATCTGTCGTGGATTTTGATGATGGCCGGATTCTTTTTGCAGAGCTTTAATTTGATCGTGCTGGGCATTGTGGCGTTTTCGATCACGGTGGTTTTCCAGTTGATCAATCTGCCAGTGGAATTTGATGCGAGCAGCCGCGCGAAAGTGTTGCTGGTATCGATGGGATTGGTGACGCAGGCGGAGGCGCCAATGGTGGCTCGCGTGTTGTCGGCTGCGGCGATGACGTATGTGGCTGCGACGTTGATGAGTGCGATGGAGTTGCTGTATTTTCTGTATCGCGCGGGGTTCATCGGCGGGGGAAGTCGGGATGATGATTAGCGTATAGTAACGCTACTTTGCAACCGGATTGACCACGATTTCGTCCACGAATAACCACGATGATTTTTCAAGTTCGACTTGGATCTTGATATATCTCCCGCTGGTTTTGCTGGTATCCACGAGGAGTAAAATGGGTTTAGACTTCAGTTCAGTGAGCCACTTATTTTTTTGATCTCTCTTGTAAAAGAAGCTGATCCCTTTGTTGTGCGCGGGACTGTATTGCGTTCCATCTGTGGACGTGAGCAACGTGACTTTCTCGGGGAATAAGGCGGCTGCTTTCTGATTGACGAGAAGGTTCAAACCGAGACAGGAAATGTCTTGGACAGCTCCCAGATCGACTACAAACTCGATGCTTTTTTGAGTTGGCGCAAATCCGATCCATGCGATGTCTTGATGATCGCTACTTCCAAATTTACCATCCACCAATGTCGCTAAACCTAATGCGCCGCTTGAGTGTGCCGCATCCGGTGCCGTACCGCTGACGATTTTGGCGATCGCTGCGTGGCTCTTGATGTCGTGACCAGAATCGAAAAAGACAGCATCGAAGAATGTCTCGTCCAGTTTCAACGTCGGATCGATGAGCATGCTGGCCTTGCGGGCAAAGCGCTGGCCCAACACTCGATAACCTGCCGGGGGAAAGTGGCCGCTATTGATTTCATAGAGGCCCCATGGATTAATGCCGGTGTTAAGGTCGTCGGTATTCACCCAGCCGCCGTTGGCGTGTTCTTCGCCGAGTTTCATTTGTATTTTA
>JBAXUS010000153.1:0-15010 GCA_037129555.1 Planctomycetota bacterium
CATAATTTCATTAGCGAATAAACGATGCCTGTAGACTTCTTCAAGTTGGGCTTTGGGAATTCGGCGGATGAGGTTTACGATGAAATTGCCGGTGCCTGTGCATGGGTCGATGATGCAAACGTCATCGCTCCAGAGTTTCTTGCCAAACTCCTTTTCGAGTACCTCGGCAACAGAGGCGCACATGAAATCGACTATCTCTTGCGGCGTATAAACAATGCCCATCGTATCGGCAAGCTTAACGGAATACCCTTGGAAAAAGCGTTCATAGACCGTATTGAGAAAGTGCTGCTTGTCGGAGAAATCCGTCATCGTTCGCGCTGCGCGCTCGATGGCGACATAGAAACGATCCAGTTCCTTCAAATACGTTTTTCGATCAAAGGAACGGCTGGTCATCGCTAACATGACCTTCTCAACTTCCGCCGCGATAATGTTGCGGCTCACAAATTCAGGGTTGTCAAATATTTCGCGAATGAGCCGTTCGGTCAGGATATGCTGTATGAGCATTTCGTCGACAGCGGCTTGCGAGAGATTGGGGTTAAGACTGGTGCGGCAGAGTTCAAAAAAATCCGCAAAAGCAGCTTTAAATGCTGGATTATCCTTGTGGCTCATGTCGATCTTTTTGGCGAGACCTTCTGCTAAGTCCGGAACTTTGGTTTTGAACTCATCGATGGCGTCCTCGAACGCTTCGATTTCCGGTTCGATGTGCCGGAAAAATTCGACGACTATGTCCTCGAGCTTCGCCGGATCCCGCATATCTACTTTTAGAATGCGCAGTCCGTTTTGATAGAGAACGGCGAAGGTGCTATCTTCGAAAAGAATATTGTTGAACGGGTATCCAGCCTTTCGTTTCTTTTCGATTTCCGCTTCAAGGTTGTCGGACGTATCCTTGGCTTCCCAATACCCGCGTACGAGATTCATTTTGTCTTTGAAGGTGCCGTCCGGCCTGATGATTTTCCCGTTTATTTTCTTCTCTTGCTCTGCGATAAGTGTCCAGCCAAATTCGTTTCCAACAGAAGCAAGTAAACCATGAAATGCTGGCCGAATGCCCATTTCGTGCATGACAAGTTGGTGCGCGAATTCTTTCAGATCGGCGTAGTATTTTGCAATAAGCTTGGGTAAGCCTGACTTGCGCTTCTTTAGTAATTCGGCAGGCATTGTAATGTCTTCTCCACATCGGATCAATCCGGGGACAGGCAACATTTCGGGCCTCTTCCGTCATCCGAAAGAGGCCCGCTTGGATTCGTTTAGTTCTTTGCGTCCTTCGCTAGCAGTTCATTGATGCGTTTGGCGAAGGCGATGGAGTCTTTGATTTTTGAGCCTTCGGCGATCAGTGCCTGATCGTAAAGGATTCGGCCGTAGGTTTCGATTCGTGCGTCCGTGGCGTCTTTGGTGAAGACGGATTGGAGGGCTTCGATGGCGGGGTGGTCCGGGTTGAGTTCCAGGACGCGTTTGGATTCCGGCGCGTCGGCTCGGCCCATGCGCTTCATCAGGCGTTCCATGTGGGAACTCATGTCGCCGTCGTCGGCCACGAGGCACGCGGCGCTGTCTTTCAAGCGGGTGCTGAGGCGCACTTCTTTCACGTCGGCGATGCGCGTTTTCAACACGTCGAGCAGGCTCTTGTACTTTTCTTTTTTCTGCTCGTCCACGTTGACTGTCGGCGCGCCTTTGTCGGCGGCCTTGAGCTTCTTGCCTTTGTATTCGCCGAGCGCTTCGACGCCGAATTCGTCGATCGGTTCGGTCATCAACAGCACTTCGCGGCCCTGAGCCTTCAGCGCTTCGATGTGCGGGGATTGTTCGATCAACTCGCGACTTTCGCCGATTAGGTAGTAGATTTCTTCTTGGCCTTCCGTCATGCCTTCGACGTATTTGGCAAGCGAAATCAGTTTACCGGGTTCGGTCTTGGTCGATTCATACAGGAGCAGGTCGGCGATCTTTTCGCGGTTGCCCCAATCGCTGCTTATGCCCTCTTTGAGGACCACGCCGAGTTCCTTGTAGAAGCCGGTATAGACATCGATTTCTTTGTTCTTCATCTCGTCGAGCGTCGAGAGAACTTTATTGGTCAGATTCGTCTTGATTTTTTCGAGCAGCGGACTGTCTTGCAGGATTTCGCGCGAGACGTTCAGCGGCAATTCGGCGGCATCCACCACACCTTTGACGAAGCGCAAATACGGCGGCAACAGCTTCTCACAATTGTCCATGATCAGGACGCGGCGGATGTAGAGGGACAGGCCGCGCTTGGCTTCGGCCCACATAAAATCCATCGGGCGCTTGGCCGGAATGTAGAGCAGCGCTTTGAATTCGATGATGCCTTCGGGGCTGTATTGGATCGTCTTCGCCGGGGCTTCGAAATCGTGCGAGAGGTGCTTGTAGAATTCGGTGTGTTCTTCTGCAGTCACTTCCGATTTACGCTTCAACCAGATCGCTTTTTGGGAGTTAATCGTCTCTTCGACGATCTGCCGATCTTCCTCTTTTTCGCCGGTCTTTTGGACATCCATCGTGATCGGATGTTCGACGTAATCGGAGTACTTTTTGACGACCTCTCGGAGCGTCCATTCTTCGATGAATTCTCTGCTGTCCGCTTTCAGATGGAGCGTGATGTCGGTCCCCCGCCCTGCGCGTTCGGCGTCTTCGATGGTAAATTCGCCTTCACCGTTCGAGGTCCATTTCGAAGCGGGTTTGCCGGCTGCTTTGGAGACGACGGAGACAGTGTCAGCGGCCATGAAGGACGAGTAGAAGCCGACGCCGAATTGGCCGATCAAGTCGGGGCGGTCTTTCGCGTCGGCATTTTTCAGAGCTTCGATGAAGGCTTTCGTGCCGGACTTGGCGACGGTGCCGAGGTTCTCGACGAGTTCTTCACGCGTCATGCCGATGCCGTTGTCGGAGATCGTCAACGTGCCGGCTTCTTTGTTCGGAATGAGTTTGATTTTCCAGTTTGAATCGCCTTCGATCAGGTCGTGATTCGTCAGGGACTCGAAGCGGACTTTGTCGATGGCGTCGCTGGCATTGCTGACCAATTCGCGGAGGAAAATGTCCTTGTGCGAATACAGCGAGTGGACAATGATGTGGAGGATTTGCTTGAGTTCTGTCTTGAATTGCAACGTCTCTGCGCTCACTGAAAATACTCCTTTAAAAAACAGACGCGGACGGGCCGACTGCCCGTCCAGGCAAGTTGAGTGTTGTAATTATTTCGCTCAATATTTCAAGCGAAGCCGGACTCTCAATCAGCTTTTTGGTTCACCGAATATCATGCGATAGATGATCAAAATCAGAAGCGCTCCGGCAATCGCGCCGCCCCATTGGCCCAATACACCGATCTGCGGAAGATACGTCCGGGCGAGCCAGCCGGTCAGGACAGAGCCGCCGATGCCGAGCAAAATCGTGATGATGCAGCCGCCGGGATCGCGTCCTGGCATCAGGAATTTTGCGATGACTCCGACGATGAAACCGAAGATGATCTGGCCGATGAAATGAGACATGCGGTCAACTCCTTAACGAGATTGAACTGCGGTAACTGCCTCCATCTTACAGGACGCAGCATCGGGTGCGTCATTCAAATTTTACATCGCCTGAAACAAGAGAATGCTGGCGGCGACGGCGGCGTTGAGGCTTTCAGCATCGCCCTTCATCGGGATCGTTACTTTTTCGCGGCATGCAGCTTCGATCTCGGGCGGCAAACCGACACCTTCGCTGCCGATGCAGAGGGTCAGCGGGCGGTTGATCCAGTCGAAGGCTTTGAACGGCTTGCCTTCGTGCGCGGATGTCGCGACCAAGCGGGCTTTGGCGGACTGCATCGCTTTCAAGAACGCGTCGGATTTCATGCGCAGAATCGGGAGGCTGAGCAATCCAGCTGCGGTCGCTCGAACGACTTTGGCGTTGAACGGATCGGCAGAACCTTCGAGCACGATCAGGCCTGCGGCTCCGGCGGCTTCGCATGAGCGGATCAACGTCCCGAGATTGCCGGGGTCTTGAACGCCACATGCGGCGACGAGCAGAACGTCCTTTTTCTTGAGTACCTCTTCGAGCGTCCATTCGGGCGTCCGAACGACTGCGGCAATGCCCTGGGGCGCCATGACGTCGGCGATTTTTTTGTAGACATCTTTGCTGACGCGAACAAGCGGAACGTTCTTCGCGCGGGCTTTGGCGATGAGGCTGAGATCGTCGCCGAGAATGTGATCGGAGAAAATCAGTTCGAGCACCTTCACGTGATTCAGCGAAAGTGCGGCTTCAATGGAACGGCGGCCTTCGAGAAAAAAGCATTGCTTCTCGCGGCGGAGATTTCCGTCCGAGCGCAAATCAACGTATTCTTTGACGCGGGGATTCTGGGGCGACGACAACATCGGCAAGTCAGAGATCGAAAAATCAGAGGGCATGAAACTCAACTTTCTTACGGGCAAATGGAACGAGGCCAAAATCGTATTGTACCGCGAAATGAGGGAACGGCGAACGGCTTTTTTTAACCGCGAATTTACGCGAATATACGCGAAAACGGCAACGGCTTGAGGAAAGGATTTTGATGTATGGGGGAATTGCTTGGATCAATTTGTGCGCATTCTATTGAATTTTGACCGTACTCCCGCTATGACTTCATACTCTGTCCTAAACAATTTTCTTTTTCTGACGAGACACCATGGCTGAAAATTCTGACGCCGGTCGCCAACCGCTGCACGATGCTGAAGCGCAAACTGCGCGTAACGTGTTTGCTTATCCTGACTATGTCAAGCTGCTGTCAGGGTCATTGCTGGGGGCGCTGGGGGATCGGTTTTATCAGGGGCTAATGATCGCCACTGCGAACACTATTTTTCAGGGTCAGACGGAAGAATTAAAGGAACTTGGCAGTCGCCAGAATCTGCGTGTGCAGATTTTTTCGATTCTGCCAATGCTGATTTTGTACGCGCTTATTGGGTCGTGGGTCGATTCGTGCGACCGGCGGCGGTTGTTGAAATGGATTGAAGGTATCAAGGTCGTCGTCGTGTTGGGATTCGTTTGGTTGCTGCGCGATTTGCCGGGGCTGCGAGAATTGGGTTCCGTCGGAACCATTCCGGCTGAGTGGAATTATGGGCTGGCACTGGTCGTTTTATTGAACGCGATTACGGTGCCGTTCAGTCCGGCGCGTGCGTCGATTGTGCCGGACGTGCTGCCTGAAGAACGGCGTTCGCTGGGCGCGAGTTTGATTGCGACGGCGGGGCTGGTGAGCTATTTAATCGGCGGATTGGCTGGGATGAAATTGGCTCGCGTGGAATCGCTGGGGCCGGTGAAAATGGCGTTTGCTGCGGCAGGATTGTTCCTGATGTCATCGCTTATTTTCCGCTTTCTTCCAAACAACGTGACCGTTCCGAATAACCAGAAAAAGGGTGACGGGACGGGGCCGGCACCGACGAAAATGTCGTTCGGCGAGTATATGGCCGAGCAATACGACGGCTTCACATACTGCATGAAGCATCCCAGCATTCTCGGACTGATTTTCTTCGAGACGGTCTTCTGGACAATTGCGGCGATGGTGCTCGTTTTCATCAATTATTATGCGAATCACGTGCTGAAATTGACGGGCGGCGACATCACGTCGTTCACGTCAAACGGGCTGGGATTGGCGGGGCTGGGGATTGTTGCTGGGGCGATTGGCGCTGGGAAAACGCAACGGAGCGTCAGTCCGATTTTCGCGTACACGCCTGCGTTTTTGCTTGTCGGGATCGGGATGCTCGGCTTTGGATTTGCTCCGTCGAGCGTGGTTGAAAACGGTGTGACGATCACCTCGGCGTCGGGTTGGTTCTTTCCGTTTTTACTCATGATGGCGGTGGGCGGCGGGATGATGCTGGGGCGCGTGGACGCGGATATTTTATCGATTGCGGACGAGCGTTATCGCGGGCGGATATTCTCGCTGAAGGCCGTGGCGTTCGGAATCTGCACGCTCGCGACGACGTACCTCTTGAGCGAGCAGTTGACGCCGGAGCAAAAGGGCGCGGTGATCGCCATGTTACCCAGGGTCATTTTGTGGTCGCTGCCGTTTGTGTTCGTGTTCGCCTGGCTGGTCGATGCGGCGATTTGGAAGAACTATAATGACATTCCGGCTCCGAACCTGCTGATGCGGTTTCAGTTCTGGACATGCAGTTTTATCGCGTGGTGTTTGATCAAAATCATGTTCCGTTACAGCACTGTTGGCGAGGAGAAAGTTCCGAAGACGGGAGCGGTGATTTTGGTGGCGAATCATGGGAGTTTTCTCGATCCGCTTTTGTTGGGAGCGGGCTGTCCGCGCATGGTTCAGTACATGATGTATTCGTCGTATTATTCGTCGATCGCACATCCGATTTTCCGGTGGTTGAGTGCGATTCCGGTGGACGAAAAGAAGAACTTGCAGGCGCTGAAAACAGGCGTGGCGTCGTTGGAAAAAGGCGCGTGCATGGGGATTTTTCCGGAGGGATTGGTCGCGTACGAAAAGAAGCTGTATCCACCTCAAGGCGGTGCGATGTTCCTGGCGCAGCGCTCGGGCGCGCTGGTGATTCCAGTGGCGTTGAAAGGCAATTGGGACGCGTTACCGCGCTATGCGAAGTTCCCGAAATTCAAGAAGATCACTGCGATTTACGGCGAGCCATTTAGAGTGCCGAAGACTGCGTCGAAGCAGGAAGTCGCGGAGTGTGCGAAGAAGATGATGGAGCAGATCGCCGGGATGTTGGGCGTCCCGCCGCCGGACATGTCGGACACGACCAAGCCGATTGACGTTGTTCCGCCGAAAAAGGCATAGCATCGGGCGGCGTTACGTCGCACTGTAAAAAGCCAAGCCACCGTTCTCATCATCGCCGAGCGTCCAGTACGTTGCAGGCTCGGGAGTCCCAGCCATGACGGACGAGATCGCATAGACGTAGAACTCATGGGCGACGTCAAACAATCCCAGAGCCATCGCCAGATCTGTTGACGACGGCCGCGCGATGGAATCAGGATGGCTGTGAAAAAAGCCGACGATACGCAATCCGTCTTTGTTCCCAATTAGACTCTGCTCCACCATCATTAAATCGCGCGGATCAATCGCGTACCGATCTTCTCCGCGCACAGTTTCAGCGTTGCGCGTGCCTATTGCGCGGAGAATTTCAAGGCGGTTGTCTGGAGTCGATTTACCAATCAGGATGCCGCAGCCTTCGCACGGATACGCACGGGCGAGATGTTCGCGAAGAACGGGTTCGATGCCGGGATGAATCAGGAAAAGGGGCCGGGAATTTGAGGGCTTCACAGGATTGTGACGTCAGGCTTTTTGGTGGTGCGTTCAAAGACGCATTCGGCGACAAAGATTGCGACGCCGCTTCGAACGGCGAGGGCGATTGCGTCGGATGGGCGCGCGTCGATTTCACGAATTTCGCCGTCTTGATTTATTTCGACTGACGCGTAATAGGTTTCGTCTCGGAGGTCATGAATCAACACACGCGAAATGGCTCCGCCCATTTTCTCGATGATGTTCATGATCAAATCGTGCGTCAACGGGCGCGGAGCTGGCACGTCTTTGACTTTGCGCTCAATCGCGCGCGCTTCCGACGCCCCGATGAAAATCGGGAGTTGCCGGTCTCCGGCGGTTTCCTTCAGCACGATGACCTGCGTATCAACGCCGTCGGTCATGATCACTTGAAATAATTGGACTTCATTTAGCATGGCATAGGCTCCAGGAACTACGTTAGCTTGCGATGTGGCAAAGTGCAAAGAAAAACTTTGAGGCACGGATGATTTATTTTGAAAAAAGTGAGAACTGTCGCTTGACCCTCTGGCCAAAATGGGTATAGTGTTCTCTCCGCAGTTTGAAGAGCGGGACCGAGTCGCTATCGTCTAGAGGCCTAGGACAGAGGACTTTCAATCCTCCAACCGGGGTTCGAATCCCCGTAGCGACGTTCACTTGAAAGTCGAGCCGCGCAAATTAAACTTGCGCGGTTCGATGTTTAAGAGTAGCGTGTGTGACTCGCAATGCGTTTGAACGTTCAGGCGCGCGAACTATTTATTCCAGTTCATGAACGAAGGAGTGGTGTTTGTGGTAAGAGTCGAAGGCCGTGCCGGCGAAAACATGGAAAAACTGTTGCGGCGCTTCAAGAAAGCGTGCGAAAAAGAAGGTCTGACGAAGCAGTTGCGTCAGAACCAACATTTCGAAAAGCCAAGCGACAAGAACCGCCGCAAGATCGTCGCCGCTCAACGCGCCCAGCGCAAAGCGCTGATGGAATCCATGCCGCACATGAAGCGCAAGTAAGTTTTACGACATGGCGTAACGTGAGTGGGGATTCTTTCCAAAACACCATTCGCCGCGTATCGACTACGGCGAATTTGAACACGATTCATAAAAAAGCGCATCCCAGAATCTTGGATGCGTTTTTTCGTTTTATGAAGCGGCGATAACAGAAATAGGACAAATCGGACGCATAAGACGAATGTGTTTGTAAAGTCGCGATTTTTCAACTGATTTTCCAACGATTCGAGTGTATTCAAAAAAGCATCCGGCATAGGCCGGAACTGGACGTTGCTTGGCATTTTTGATCCACCATAGAACAAGGGAGGTACTGTGAAGGCACGACTGTCGATTGTACTTTTAGCAGCCATTTTCGTCTGCGGCATCATCGCGGCCCCGCGTGTTGGCGCTGAAGAAAAGAAGAAGATTCTATTCCTCTCCGGTGGCCCTAGTCACGGTTTCGCGCAGCACGAACATTTGGCCGGTTGTACGCTGCTCTCCGACCGCATCAACGCCTCGGGCCTCCCGATTGAATCGACGGTCGTTAAGGGCTGGCCGACTGATCCCCACACGTTCGACGGCGTCTCGGCCATCGTGATTTATTGCGACGGCGGCGGTAATCACATCATTATGAAGCATCTCGAAGAATTCAACGCGCTGGTCAAAAAAGGTGTCGGCGTCGGCTGCATTCATTACGCAGTAGAAGTGCCTGTCGGCGACGGAGGCAAAGCGCTGCTCGGTGCCATCGGCGGCTTCTTTGAAACGTTCCTTTCGGTCAACCCACACTGGGTCGGTGAATTCAAAGAACCTGCCAAGCACCCGTGCGCGAACGGCACCGCTGGTTTCAAGACGAACGACGAATGGTATTACCACATGCGCTTTCAGTCCGAGATGACTGGCGTCACGCCGATTCTCTCCGCCGTTCCGCCGGACAGCACGCGCCGCAATGTCAAAGATGCGCACGGCGGTAATCCGGAAGTCTTCGCTGGCGTCGGCAAGAATCTGTCCGAACACGTCGTCTGGGCCTACCAACGTCCCGAGAACGGTGGCCGCGGCTTCGGCTGCACGGGTGGACACAACCACGTTAACTGGGCGCAGAACGATTTCCGCACGACGATTCTGAACTCCATCGTCTGGATCACTGGCCTCGAAGTCCCAGCCGGTGGCGTTAAATCCAAGCAGCCCGATGGCGACGAAATGTTGAAGAACATCCCTGAAAACAAGAAAAAGGGCAACTTCGATGTGGCCGCTGAATTGAAGAAGCTTGAAGACCTGAACGCCAAGAAGTAAGACGATCTGACGTCAACCGGAACTAAAAAAAACCGCCCAGCAATGGGCGGTTTTTTCATAGTCGCACTCATCAATTATCCGCCCATTTTCCTCAAAAACCATTCGCGAGGATTCGTGCAGATTCGCGAGATTCGATGTTAAAAAGCCGTTTGCCGTTTATCCCAGCAACAATTCCAAATCCTCGCGCTTCAATCCGCCGATCATGCTGTTTCCTGCGCCGATGATTGCGTCGGCCAAATCGCGTTTGTTCTGCTGTAGCATCACGACTTTTTCTTCAATCGAATCGCGCACAATCAGCCGGTAGGCAAAGACCTGTTGCGTTTGGCCGATGCGATGGGCGCGGTCGATGGCCTGCGATTCCACAGCCGGATTCCACCACGGGTCGAGCAAGAACACGTACTCCGCCGCCGTCAGATTCAATCCGAGCCCGCCTGCTTTCAGACTGATCAAAAACAGTTTGCAGTCCGGATCGTTTTGGAAGCGGTCCACTTTGGCCTGCCGGTCGCGCGTTTTGCCGTCGAGGTATTCATACGGAATATTCGCGGCGTCGAGCTTCTTCTTTGCAATCGAGAGGAAGCTCGTGAACTGCGAGAACACCAGCGCCTTGTGGCCTTCTTCGAGTACTTCTTCGAGCTGAGGAATCAACGCGTCCAATTTCGCAGACGGGTCGTTGATCTTCTCTTTGTCGATCAAGCCCGGATGACAGGCGGCTTGACGCAGACGCAACAGCGCTTCGAGAATTTGAATCTTTGAACTATTGATCCCGTCGCGTTCGATCAAACCCATGAGTGATTTGCGATAATGGTCGCGCAAATCGTTGTACATCTTGCGCTGCTCCGGCTCCATTTCGCAATGAATCGTCTGCTCGGTTTTCTCAGGAAGATCCTTCGCGACTTGAGCTTTCGTTCGTCGCAAAATAAACGGCCGCAGCGCACGAGACAGCAATTCGCGGGCTTCTGGATTGGAGTCGCTCGCAGCGCTTGCACTGGTTTGAAACACGGTCGCCGTCCCGAGCATTCCGGGATTCAAAAACTCGAACATGCTCCACAAATCGTTCAAATGATTTTCGACCGGCGTACCGCTCATGCACAGACGATGCGCGCCCTGCACCAGCCGCGCGGCCTTCGCCGTGCCCGTGTCCGCGTTTTTGATGATCTGCGCTTCGTCCAGAATCACATAGTCAAACGCCATGTCTTTGATGAAGACAATATCGCTGCGCAACGTTCCATAGGTCGTCAGGACCAGATCGTAGTCGTCGAATTTCTCGGCATCTTTATCCCGGAACGGCCCGGTGTGATCGAGCACCCGCAACTTCGGGGCGAAGCGAGCCGCTTCTTGTTTCCAATTAAAAATCAGTGATCGCGGCACCACCGCCAGAGACGTCTTGGGCGCGACATCCAACTCGTCTGACGAAATTGCTTTTGCTACCGCCGCTTTTTTAAGCGGCACATCCACATGCAATTCGCGGCGCGATTCCAACAGAGCCAGCACTTGCACCGTCTTGCCCAAACCCATATCGTCCGCAAGACAGCCGCCGAATCCGAAGCGTTGTAAGAAATACAACCACCCCAAGCCCTCGCGTTGATATTCGCGCAATTCGCCGATGAATCCACTCGGTGGGTTGACTGCTTTAATGCTTTTGAAACTTCGCAGCTCCTCGCTCACGCGCGTGAATGTTTCGTCGCAGGTCGATTGAGGTTGAGCCGCCAACAAGGCGTCGAGCACTCCGGCTTGCGTCTTCGAAAAGCGGACGTGATCTTCGTGCGCTTTGCCTGTGCCGGCCAAAATTCCGTAACGCTTCAACCACTCTTCGGGCAGCAATCCGAAACTGCCGTCGTCCAAACGGACCATCGTCTCGCCTTTGCGCAACGCCGCGAGTAGTGCTGGGAGCGTCGTCGTCGCTCCGCCGAAATCGATCTCGGCGCGCAACTCGAACCAGTCGATGCCTGACGACACGGTCATCTTCATTTCGCCGGGCGTGCGGTACAATTTTCCGTCCGCTTCAACGCGCCATTTATCCGCGATCAGTGCGGCGACCACACGCGGCAGATGGCGCGGATTCAATTCCGGTTCGCCACTGGCAGAATTCTTCGTGACTTTAAAACCCAGTTCCATCATTCGAGCGGCGAACGCATTCTCCGCACCGACATCGCGGACGAATAGCTTCCGTTCCGTCGGGTGCATGACGCCACGCTCGACGGAACTCGCCAAGACCATGATGCCGTTGTAATCAAACGACAACTCGCCGCGCAGATCGTTGCGCGGATCGTACATCGGTTTCTTGATTCGCAAACACGCGCTCGGGACGACGTGTGCTTCTTCCACACGCAGTTCGACGGGGGCATCCAACGGGGGCAGTCGAGGCAGGCGCTGCAACATGGCAACGAACTCCGCGCCCTGAGCCAACGGCACACGGATTTCATTTTCCTGCCGCAACGAACCGATCAACGGAAACGCGCCAGCGTCATTCAGTCGTGACAATTGGTCGCGCCAAAACACCCACTTGTCTGCGTTCAACATCACAGGCTCGCTCAATGGCTTGCGCTCATCACCGCGTCGCAAACTGCCTTTCAAGACGTACTCTCTTTTCTTTTCGTCCGTGTGCAATTCGAGATGAAAATCCCACGCGGCTCCGTCGTCGAACGCCAGCGGCACGTGTTCGCCATATTCTTTCGTCAGTAAAAATAAGCGTCCGGCTTTTGCCAGCGTCGGAAGGACTGCTTCTTGAACCGCTGTGTTTAAGGTGAATCGCGAATGGCGGTCGCGTCCGTAATACGTCGCGTAACCCGCTTTCGCCTCGCCGCCGATCAAGAGATTGCAGACATCACGGTCCAGAGGATCGGCGATCAGGTCGATCGATTCGCGCTCGACGGGTCGCGCTTTCGGCACACCCCAATCGCCATTTTTTTTCCGTTCGCGCGAATACAATTCCAACACCACGCCGCGCCCGGTCATCGTCTGCGGCACGTTGACCGAGTACATCGTCTGCCCTGTCGTCGGAGCCAGTCCGCCGACTTTCGCCGCCAAGGGCCCCGCAGCCGTGACTGCAATTGCCCGGCTCATTAAATTGACAAAGTGCTTCCATTCCGGATCTTTTGAACGACGCACGAGAGGAGTCGTCGGTGCTCTCCGGTCGAGCGTTGGATCGTCATCCAAATCACCGCTGCGGTACGGATCGAGATCGTCGAGATCATCGTCGTCCTCGTCAACGACAGCCGCTTGTGAGGGTGCCGGTCCGCCAACGCCGGGATTTGAAACCAGACTCAATTTGGCGATGAACGGCGGCGGCTGCAATTTGCGTTGAATGTCCGCTTCAAGAATCGTCGCCCATATATGGGGACATTGTTGATGGTCGCTGAAAAACGGGCATGAGCACGTGACCCGCAACAACCCTTCTCCACCCGCTCTCAGTTCGAGTGATACAAGATAAGACGGATCGCTGGACACTTTCGCTCGAACCGTAGCCGCATCAAATGTTCCGATATGCACTGCTCCAGCGACATACAATTCCCGTCCCCGTTGCCGGATCAGGTTGTCGAACGCGTGCTGGATTTTCTGAGCCAATGCCCCCATTCAAACTCTCCGCGACGATAAAATTGCAAACGCTCTCGAAATGACTTAAAACAAATCCGCTTGGGTGCGGACATGACCAACACGCAGTGTAACCGCCCACGCACCGAAAACCACTTCGTGCCCGAAAATGATTGGAAAGTTATTTCCTTATCCGTGCCTACCTAAAGAATGTGCCCATTATGAAACCAACGTTCCTCGCTTTCGCCCTTCTTTTCGCCGTCATCGAGCTTGCTACACTCGCCAGTGCGAGCGAGTATTTTTGTATCGAAATCACTGACGAAACCACCGGTCGCGGCGTCCCGCTTGTGCGTCTGGAGACCACCGACAAGAACGTCTTTTATACAGACAGCAACGGACTCGTCGCCTTCAATGAACCGGGCTTAATGAACATGTCCGTGTGGTTTTCTATTTCAAGCCACGGGTATGAATTTCCGCATGAATCCTTCGGGCTTCGAGGCATTGCACTGAAGACCGTTCCCGACACATCATCGCGCTTAAAATTGCGCCGAGTCAACATCGCTGAACGGATGTACCGTGTCACGGGTCGAGGCATCTATCGAGACACGATTCTTCTCGGACAAAAACCGCCGATCGAATTCGGTGCGCTGAATGGAAATATCATCGGACAGGATTCTGTTTTGACGGCGATTTGCAACGACAAACTTTTTTGGTTCTGGGGCGACACCAACCGTCCCAACCATCCGCTCGGCAATTTTCTCACGACCGGAGCCACGTCCGCTCTCCCAGGAAAAGGTGGACTTGATCCCAGCGTGGGTGTGAACTTCAAGTATTTTACTGATCCGAAATCTGGCTTTGCCAAGCCCATGTTTCCGGGTCTCAAAGGGCCTGTGTGGATTGACGCCGTCATGACGATCAAAAATGATGCGGGCAATGATCTCATTCTCTCGCGGTACAGCCGCGTCGATAAAGACATGAAACCCATTGAAAGCGGGCTGGCTGTTTTCAGCGAGTCGGAGACTCAATTCAAGCTCCTCTCCCCCATCCCGCCCGATTCAAAATTAGCTCCGGCAGGCCATCCGTTTCATGTCACACTGGATGCGCAAGACTATGTTTATTTTCCTGCGCCGTATCCGTGCATCCGCGTTAAATCCGATTGGAAAAGCGTGACGACATTGGGCGATTACGAGGGCTTCACGTGTCTTAAAGAGGGGACGGTTTATGTGAAGAAAGCAGCGCAATTGGATCGCGGAGCAGATGGGAAATTGGTTTGGACGTGGCGCAAAGATACTGGGGTATTAAAGCCGTCGGAGATCGACGAACTCGTTTCGTCCGGCCAGATCAAGCGCGATGAGGTCCCGTTTCGCCTTCGCAACGCGGACGACAAAAAGCCAATTCATCTACATAACTCAACGGTGTATTGGAACGACTATAAGAAAAAGTGGCTCATGATCGGCGTCCAATCTTACGGCGACAGTTTTCTTGGGGAAGTCTGGTACGCGGAATCGAGCGCGCCTGAAGGGCCGTGGGTCGAGGCTAAAAAAATAGCGACGCATGCGAAGAAACATGAGAATCAGGATTTCTACAATCCCACTCAGCATCCTTATTTTGCTCAGGACGGAGGCCGCTTTATTTTCTTCGAAGGCACGATCACGAACACGTTCTCGGGCAGCCCGTATGCAATTCCGACCTATGATTACAATCAAATGATGTACCGGCTCGATCTGGCGGATTCACGGCTAAAGATGCCGGGGAATTAAGTCTCTCGCAGAGGCACAAAGGAAAGTGCAATGGGTGAATCACCGGACGTATGAGATTTCCCCTCTCCCCTTGAGGGAGATGGCCGACGAAGGTACTCCTTCGCGGGGTGAGGGGTGGCGTTGATTAAACATAACGCGTTGGTATTAATCAACGATTACCCCTCACCCCGCGAGCCGAACAGCAGGCTCGTCGGCCCTCTCCCTCAAGGCAATGGCCCTAAGTTAAGCACAAGAGCGT
>JBAXUS010000154.1:0-14887 GCA_037129555.1 Planctomycetota bacterium
GTGCTTGGGGGCACTGGCAGGGGTACCCAATTCACCCAGCTAACTTTACCACCCCTTTTCGTGATCATCTGCCGTTCCCATTGCCTTTGTCGTTTTCGCGTAAATTCGCGTAAATTCGCGGTAAAAAAAAGCAGTTCATTTCATTGTTCCGCCCCTTGCTACGCCCGCCGAATTCGTTTATCATTCCAGCACACGAGACGCGACCGCGTGTTGTATAAAAAATGGAGGCCATCATGGCTGAGCTCGACGAGAAATCAAAACTGTTGCTGAATGTCATGCAGGACGAAGTGCCTTTGGTAGACCGTCCGTACAAAGCGCTGGGCGAGAAAATTGAATGCTCCGAAGACGAAGTCGTGGACCGCGTTCGCATGTTGAAAGAGCAGAATGTGCTGCGCCAAGTCTCGACCATTTTCGACACGCGCAGCCTCGGCTATCAGTCCAGTCTCGTTGCGTGCAAAGCGCCTGAAGGCCAGGCCGATGCTGTCGCTGACATCCTCAATCAACACCCCGGCGTCTCACACAATTACGCCCGCAAACACGATTTCGGTCTGTGGTTCACCATCGCTGTTCCAGGCGAAAATCTAGCGCGCCTGCAAGCGCATATGGACGTGCTGCAACGCTTGAGCGGTGCGCAATCCGTGCGCTTGATGCCGACGCTGCGCCTCTTCAAGATCGGCATGAAGCTTGACATGACCGATGGCAAGGCAAAGAAGATGGGCCTCGACGAAGAAGGTCCGATGTACTCCGACAAACAGCGCGATCTTGAAAAGCCGGCACTGACAGAAAAAGACATTCGCTACATTTTGGCGCTTCAAGAAGACATGGAAGTCCGCCCCGATCCCTACGCGCCCGTCGCGAAACAACTGGGCACGACGACTGAAGAAATGTTCGATTGGTGTCGCAATTTCATCAAAGTCGGACGCATGCGCCGCGTCGCTGGAATCATGAACCACCGCCACGCTGGCTTCCGCGCCAACGGTATGGGCGTCTGGAACGTGCCGAAAGAGCGTGTTGAAGAAATCGGTCTGTTCTTCGGCCAGCAAGGCCCGATTACGCATTGTTACTTGCGCCCGCAATACCCTGACTGGCGTTTCAATATCTTCACCATGGTCCACAGCCAGAAGGTCCAGTCGTGCGACGATTACCTCGCGGAACTCTGCAAACAGACCGGGATCACCGATTATGAAACGCTCTACTCGTACAAAGAGTACAAGAAGATCCGCCTGCTCTATTTCACTGGCGAAATCGAAGCGTGGGAAAAACAGAACGGGATTGATGCGAGCTTGTATCAGTAAATTATATGAACGGGCGCCACGGAGCACGGTACTGCTCCGTGGCACCTACCACTGGTGAAATGAGTATATTGAATTCTAGCAGCGCATCGAAATTTGGAAAGGCATTCGCAGGCCGACAATGTCTGATGCGCCCCCCTCCGAACTCCCCGTCGTGTCCCGCAAAACGCAGTCGTTGTTTAACCTGACATGGTTGTACTTGATCGTTTCGCTGACCGTTTTACAAGGCTTCATCCTCACCCCGCTCTATCTGAAATATATCCCCGAATCGTTGTACGGTGCGTGGCTCGCGTCCGGAAATATTTTGAGTTGGATTGCGATGGCTGATCCGGGTGTCAGCCGCATCATGCAACAACGCACGGCGTACACGTACGGTCGCGGAGAAACGGATCGGCTCGGCGGTGTGCTTGGAACCGGCTTATTCCTCGGCAGTATTTTCGCGCTGATTCCGCTCCTTGCGATTCCGTTCAGCGGCCACATCGTCGGGATGTTGACGCTCACGCCATCCGAGCATGTCGAACTCACTCTGGCTTTCAAGTGGGCACTGCTTGCCACCAGTTTGATGATCGCGATGTATCAACCGGGCGCCGCCAATCTCGGCTTGCAGCGCAGTAATAGTGCCGGAATCTCATATGTCTCCGCAACCTTGACGGGAATTGCAGTCACGTATTATTTGCTGACTTCAGGACACGGTGTGGTCTCAATCCCCATCGGTCTGGCGGCTCGCGCGGCACTGATGCTGATCATCAATGGCGCATGGATGGCGCATTGGGTTCGACGAAATTTGCGTGGGAAAATCAACGTGAGCAGAGACGAACTCCGCAGCTACACGGCGCTCTCCGCGCTCACGTTTGTCGAGCGCATCGTCTCCGGCCTGCTGATCCAGTCCGACGCGTTCTTCATTGCAAAAATGTCGTCGAACGGATCGGCCGTGATCTACTCGCTCACGGGACGGGCATTCGACATCGTCCGCATGCTGTCGGATCGGATGTTTCCAGCATTTCTTCCAGGCATATCACATTTGGCGGGCGAAGACAAACGTGAGCGCCTGCGCGAAATCGCAACCCGCCTCATGAGCATTGTGGCGCTGACGATCTCGGTTGGTGCTGCGTGCGTCATCGCGATGAATTCAGCATTCGTAAGCCTCTGGGTCGGCGTAAATTTTTTCGCGGGCCAACGACTGACCATATTATTTGCAGCGCTCACCGTGACCAACGTCATCTTTAGTTGCATTGCTGAAACCGCGTATGCGATCGGCGGCGTCGGGCAGGTTGAAGTGATGCGCGTGGTCGAAGGTGCCGTCCGAATCGCCCTGCAACTCATTCTGCTGAAAACCATCGGCATCCTGGGCCTGCCGTTGGGTGGATGCCTCGGAATGTTGCTCGTCAGCGGCTTTTGGCTGCCGCGCTTGGCCGCGAAAAACTTTGGGACCGACACGCGTACTCAATACATTATCGTTGCGAAAAACTTCGTGAGATCCGGTATCTTGATGGCCTGCGGATTGGCTGTATGGTACGGATTCACCCGCCACGTCACGGCTTGGACGTGGTGGAAATTTGCGGGGTGCAGCGTCGGTGTCGGCATCGCGTTCGGAGCACTTGCCCTGGCGATGAGCCCCTCCACGCGCGAAGAACTTCGGCGGCTGATAAAAACAGTTTCGAAGCTCCGCGCATCACCGTGAATCACATGCGTTTCAATGCTTTTTCGGCTGCCTTCTTGATCGCCCGTGTCCATTCTTTGTCGCTGGATTGATACGACGTATAGCCGCGCACAGTTTCTTTGTACGCTGCCGCTTTCAATTCACCCAACGCCTCAATCGCGCATAGCTTCGTTTCATCGTCGCCGTCTTTAAGCGCAGCGGCAATATGCTCCGCTGCGTTCGGATGTTTACACTTCGCCAACGCTTCGCACAACCGCCCGCGCAGTGAGGCGAATTGCGTGTCCCGCGCGAGCTTCGCCAGTCCGTCTCCCAACTCCGGCTCCGCCAATTTCAACAGCGCCTGACACAACACAAAGCGGTGCGTTCGCTTCGCCGGAACCGGAAATTGTGCAATCAGAAACTGCCCCAGCATCGCGCGCGCCGCCTTATTCGTCACCTGCAGAGCCATCATTCCGGCAATCTCTTCGTGAATAACTCGATCTGTGGACGATTCATAAAAATCAATCAGAATTTTAGCGACGGCAGACGTGATCATGTGGGTTCCACGGCGCAACGCATCAATGCTCGATGTTTCTGCGGACAACGCCGCATCCAATTCACGTAATCCGAGTGACGTCGCAGCCTTCAACATATCTTGAACACCCGGCTCGAACGCATTGCTATATTTCGCGAACACCGCTTGTAGTGCCGGGGCGTTACCGCGATCAAGTGTGACGTTCACAGCGTCCCACAGCACCTCCAACGTCACATGGCACCGTGTGGCAGCCGAGGAAACGTCGCAATCCTTTGCGCCCGGCGAGGGCCGCTTGGCCGAAAGCATGTCAGCCAGCATCACCCGGCATTCATGGATTGACGCCGCGCTCAACCCCGCTTCAAGCAGCAGCGCAGGCACCAACCGAGAGTCCACCGATCCCGAAAAAGTCATGTCATCCCGTGCTGAAAGTTCCGCAGTCGACGGACCGCAAATGTCCGGAAATACTGTGCTCAGAATCGACCTGTTCTGCAAGTATCAATGCTGAACATTTCAAAATAATTTTGGGCGAGGTATTGCAGTACCAAACAAAAACGCCCCTCGCAGAATCTGCTATAAGGGGCGTTTCGTTTCCGTAAAAATTCACATCGCATCGCTTACGGCGTCACCACCGTTTTCACCAAGGGCGGCTTCGCGGCCACGTTCGTGTTCGCAGCAGCCGAGGCCTTGTAGATCATTTCTTTCCCAGGCTTTTCCATCAGCATGGCCTGAGCTGAACGCTGGAGATACACCCCGCCGACTGAATTGCGGAACGCGACAACATCCAGATTGCGGCCCGGACATTCCGTGTTTCGTCCCGGGACGTTTCCGTGCCCGATGATCTCGTTCGTCGGAATCGAGGCCTTCGCCTGAAGGAATGCCACCAATTTCCGCAGCGATTGCATCTGTGCCGGGCTGGGCGGGCCACCATGTTCGAAATCACCGACGAGACAAATGCCGATGCCGTGCTGATTGTATTCGTAATTTCCAGCGTGGGCACCCTGCATCTGCTTCTGCCATCGGTAGCCGACTTCGACCTGGCCATCGCCGGTACCGCTGCCGTTTCCAATCACAAAATGATAGCCCAGACCGTCCCAACCTTTTTCACGGTGCGCACGATCAAATGAAGCAGCGCTTCCGGAGGTGCTGGCCGAATGATGGATGACAATGTGCCGCCATTCACGCGAAACCGGAACAACCCATCCCGATTCACCGGGAGCGACAATGGTCACATTGTCCTGGGGCAAAGAAGGCAACTGCGCCGGCGGACGCGGACACGGCGGAGGCAACGGACGCACCTGAGCCGAATTGAAAATCGCATCCAATTCTGCCTGAGAACGCGGTCCGCGCAACCCTTCCATCGGAGGTAATTGTGTCACCGTTGTTTGCGGCGGAGGCTGGTAGCTCACAACCGGTTGATTTTCATACGACCGATACGTCGGCGCGTCCGAGACAACCGTCGTGCAGGAACTGCATGACTTATTATGGTCGCGACCGCATCCCGGCGCAAACAACAATAGCGAGGCCGTTATGGGCCCGCACACTTTAAACCAGCGGCTCGATGACGTCAGATTCACAGGCATGGGATTCTCCAAAAGGATTCGAACTGTACCGCCGGATTTTCGCCGGCACGAATAGACTGCATGACCGGCGCTGTCGCCGGCGGTACACAAGACGTTTAGACCACTTTATTGATGACCGTTCCAAGCCCCTGAACTGTGAGTTCCACCACGTCGCCCTTATTCAGCAACTGCGGCGGCTTCAAGAACACGCCGACACCCGCTGGCGTTCCCGTCGCAAGCACATCGCCGGGCTGCAGTGTGATGCCGCGCGTGATGTACTCGATGATTTTATCAACCGAATGAATCAGATTATTCGTATTCGAACTTTGACGAGTGACGCCATTCACCTTACAACTCAACGCCAACTCATGCGGATTACCCGCTTCGTCCGGCGTCACCAACGACGGCCCAAACGGCGCAAACGTGTCGAACGATTTACCTCGGAACCACTGCTTGTCACCGAACTGGCAGCAGCGCGCGGAAACGTCGTGAACGACGCAGTAGCCCGCGACATAGGACAGCGCATCAGCCGCTTTGACATGCTTCGCCGTCTTGCCAATAATCACGCCGAGCTCCACTTCATAATCAAGCTGCGTGACACCCTCAGGATAAACGATGTCATCATTCGGACCACAGGCAGCCATCGGCGACTTGCCAAAAAGCAGCGGCGATTCCGGATACGCGTGACCTTGTTCGTCAGCGTGATCCTTATAATTGAGCCCGATGCAAATGATCTGTCCCGGCTTCGGCACCGGAGCACCAAGCCGAACGGACTTCGCCTCGACGACGATTCCTGCCGGAGCGGAAGCCGCGACATGCCGCGCCTTCGCCCAGAAATCGCCACTCAAGAACTCGATCATCGTTGATGGAATTGAAGCGTCTGCGCGGTTGAGATCGGCAATGGCTGCTCCACCATTGATCAAAACGCCCAAACGTTCACGGCCCAAAGGTCCGTAACTGACTAATCTCATAGCACCCCCCAGTGCGTAGTTGTTGTTTACTTCTTCGACAGTTTTTGACGCCAGCTTGAGCGCACTTAGGGATTTATTGCATTCGAAGTCGTGCGAGTTCTGCGCGTGTGCATTAAATGCAATAATTTTTGCAGTCAACATCGCGAAGACCTCGTCTATAATAAGCGTATGAGAACCTATGTTTCACTCTTCCTCTTCTCTGTGACAATGCTCGCGCAAGCAGATGTATATCTGCTCGCGGACGGAACGCGTTGCGAAGGTGTTTCCGTCGACTACGGCGACCAACTCACGATCACAACATTTGATGGCAAGACCATTAAGGTGTTCAAGAAAGATTTGCGCGGCAGCATTCCCGAACCCAAGCGCAACGAGTATTTCAAACAACTGAAGGCGTTGAAAGACGACGACGCGTCCGGCCGCGTGACGCTCGCCAATTATTGTTTGAAGAACAATTTGAACCCTCAAGCAACGGCGTTGTTCGAAGCCGCCTTGAAAATCGATCCCTCTTGTATGGAAGCGGGAAAAGCGCTGGGCTATGAATTGACCGACGGTCGCTGGCATGCGCCCGTCGATGCCGAGATTCAAATTGGCGTCCGACCTCAAGCCAAATTTCCAGAAGCAACACATGATCAAGTGGTCGCGTTCCAAAAGCGCCTCGAAAAAACTCCCGTCGACGCTATAGGCGACCCGAACGCTGACGTCACCGATCTGATCACAATCGCCCGCGCAAATCCCAGCGCTCTCGCTCAACTCATGATCCCACCGCAGATGCGCGGAGCCGTCTCAGGCGTCAAGCCGGATGTCCGGACGCGTGCCGCTCGGTTGGCCGGATTGACCCAAGATCGTCGCGTCATGCAAGCGCTGATTGACGCGAGCATCTACGACTCTGACGAAAATACGCGCTTTGCAGCCGCGAAGGCACTCCCAAAATTAGAGGAGCCTGTCGCACTGCGTAAATTGATGGACATCGCCACATCCGGCGACGCCCAACGCGCCCCACTAGCCATCCGCAAACTCGCCTGCGCCGCGCTCCGCCGTTACGGCAGCCAGGAGATCATCGAACGCATGATGAAAGAACTCTCCTTCGAACTCGCAGGCGGAAACCCAATCGATCCCAAGAACCGCATGCGTGGAAAAAGTGCAGGCCTTGGTTCGGACAACCCGCTCGGAGTCCAGGACAACATCCTCCCGGCCTACGGCGTTCCGGACACCGATCTCTATCCCGTTCTGACCGCGATGAAAGAAATCACCGGCAAGACTTTTGATAGCAGCGACAAGGATTTCAAAACGTGGGTCGCCTGGTGGAAAACGGACGGCCAGAAATTCACGTTTAAAGATTGATCGCAGGACTTGGAGTGAACATGAAACTCGCGACGTTGCTGGGCCTGGCCCTCCCCTTCATCCTTCTCGTGTGCGGTTGCGCACGCGCAGAAGATGTCGTGACGTTGGACGACGGCACGGTCATGAAGGGCAAGTTCATCAAAGAGGAAGCCGGCAACATTATCCTTCAACAGACCGGCGGTGAAACAAGCGTGATCGCCAAGTCCCGCGTTAAGCGTATGGAAATTACAACCGGGCCGATGATTGTCGATCCGCTTGCCAAAGTCCCAGCGAAAGAGAATGTGAAGGAGTCCGAAAAGGAAAACGCGGTCAAGCCCGCGATCGGAAACCGCAACAATTCCCCGCGCAATCTCAACCCCGCCTGGGCCAATCCGCGCATCGCCGAAATGGACGATCTCGGCTCGCCCGAATTGGCCAAGCGCAAAGCCGCACTCGAAAAAGTCAAAGCCAGCAAAGACGAATACACGCTTGTGTTGCTCGCCATGTTGAATCCAAAAATGAAGACCAGCGAGTACACGCGCATCGGTATTTTACGAGCGATGATCGACCTCGCTCCGCTCTCGGACGAAGCCGCTCGAACCATCGCCTACTCGGCAATGTACGATCCGTATCCTGAAGCCAAACGCGAAGCCTGCCGGACGATTCGATATCTCGTGGACGACCGCGCGATTCGCGAATTGGTCAAATATGCAGCAACCGAAGCCAACGCCACACTGAAGCAAGCTGCCGCTGCAGCGTTACACGAAATCGACGACAATCGAATTTACGCATCACTCGTTGCAGCTGTTCCACAGCCACAGGTCAGCGGCAATTTCGGCGAGCCCACCGGACTTGATAAACCGAAGTATACGCTCCCCAGCGGCCCCGGCGGATTAAACATGCCGATCTTTCTGCCGTCGCAACCGATCATGGGCGTCGCATCCGATTACGGTGGCCCGATTGTCGATTTCCTGCGCCAGCTCGCGCGCAAAGACATGGGCAATTATCCGTACGCGTGGAGCGTCTGGTATCGTGAGAAGATCGGTGAAATCGGCAAAGAAGAACGCGACGCCTACCGTGATAAGCGCGGCATTCGCGACCGCTCCAACGCACCGTAATCGCCATAAAGTAGAGCCGAATTCTATTCGGCTTTGCATGTTGGGATTCACTGAGCCGAACAGAATTCGGCTCTAATCTACGTCTTGGAATCAACCCCATCATGCTTTACGCCCCGTGTTGGCTCGCAGCGTTTTCACTCTCGCTAGCCATTTTCGCCGCAGAAGAGCCACGCATCGGCCTCTCGCCGCTTGCCGAAAAGAAAGCACAACTCGACGCAAACATCGCCAGCTTCAAAGCGCACGTTGACGGCTCAACCGATACTCGAAAATCCTGGGACGAATTGAACGCCGAGGACCGAACCCGCGCGATGGCCGCCGTTGCGTGGAGCAAAGAGAAATCGACCTACCGCGAAAAAGCGATCCGAGCGCTCGCTCGCATTTCACCGTCGTCCGACGCCGACGGCACCGCCTTGAAAGCGCTCGCCAGTGTCGCGGTCGCAGAAGGTGACGGTTCGTTGCGTGCGCTGGCCCGCAAAGCCTTGACCGCCGAAGACGACAAACGCGCTCCGAAATTGCTGGCCAAAGCACTCGAAGTCAACGACCCCCTCGTCAAAAACAACGCCATCGAAGCCCTGCGCGACATTGGCGGCCCACGTGTTTTTGAAGTCATCGTCGAACATTGGAAAGAGATCTGGGGCGAAGGCCCGCGCGGCTACGTCTTCATTGGAACGCAGCGAAGTTATATCAGCGATTACGACATCTCAGGAAGTTCCTACGACCCCGTCGTGAAATCGTTTCTAACGGGCGCAGTCCTGGACGCAAAAGTCGTGCGCGTCGAAGCTGATGTGTACTACCTCTGGATTCGAGAAGTCACCGGCGAACGCAAACTCCCGAACGATCCCGCCGCATGGAATCGCTGGATCAAAAAGAACGAAGCTCAACTCACGAAGCAAGCCGAAAAGAACAAAGCCGACGCGCTCGCACACTTCAAAGACGATTAATCGCGCTATGGCTGCTTCGCAATCCAATCATTCCATTTGTCGAAATGTCGCCCGAAATCCTGCCCCGTCGCCTGCTTCAAACTCGCCATCGCTGGAACCACAATCGTTCCTTCGACGCCGCGCAATTCCAGTACCGGTAGATCGATCGGCAGGTTGATGCGCTGTCCCGTAATCGCGACCGAATCCACGCGCACCAGTTCCGCCGCGCCCGCGCGAACTTCAAGTATCGCGTAATACAGCAGCGCTTGATAAACGCGCTTATCACCCACGTCGTGAATCGCATTCACCGCCGCTTTTCGAACGGGCTCATTAACCTTCAAAAGCCCGACGTCATCAAACGCCGACTTCCACGTCTCAACCAGTGTCTTCGCAGCCACCGCGTCGTTTCGCACTTTAATGAGATTAATGACCGCCGCACGTGTCTCCGCATCCTGCTCATACACCGCCGAAATCGCGAGCGCCTTCCCAGCTACTTTCGGCTCCGGTTTACACAACGCCAGCCCCGCCACCGCGCCTCGGCGCAACACGGGATCGCCGCAATTGTTCCAATTCAACATCCACAAGAACTCTTTGGTGCAGCGCTCTTTTTCGCGCATCAATCCAAGCTTCAGATCATCGGCATCCGAAAGCTCTTTTGTAGCCGCTAAAATGCGAGACGCCGCGAGCACATCCGTGTGCAGCGCGGCGTCGGTCAGTCCCGGCCTAAACCATTCTTTTGCATTTGCACTGCGAATCACCGGCGTCGCCGTTTTCTCTCGCCGAATTCCAATCACCATCTCGCCGACGTCAGCCGCATGAATGAGCGCAGACGGCACCCCAGCAACGAGTGCTCCGATACATAGGGTTCGCTTGAACGTGTTGATCATGATTGCACTTCTGCTGGCAACGCACTCGTTGCCGTCCGGGCTATTGCAGGCTTGCCGAAGAATTTCGCGTGTACTTTCTTGGCGGCATAGTATCCCAAAAATATCACAAGAACCGCGACCGCCATCATCATCATGGCACATAAAAACGCAATGTATGGAAAGAACACAGCGAGCAGACTCAGCGAACCCGACAGGATGTCTTCACCAATCGACAACGCCGCATTGCCCGCTCCGCCATGAAACATCGCAAGGGCCGTCGATTTCGTACGGAGCACCGCTTTGCCAGCGTGCATCGTCATCGCCGTGCCGCCACCAGCCATAAGGCCCAGCAACAGCGTCGTATGCCCATCCATCTTAGTGATCATGGACGCAACAAGAATCGTTCCTGCAATCGGTCGCGCAACTGTACCCACCACGTCCAGAAAATGATCGACCGCGATGAATTTATCGCCGCAAAATTCAAGCACCGACGCCAATCCAAAAATCACCAGCATAGGATCGCTGGCGAGAAACTGCATCGATGAATTGAGTTGAATGTGTCCTGTCCTAGCCATGATGCCCATGACCAGCAGCGGAACCCACGCGCGAAACCCGGCGCATGCCGAAAGACTCACTCCCATCATAATCTGATAAACTAATTCCATTCGTTCCTCCGTGATGCGCTTAGGAATCCTTTCGACACAACCGCGTACTAATTATGACGAACGAGTCCGATAATTGATTCAACTAAAATCAACATTTTCGCGTTTCATGCAAACGGGCTATAAGCCCGTTCTACTCTCGATCCGTAGAACGGGCTTATAGCCCGCTGAGTCCAAGTCACTTTTCTCTGACTACTCCATCCCGTTAATAATCTCATCCACCTCTTCAGGATCGCGAATTCCGTCAACCGCGTCAAGCTGGTCGAGCAATTCCGGATCAACATCGTCCCCAAGTTTTGCGGCCTCTACCCGCTCCACTTCAAGCGGTGTCGGCGCCGGTCGCCCAGGGTTATCCCTGCTGCCCTTCGGTCCCCACGCCGACCCATTGTTATTGGAACGAACCCGCTTGAAGCGATCCCAGCCTTCTTGCGAGATGATCAACTCGCGGCCCTTGGCTCCGCGATCCGGGCCGACAATGCCGCGTGCTTCCATCTGGTCGCACAGCTTCGCGGCGCGTGTATACCCCAGTCCCATGCGGCGCTGCAACAGCGACGTGCTGCCTCGGCCCATCAGCAGGAAGACTTCGACCGCCTCGTCGAATTTCTCGTCGAGTTCAATCGCCTGACGATTCGTCTCGACCGGTTCACAACCGTCTTCGTCATCTCCATCTTCACCCGCAGCTGCCTGCATCGCGATGCGTTCAACTTCATCAGAGTACACCGGCTCAGCCTGATCTTTACACGCTTTGACCACGCCTTTGATTTCGTCGTCCGTGATGTACACGCCCTTCGCGCGCGTGATGTTCGAATTGCCCGCGCCGATGAACAACATGTCGCCTTTACCCGCAAGCTTTTCTCCGCCGCTCTGTTCCAAAATAATGCGGCTGTCAAGCTTGCTCTTCACTTGGAAGCAAATTCGACACGGCAGATTCGTCTTGATCAATCCCGTCACTACATCCGCGCTGGGACGCTGTGTCGCGAGGATCACGTGAATGCCCGCTGCTCGAGCCTTCTGCGCCAACCGCGCAATGGCCTGTTCGATTTCCTTGCCAGACGTCATCATCAAATCGGCAAACTCGTCTACGATCACCACGATGTAAGGCATCGCGTCTTTGTAGTCCTCCACCTTCTCGCCCGGAGGTATCAACGCCAACCGTTCTTCGGTCGTCTTTTTATTAAACGATGCAATATTTCGCACGCCGATCTTCGACATGCGTTCGTAGCGCTGTTCCATTTTCTGAACGGCCCACGTCAACACACCCGCAGCCAATTTCATGTCCGTCACGACCGGCGTCAATAGATGCGGAATGCCTTTGAAATCGGTCATTTCAACCTGCTTCGGATCGACGAGCACCAGCTTAACTTCGTGCGGTCGGCGCATCAGCATCAGACTCATGATGATCGAGTTCACGCAGACCGATTTGCCCGACCCGGTCGTTCCGGCGATCAGCAAATGCGGCATGTTCGCAAGGTCCGCCACGAGCGGATTACCAATAGCATCGCGTCCCAAAATCAACGGCAACGTCCACGTCTTCGCACGGAATTGAGGCGACTCCAGAATAGGCCGCATGCGGACAACGTGGTCTTCCGTGTTCGGAATTTCTAACCCGATTGCATTTCGCCCCGGGATCGGCGCGATGATACGCACACCGTTTTCTGCTTTCATCGCCATCGCCAGATTGTCCTGCAATCCAACCACGCGCTGCACTTTAATCCCGGGGTCCAATTCCAGTTCGTACATGGTCACGGCGGGGCCGCTTTGAATGTTCGACAATTTCGCGCCGATTTTAAAATCCCACAGCGTGTGAACAATCGTCGCGCCACGGTCGCGCAATGTGTCGCTCGAAATCTCCGGCGTCACATCTTTATCAATCAACAGATCGTACTTCGGCAAGTCGTAATGAACGGGCAGTTCTGGTTTCGGCGGTTCAGCATCAAGATCCTCTTCGAAGTCGCTCCCCTCCCCCACCCCATCCGAATCGTCATTCTGTTTTGCCTTGTTCGCACCCGACGCTTCGGTCATGGCGTCTTCGAATTTCTGTTGTTGAGCCGCGCGTTCGCGATCCTTGACAGCGCGTTCCTTCTCCAATTTTTCAAGCGCAATATTGTCGCGTTCCAATTGTTCGCGCGCGAGTCGTTCGCGATCCAAGCGCTTCTGTTCTGCCTCTTCAGCCTGACGCATCGCTTCCTGACGGCGGCGTTCCGATTCACCTTCTTCACTTGATTTCGATGACTTCGGCGAGAGGTTCGCAGCTTTTTCAGGATCGAACGAATCGACATCATCAACGCTTTCAGTTGGCATAGTCGCGCGAGCGAGATTGCGCTCTTTGGCGAGTTGTAAATCTGCCAGCGTCACTCGAATCTTACGTTCTTCCGGAACGATAGGAACAATAGAGACCGCAGGCTTTTCGCTCTCGATGATGCTCGGTTTCGGAACAATCAAACCGACATCACGACGCTCGGCAACAGAAGCTACCTTAATAGGAGGCGGCACTCCACGCGCAGCGATTGAGCTGGCTGGCACACCTACCATTGCCGGTTGCAAGCCACAGCTTAACACGTCATTACGCTTGCCAATAATCCAATTCAAAAGGGACGATCCGCCCTGGGAAAAACAAATTCCGACGAGCGTAAACGAGGCCTCGGTCGTTTTGGGTTCGATGAGATAAAACGAGAGAATCGCAACCACCAGCAAGAGAACGTAAACACCCACTTTTCCGAAGTAGCCCACGAGCATTGGCGCGACAAACGTGCCGCCCACCAATCCGCCCGGCCCGGCGGGATACACGTCAGAGATGCTCGCGTGCGAATCCATCATGCCGCTCCACGCGCACACCAGCAGCGTCATCAGAACTGCGCCGAGCGTTCGAAGCGTGAAGCCTTGCGTCGTTTTTCGAAGGCACATCATTCCGCCAAAGACGAGCAAAAAGAGCGCGAGGACATATGCGCCGACTCCATATAAACAGAAGGCGTGGTGCGCCAGTTGCGCGCCGAAGAAGCCAGCTTTGTTGTCGAGGTCCGCTGATCGGTTGACGCAGTAGTCCATCACGTCATACGGCGAATGCGTGTAGAGACTCACACACAAGAACGCCGCGATCCCCGCCAACCCCATGCCCGTGACAATGGCCGTCACTTCGTGCTGCCGATTTCGGTCCATACACCTCTCCCCCACAGAATAACGACCTTCGTAGTGTCGGCAGTTTTTGAGCTCGATTTGAGCTTTTCTTATCGGCAGGATCGAATAAACATCTTTATCAATCGTCAGATTTTGACGAGATAACTCGTGTCCGCCTGATTTGTGGTGTAAATCAGGACAGCAACCTTCACTCTCATTTAAGGTATCGTGACCATGAACAAGACCGCAGCCATGATGTTGATGCTCGCATTTTTTGCGACACCGTGTTTCATTTCGTCCGCCATCGCCGCCGACAAAGGCACGAAGAAAAAGTCTGAAGGCGGACCGGTCAGCGTGACAGGCAAGATTTCGACAACGAAGAAAGACGCCGACGACTTCACATCCATTAAATTGACCACACCCGACGGCAAGGTCTACAACATCACGCTCGACGAAAAGGGCAAGGACCTCGCGAAAAAGTATGAAGGCATCAGCGCGGTAGTGAACGGAACATCAACCACGAAAGATAAGGATTTGTGGCTGACGGTGGAGTCGATTGGGGAGAAGAAGAAGAAAAAGAAGTAAGAGAGCATGGCGACTCTTTAGTAATTAGAGGTTGCCTATTGCTGGAGATTATAAGCGAATTACGATCTTGCCAGAAAATACACTCGCAATCAAATAAGCGTGATAATTGAGGCTAAAATATCGTGGACAGTGCGATTCCAAATCAAATCAATCCACGGTATAGATTCTCAGGTAAAATGGATAATGCCGCCCGCCTTATTCCATTTTTCATGATAGGGTTCGGGTTAATAATTGGGTATGTGGCAGGCAAAATCTGCTACAGTTGTGTATCAATACGCCTGGAATTATTAATTTGCAGCTTTTTTG
>JBAXUS010000155.1:0-14820 GCA_037129555.1 Planctomycetota bacterium
GCGAGCCGAACAGCAGGCTCGTCGGCCCTCTCCCTCAAGGGGAGAGGGGAACAGCAACGACTCGCTTCGCTCGCCAAATGGTAAATTCATTGCGGCGTCGTTAGTCCTTAAAGTCGAGCACCGCGTCGGCGACTTTGTTCGCATTGCTGAGCGACAATTCCGGGAACAGTGGCAGGCTCAAACATTCCTGCGCGGCGCGTTCGGAGTGCGGGAACGAACCTTCACCGATGCCGAGATGCGCGTACGCTTTTTGCATGTGGAGCGACAACGGGTAGTGCATGCCGGTGCCGATGCCGCGTGCTTTCAAGAAGTCGGCGAGCGCGTCGCGTTTGGCATGGCGCACAACATAAAGGTGGTAGACGTGTGTGCGATCCGCACCGACGACCGGAATCTGGACGCAGCTTTCCGCGAGCCGGGAATTGTACAGCGCACCAATCTCCTGCCGCTTCGCGTTCCAGCCATCGAGGTACGGAAGCTTCACGCGCAACGCTGCGCCCTGCAATCCTTCCATGCGGTAGTTGAAACCGATGGTGTCGTGGTAGTAGCGCTTGACCGAACCGTGTTCGCGCAAGGCTCGCATTTTTTGCGCGAGCGACGCGTCGCCCGTGACGGCGATGCCGGCTTCACCACATGCGCCGAGATTTTTGCTCGGATAGAAACTGAACGCCGCGATCTCGCCGAACGATCCGACGCGCTGCCCTTTATAGCGCGCGCCGTGCGCCTGAGCTGCGTCTTCGACCAGCGGCAATCCTTTGCGTTTGGCGAGGTCCAGCAAAGGTTCGAGGTCCATCGGTTGGCCGTAAAGATGGACGCCAAGAATCGCTTTCGTCTTTGGCGTAATCGCCTTTTCGACGGCCTCTGCGTCCAGCGTAAACGTGTCGGGAATGATGTCGGCGAAAACCGGATTCGCACCGCAATACGAGATCGCCCACGACGTCGCGACGAACGTGAAAGGCGTGGTGACGACATCGTCGCCGGGCCCGACGCCGAGCGCCAGCAGCGCCAGATGCAGCGCGGACGTTCCGGAATTCATGGCGACACCGTGACCGTTTTTCAGATCGCAGTACGCCGAGAATTCACGTTCGAATGCTTCAACTTCCGGGCCGAGACAGAACGCGGTGTTGTCGAGCGCGGTGGAAAACTTCGCCAGCAACTGTTCTTTCAGAGGGGCGATTTGAGCCTTGAGGTCCATCAAGGGAATGGTGATTGGAGTGGTTGAGTTCATGGTCTCGATTGTAGTCAGAATGTTTAAATTCGCGAGAGATTTTGACAACGCGAATACGGGAAAACGCCGGTTATTCCGGCACGGCGTTTTCGAAGATCAATCGGATTTCATCGTCCACCAAGTCGCGATGTTGGCCGGGCTCCAAGTCGCCCAGGGTCAATCCGCCGTAACCGACGCGCTTGAGCTTCGTGACTTCGTGTTTGATCGCGTCGAAGATGCGCCGGATTTCGCGGTTCTTGCCTTCTAATAAGGTGACGACAAGATGCGATTCTTTGCCGCTGGCTTTGCGCAGGACAATCGATTCTGCAGTTAAGTATTCGCCTTCATCGCGCACGCCTCGGCGCACGATATCGAGTTCCGCTTCGGTGACGAGTCCGCGGACCGAGACGAGATACGTGCGCGGAATTCGGTTCTTCGGATCGCTCAAATTAGACGCCAAGCGCGTGTCGTTGGTGATGATCAGCAATCCGGATGTGGCCCAATCGAGACGTCCGACGGCGACCATGTGGGAGTCCATGTC
This sequence comes from Planctomycetota bacterium, assembly GCA_037129555.1. Lineage (GTDB taxonomy): Bacteria > Planctomycetota > SZUA-567 > H5-PLA8 > H5-PLA8 > JANXLS01. The sequence goes on from JBAXUS010000155.1 coordinate 1,746, forward strand.
GGGGATTAACGAGAAGACGGTGGAGCGGCCTTTTTCGTCGGACGACGTCGTGACGCAGCCGCGAGGTTTGTACAGCATGAGTGTGCGCGGGGTGACCCTCGACCCGTCCATTCCGTCGATGTCGATGCGTACTTTTTCTGGGACCACGGCAAAATAAGTGTCCAAGCGAATCGTGCCATTTACACGGACTTTTCCGTCAACGATCAACTTGCGCGCTTGCGAACGCGACGCGAGTCCCAATTTGGAGAGCGCCCGTTCAAGCGGCACATGCCCCGGTTTCATTCCATCCATTTCGACTCTTTCCTTTGATAAATACTAAGCGAACAAACGTGATCTTACTCGCAACACACAGAATTCGCAACCGAGGGCACACGAACGAAATTGCGAACGAGGAGTGAAACAAATTTGAAGATTTTTTGTAATAATGCGCGGCCTCTTTCTTACTAGGGCAAGCAGAGCGACGTTTTCCGCTTCGTGCGAAGTGGATCGTTGCTCTTGCATGCTCAAGCCATCACTATCATGTTTTGGCTGCTTTAAAGGAGGACGTAGTCATGCGGAACTTTTCGATGTCAGTTGCAATTCTAGCCCTGTCAATTTCTGGAATGGTTTTTGGGGCGTCGACAGAATTCACTTACCAAGGCCAATTGCGCCAAGACACTCTGCCCGCGAACGGATCGTATGATCTGAAATTTGCACTTTTTGACGCGGCGACTTCCGGCAATCAAATTTCTTCAACGCTCAGTCTCCCAAATGTGACGGTGACGAACGGACTGTTTACGGTCTCGTTGGATTACGGCGTGAAAGCATTTTCGGGCGCGGATCGATGGTTGGAAGTGCAAGTGCAACCGGCAGGCGGGGCGTCCTACACGACGTTGACGCCGAGACAGAAATTAACGGCGACTCCTTACGCACTCGCGCTGCCGAATCTGCGGACGGAAGCATCGCAAAATGGCCCGACATTTTTGAGCGCGAACGTCATTGGTGGAGCGTCGGTCAATACAGTCGGAGCAAACGTGACCGGCGTCGTCATCGCAGGCGGTGGTGCCACGAACGGATTCCCGCAAACAATCAATGCGAATTATTCGGTCATCGGGGGTGGCTACAGCAACACGGTTGGCGTGAACGGCGGGAATTCGACAATTGCAGGTGGCATTGGACACAGTGCGAATTCGACAGGCGTGACAATTGGCGGTGGGCAGAGCAATACGGGCAGCGGGTCGTTGGCGACAATTGGCGGTGGTCAATCGAATACTGCATCGGGCGCGAATTCAACAGTGCCGGGCGGATTCTCAAATACAGCATCGGGGACATCATCGTTCGCAGCGGGTTACCGTGCGAAGGCCGCGAACAATGGCTCGTTCGTTTGGGGCGATTCGACGAATGCGGATGTGACGTCGACGGCAAATGACCAGTTCGTGGTTCGCGCAGCAGGTGGAGTTATCTTGAATGCCGCGGCGGGAACGACGCATTCTGTCAACGCGACGAACGCTGTCGTCGTCCCGGTGGGAACGCAGTTCCGCGACAACACCGTCATCGCGTGGGGGCATGTCGCTGCGAGCGGAGCAATCACCGACGCGTTCAACATTGCGTCGGTTGTGAAGAATAGCGCAGGCAACTACACCGTGACGATGGCCAGTCCTGTCTCAGGTGCGGCGTATGTACCGGTCGCGACTCCAATGTTCGTCGGCGTATCTCAACCGACTACAGCTGCGACCATGCGCTTCGCGACGGTTCAGCAATTGCTCTCGAACACGACGTTCAATGTCTTCATCAACAGTGGCACGTTCGCGGCCACGGATAATGATTTCACGTTCATCGTCATGGGTCGTTAACCCATTTCCTTCAATCCAAACAACCTCGAATTGAAAGGGAAAATACGATGAACATGTTGAAACTGATCATACCGCTCGTGATGTGTGTCACCGCTCCGGCTCTTTGGGCCGTGCAATACGATCTATCCTGGAACAAAGTCAGTGGCGGAGGTGCGACGTTCATGACGGGCGGAAATTTCTCGCTCGGCGGCACCACCGGCCAGCACGAGGCCGGACCGCTCGTCCGCTCGAACTACGAACTAAACGGCGGGTTTTGGGCGACGACGAACCATCCACTGTTGACGCTCCTGAGCAGCGCGTCCGCAGCGCCCAATCCCGCCGTCATCAACACGACCGTCCAGTTTTTCGTTGCCGTCAACATTCCCGCCGCAACGATCACGTGGGACTTTGGCGATGGCTCGGTCGTAGCAACGGGCGCTCAAGTCACTCACTCCTATACCGCGACCGGAATGTTCACGGCAGTGCTCTCCATCGTTGATGTAGCCAGCGGCCAGATGTACACACAGAACCTTCCGATCTCGATTGGGACTGCAACCGACGTGGACAGCGACGGGTTCATCACTGAATTGGAGACCGCTCTCGGAACGGATCCGTTGAACATCAATTCGACTCCGTTTGGTGGCGCACCCGCTGGAGTTCCTCAGCCGATTGTGATTTCGAAAGTCTCCGTGAAATTGAATTTCACGAAGGCTGGAACGGACTCGATTTCACTCTCCGGATTGCTTCCGATTCCGATGGGCTTCTCGATCGCAGGGAAGACGGCGGTGGTTTATCTCGGCGGCGTGACGAAGAGTTTTACGCTCAATGCGAAAGGCACATCGCCGAAAGCGAACGACTCGTTCGGCATCAAGATCAAAGCCGTAAAGGGTGTCGTCCCGGCACAAAGTGCGCCCTTTGCGACGAAGTTCTTGAAGGGGTCATTCTCTGCAGCGCTCGCAGACGAAGGCTTGGACGGATCGGCGACCGTTAAGAATGTAGCGCGTGACGTGAACGTGATTGTGCTCTTCAATCAAACGCTCTTCACCACGAAAAAGACGCTCACCTACACGGCGACAAAAGCCAAGGTGGGATCGGCGAAATAGAACGGCGGTTTGATGTCGTGCGGACGAGTTGTCCGCACGGTTGGACGCGCTGGCTCCCCGCCTGCGCAAAAACGACTCTCCCTTCGGGGAGAGTTTTTTTGTTTGCGGCGCAAAGTTTATTTATTATACTTTGTGACGCAAACTTAAAAGGACGGTATCAATCATTATGAACTCCGAAAAGCATCCCTCGCTTCTGGCAGAAATCCCCGTGCTTTTGCGCGGTGAAGCCGAACCCATTGCGCGGTGGATGCAGCGCTGGGAAACGCGGCGCGTTGTGTTTTACATCGGAGTGATTGCGCTTGGAGCTGGAGCGTACGGCGCGGCGATGGGCTGTTGGCGCGCACCTCTTCAAGCGACTTATGTCGCGGTCAAATTTCCGTTGATTATTCTTCTAACAACGTTTGGCAATGCCTTGCTCAACGGTATGTTTGCGCCGTTGCTGGGATTGAATCTGACGGTTCGACAATCGATCCTCGCGATTCTCATGAGCTTCACGATTGCCTCCACAATTCTTGGCGCGTTGAGTCCGCTGCTTGTGTTTCTCGTGTGGAATGTCCCGCCGCTGGAGCCGGGACAACCGATTCCGCAGAGCACGTATTTATCGATTCAATTGACGCAAGTTGCCATGATCGCATTCGCCGGGGTCTCTGCAAATTTACGCCTGATGCAATTGCTACGACGCTTGAGTGGCAGTGCGCAAATTGCTCGGCGCGTGCTGTTTTCATGGCTGGCCGGGAATTTATTTTTAGGCAGCCAACTCTCGTGGATTCTCAGGCCGTTTATTGGCTCACCGTTTTTAAAAGTTGAATTTTTACGAAGCAACGCATTTCAGGGAAATTTTTTCGAATCCGTATTCAACGCGATTCGTGAACTCATGCGGTAACGCAGCCCATTTAAAAGGAGCGAACATGAACACGCCTGCAGTCGTCCCACCGCCCGAACAGCCCGATGACATTTCCGCGCACGTTCCAGTTCAGGAGCCTGAACCGGTTCGTGGAGTTTTTGGAGCTGTCGATGCGTTGCTGCGCGAACCGACTCGCGTGATGCATCATTTGACGACTTCCACATCCGCCCAATTGACGGCGACATTGCTGTTCATTGCTCTGGCTGCGTTCCTCTTATATGGAGTCGTCGCGGGTTCGTTCTCGGGTGGAACTCAGTTGTGGGCGGCTCCAGTGAAGATCGCGGGCGGACTTTTGTTCGCAGCGCTGATCTGCTTTCCGAGTTTGTTTATTTTCGGATGTTTGGCGGGCGTATACGCAGGAATGCGCGAGATGGCCGGCATCGTCGCAGGACTACTGGCGATCATGGCTGTACTGCTGATCGGCTTCGCGCCGATTGCGTGGGTGTTTTCACAATCGACGGAATCGGTTGCCGCGATGGGTGCGTTGCATGTGACGTTCGGACTTGTAGCGTTCTTCTTCGGGACGCGTTTTGTGAGTGCGTCATTCGACCGATTCCGCGCAGAAAGTCACGCAGGGAAGCGGGTGTGGATGATTATTTTTTTACTCGTCGTCCTGCAAATGACCACCGCATTGCGCCCCATTTTAGATACGGCTCCGACACTCCTGCCGACGGAAAAGAAATTCTTCATCGCGCATTGGACCGACTGCATCAATGCTCCAACGAAAGCTGAGACGGGCGATAAAAAATAGACGAAACGGTTCGCGATTTTGAAACCGAATCGACGAGTCGATGGTGTAATGAAACGGGTCGTGTGATCGATGAATTGAAATGAGTGACGGATGTGTTTCATTGCGAGGTTTTTACGTGTCGATTCGAGTCTTTAAATGTGTCGCCGCCGTGTGTGCGGTGTGGCTGTCGGTTGCGTGGTGTGGCGAAAAGAAAGCGTCGCCCGGCGTGACTCCTATTGAGGAGTTGAAGGGGCATGGGCCGGTTGATTTCGCGAAAGAAGTCTTGCCGATATTGCGCAAGAATTGCCTGGCGTGTCATGGGAATTTGAAGCCTAAGGCGGATCTGAATCTTGAGAATCCGCCGTCGATTCGCAAGGGCGGCGAGAGCGGTGCGGTGGTGGTTCCGGGCAAAGGCGCGGACAGTTTGCTGATCAAAGTGTGCAGCGGGCAGGACGAGAATTCGTTCATGCCGCCGGTCAAAAGCAATGTCGGTGCGACTCCGCTTACGTCCGAACAATTGGGCATCATCAAGTTGTGGATCGATCAAGGCGCGTTGGGCGACCCGAGCGCGGGCGTTGACGCGCTGGTGTGGCGTGCGCTGCCTTCAGGTTTGAATCCCATCTTCGCGGTCGATGTGACTGGCGACGGACAGTTCGCAGCGTGTGCCCGGGCGAATCAGATTTTTTTATACAATTTGCCCGCGAATCAATTGGCGGCTCGCTTGGCAGATCCGGCGCTGAACAAAGATGGACTCGGCAACGCGGCGGATCGCGATTACATCCAATCGCTCGCGTTCAGTCCGGACGGAAATCAACTCGCTTCGGGTGGTTACCGCTGCATTAAATTGTGGCGAAAACAGCCACTAGCCGGGAAGCCGGAATTCAATGACGAGAAGGCGAAGTCCATCGCGGTCACATGCGTCGCGTTGCACACCGGAACGTACCGCCTCGCGAAAGGTTTGGCCGATGGTCGCGTCGAACTATGGGACACGGATTCTGCGAAATTACTTTGGAGCATTCAGGCGCATTCGGTGCCGGTCAACGCGCTTGTTTTCACAGGCGACGGATTAAATGTCATCTCGGATTCGGCGGACAAAATGATCCGGATTTGGAGTGCTGCAAACGGGGGCTTGCAGTCCGAGAAGCTCACCCCAACATCCGTATCCGTACTCGCATTTCATGACGCGACAACGCAGTTGATTTCAGGCGGTGGAGACGCCATCGTTCGCGTCTGGCGCCTACCATTTACTACGGATCCTAAAGTACCTTCCAACAAAGAATTCAAAGGTCTCCCGAGCGCGGCAACTGCGCTGGAGGTTTCCGTCAGCGGGAAATCTATTCTGGGTGGAGCGGCTGATGGATCGATCGTTCAATGGAGCATGGACGGCAGCGTGATCCGGAAACTAAATCTCGGCGCTGCGGTTACGTCACTGGCATCGCGCTCGGACGGAAAGCGATTGATCGCGATAGGCGGGAATTTTGCCAAGATTTATAATCTTGAAAATGGACAGGTCGTCGCTGAAGCAAATGGCGACCGCGCGGCGGTCCAAACGCTTGCACGCGAAGAGCGCGATGCCGCGTTTTTTAAGTCAGAAGCCGAGTACTATAAGGGGGCGTTGCAGGCCTCAGAAAAAGATCAGAAATCCACAGGGGAAGCGTTCAAGAAAGCGGGTGATACCAAGACCGCCACGATCAAAGATGCCGAGGTGAAAGCAGAGACGTTGAAGAAAGCGACAGTCGAAAAGGACGCGGCACAGAAGGTCGCAGCGGAACCGGCGGCTGCGTTGAAGAAGGCTACGGAAGCGAAAGACGCGGCAACGAAGAGCGCGGTCGAAGCGGCGGCTGAAGCAAAAGCAGCGCAGGACAAAGTGGGCCCGTTGAAGAAGGCATTCGACAAGGCGGCCGAGACGCGCGCCGCAGCTGAAAAAGCACTGAATGAACTCCTGGCGAAAGCAAACGGAAAGGACGCCGCAGCGAAACCCGCGCCGGACATGATCAAGGCTGCGGAAGCCAAAGTGGAGTCTGCGAAGCTCGCGTTTGAGCGCGATATGGCAATGCACGCGAGTGCGCAAAAAACGGCGCAGGATCTCGCGGATAAATCCAAAATTGTTTCCGATTCGAAGAGCTCCGCTGAAAAAGCCGTTGCCGATTTAACAACGAAGAGCAACGACGCGACGGCGAAATTTAAGGTAGTCGAGAAAACTTTCGTTGACGCAGACACGGCGAACACGGCAGCGAAATTGGCGAAAGAAGTCGCGGACCAAACAGTGGAACGCGCGGACGCGCTGATCAAAAAAGCCGATAGTGAATTAACATTCAACAAGACATCGCTCGCCGAATTCGACGCCTTACTGAAACAGACTCAAGCAAAAGTTGACGCGGCGAAGTTGGCGCTCACGGAGAGCAAAAAGCCATTGAGAGCGCTCGCGCTTTCGCCATCCGGAAGCATGTTTTCCACTGCTGACGACAATGGTCTGATTTCAATCTGGAACAGCGACAATGGCCGTGCAGGGGAACGGTTTGTGCTGCCGCAAACGACTCCGCCATCCATCATCAACGTACTAAAATTTTTGGATGAGAACAGACTGCTGGTCGCAACGAGCAGTGGTTGTTTTGTCTGGAACATCAACGCGGAATGGACGCTTGAACGCGTGGTCGGAACGAACGGTGATGACTCGATTTTTGGGGGTCGAATCTTATCGCTGAGCTACAGCCCGGATGGAAAATCGTTGGCTGCGGGTGGCGGAGTGCCATCGCGCTCGGGCGAAGTCAGGATCATCAATCCGCTGAACGGCGCGGTGCTGCGTGATTTCAAAGACGCGCACAGCGACTCTGTTTTTGGCGTGGCGTTCAGCGGTGATGGGAAGCGCTTGGCGTCATGCGGAGCGGACCGGATGATCCGCGTATTTAATGTTGCGGATGGAAAATTGGTGAAGACATTTGAGGGCCACACGAATCATGTATTGAGTATATCGTGGAAGCGCGACGGGCGAACGCTTGTGAGTTCTGGAGCGGACAAGACGGTGAAATTTTGGGACATGCTGACCGGCGAGCAGCGCTTGAACATCGAGAATCGTTTTAAGAAGGAAGTGACGTCGATACATTATTTGTGGGGGCAGAGCAATCTTCTGGTTTCGGCCGGAGATGGGTATTCGAAGATTCTCAAAGACGATACCGGTGGCGATGTGAAAACGTACGGTAGCAATCTCGGCTACGTTCAGTCGGCGGCTGTGACGGCGGATGGGAAAACGGTTGTCATGGGTGGCGAGAGCAGCGTGTTGATGGGATTCGACGCAGCGGACGGAAAACAACTTTTTCAATTCGATCCGCCAAAATAATCCACTTGCATTTATTGGTTGTGCTGATAGAAGTGTCGCCTTCGATTTCATATGGAATTAACAGTGTTTCGTTGATTCAACACAATGAAGTGCGAAACAGAGTGCGAAGCGTGTGGCTTCGCGCGTGAACGTTGGATGCAGGTCCTCCGAAGCAGTCTGATTCGGGCGCCTTTTTGAGCTAAGATAAGGAACACCGCATGGCCTTCAAACCCCGTCGCCGCCGCAAAATCGGCAGCAAAAAACGCCGCAACCGCAAACTCCGATCCAAGAAGAAGTAGTCTTTCCTTCCGCGAGCACACTTTCTTCCTTTAAAACGAGAATCATGTCCTCCAAAAAAGAAACTCCCGACAAGCGCGAAAAACTATGGGGCGGTCGCTTCAGTAAGGCGACCGATGTGCGTACCGAGGCCTTCACCGAATCAATTTCGTACGATTGGGTGTTGTACCGTCACGACATCGCGGGCTCCATGGCCCACGCAACGATGCTGGCCGAAGTCGGGCTGATTACGAAGCAGGACAAGGCTCAGATTCTTAAAGGGCTCGGTGAGATCGCGGAAGAGATCGAGCGGGGTGACTTCACGTTCAGATCCGATCTTGAAGACATTCACATGAATATCGAAACGGCGCTGGGCGAGCGGATCGGCGATGTGGCCGGGAAACTTCACACCGCACGTTCACGCAACGATCAGATTGCTCTGGATGAGCGCCTGTGGTTGCGCGAGGAGATCGACGACATTCGCCAAAAAATCGCGCTGGTTCAGGCGGCTCTGGTCGAAATGGCGGACACGTATTCCGACAACGTGATGCCGGGCTATACGCATTTGCAGCGCGCGCAGCCGGTGACGATCGGGCATTATCTGCTCTCGTTCGTCGAAATGCTGGCTCGCGATTTCGCGCGATTTGCCGATTGCCGGAAACGTGCGAATATTCTGCCGCTCGGATCGTGCGCATTAGCGGGCACATCGCTTCCGATCAATCGTGCACTCGTCGCGAAGTTATTGAACTTCGATGGCGTGACCGCGAATTCGATGGACACGACGGCTGACCGCGACTACCTGCTTGAATTCTCATTCTGTATGACAGCGTGCGCGTTGCACATGTCGCGCCTCGCCGAAGATTTCGTCTTGATGACCACGACGGAATTTAATTTCATTAACATCGACGATGCGTTCTGTACGGGCAGTTCGATCATGCCGCAGAAAAAGAATCCGGACGTTCTTGAGTTGATTCGCGGCAAGACCGGACGATCCGTCGCGCTGCTCAATCATTTGATCACGCTGACCAAGGGCATGCCGCTCGCGTACAACCGGGATTTTCAGGAAGACAAAGAGATTCTGTTCAGTACCACGAAGCAATTCAAGAGCTGTTTGGCGATTCTTGAGCCTATGCTGCGAGCGGTCACGTTCAAGACGGAGCGGTTGCTTGAGGCCTGCGAGTGGGGCTACATGGACGCGACGGTTCTGGCTGAGTACCTCGTTCGAAAAGGCATTCCGTTCCGGCAGGCGCATCATGTCGTCGGCAGTTTGGTGAAATTGGCTGAATCGCGCGGTTGCCAGTTGAAGGATCTGCGCACGGATGAATTGCGCGCGGCGCATTCGTTCCTGACTGAAGAAGCGCGGTCGGTGTTGGGACCTCAAAAAGCGATTTTGATGTACGCTTCAGCGGGCTCGCCGAATCCGAAATTTGTTCGGAAACAGATTGAGGGCTGGAAAGTTCGGCTGCGCGATGAAGGCGCGATTCCGGGGAAGAAAAAACGTAAATAGGATTGAGCGGCAACGATGAATTCGTTGCCGCTGTCTTTAGATTAAACGTATATTATTTGTCTTTGAACGGATCAGCGCGCTCGGGGTTGAGCGGTTGGACGGTGCCGATCAGAATCTTGCCTGCGTCCGCCGTCGGGATCGGTTCGCCTTTTAATTCGCGATAGACATATTTCACATTTTCACCGAGCCAATCAGAATAGTGTGCCCACGTTTTGTATTGATCCAGCGTGACGGCTTGAGCCGCTTGTTCGGCGGTTGCACCCTTTTTGATTTCAACTTCGACAGCGGCGATTAAGTCTTCGAGGAATTTGCGTTGGACGCCAATCGCATCTTTCTTTGCGATGTCGCCGTGCCCTGGGATGAGCGTGTCGATTTCCCACGTTTCCAGGCGCTTCAACGCTTCAATCCAATTCTTGACGGTCTGTGTGCGGCCCTTCGCGTATGGGATGTTGTTCGGAGTGACGAGGTCGCCGGCGAAGAGAACTTTTTGGCCGGGCAAATACACGACAGCATCCCCCTCCCCTACGCAGTCCCCCATCGAGATGAATTGGACTTTTACTTCCGGCGTATCGATGTTCATCGTGCCGTCAACGGTCAGCGTCGCGGCGGCGGTGTAATGGCGTTCGAGGCCGGGGATCTTCCACAGGTCGCGCAACTCTTCGCGCATGGCTGCGCCGTCGCGAACGAGACGGTCTTTGGCGCGCGGAGTGGAGATGATGTCGGCTTTGTCGAAGGATTGATTACCGAACGAATGCGTTGCGCGGAAGGTTGTGTTCAGGACGTAAAGCACGGGGGGCTGAAGTGTGCCCGCGCGTTCTTTGCGACCGGCGTGATAGGCGTCCCAGAATATTTTGCTCTTGCTGAGCGCTTGAGAATTCATCGTGTCACCGAGCGTCGGAGTCAGCGGTGGATCGATCACGATGCAGCCAATGCGGGTGCAGATGATGCCGCCGTTGGGAACGCCTTGGCGGCCTGCGACGGCGTAAACCAGCGTTCGGCCTTCCGAGCCGCCGACGGGTTGGACATCAAGGTCGCAGCCCGGAAGCAGTACGAGGAGGGCGAGTAATGCCGGAACAAAAAGGGGTCGAAGAAATGAAGTCATGTCGTTGCCTTGCGTGAATGTTCGAATGAAACCTGCACCGCCAAGATACGTGAAAACAGGCATTCAAAAAAGGAAAAAACACGGCCCTCGCAAGGTTATGCGAGGGCCGATGGCGATCAGATTTTAAATGCGATTCATTACCGCAGACTACTTCATGCTGGGAAGCGCGATTTCCTGGCCGACTTTCAATTTCGACGGATCGAGGCCGTGATTTGCAGTGACGATCAATTGAATGGTTTTCGGACCGTTGCTGCCGTAGTGTTTCTTGGCGATACCGGACAACGTGTCGCCGGAGCCGATGACGTACGAGCCGCTCTTGGTGCTGGGATTTGTGCTCGGATGCGCGGCATGGTTGTCGCCGGTTGTTGAAGCTGGCGCGAGTTTCGAAGGCGCGACTTCGACTGTTTTCTTTTCCGAGGCGGCATCTTTATACGGCTGGAGTTTGAGCATCAACGGCTTGTTGGCGATGGTCGGGATTTTGAGCGTCATGCCGGGTTTCATTTTCTTTGAATTGAGATCGTTCGCTTCGACGATTTTCTGCGTGTACTTTCCATCGCCGTAGATTTTACTGGAGATCGTCCACGGGCTGTCGCCGGTGGTGACGGTGTAGGCGTAGAATTCGGTTGAGGCGACTGACGTTTCGGCGCGCTTCATTCCGGTGCGCGGAGCAGGCTGTGCGTTGGTGGTGTCATCAGGTTCACCGACGGGTGATGCCGATTCGTTACGCCGCGGTTGGGCGACAGGCGGACGAGGTTCGATTGAATTTGTTTGTTCACGCAAGAATCCTTCGGCTGCAGGCGGAACAGCGCCGACCTGAGGCTGCGCACCCAATAGAGGCGTGCGAACTTCTTCGCGGTTACCGAAGAGGCTCGCATCCGATGGCATTGTAGAGCCAGAGGTGGTGGTCGACGGTTTGTCGTCACCAAGGACGATGGTTTCGCCATCGAAATCCGTGGCATTCGAACCGCTCTTATAGAGGGCGCGTCCAACCATCAACGTCACGCCGAGTCCCAGCACCAAAACGACTGCCAAACCAATTCGTGCGTCGCGTTTCATTCCGCCCCCAATTTGTCCCAGCGCAATGAGAAATTGCGCGGGCCTGAATTTTGTTTCGTGTACCGGTTAAACGGGCTGCTCAAGTACCTTGAGTATGTATCGTCACATTTTGGCGTGAAACTAAATGCATTCGGAAAAAAGTGGTGCGGGGATTGGAGTGGATGAGACCGTCAATTCTACAATATCCCCAACCCAAGCCCATATGCATTGCTTTGTGACCAACACACGCTACGACTCGTTGAACCCGAGATAATGGCATGTTGTGCGAGTATATCTGCCAAGCAGTTCGACACCAATCGCTATGATGAATTCCTTCAGACCGTACGAGGCTATGTACGCAAGGCGGTTGGCCGGTAGCAAGGGTGCCAAAGACCAGTACTCAGGTCCTTGCTTTTGGACGCTCGATGAACCCGTGGCTTGAAGTTCTTCTTTGATCGTTAGCGTAAATCCCAAAACGCAACGCGCAGTTGTCATGTGCTTGCATAAGGTTGTCATGACACAGAAACCGTTTTTTTTGTAAGGGTTTGTGAGTCAAAACACCATTTAATGGCATTTTGTCATAACGGGGGAAACGGGGCGAAAGGTGCCGTACAGCCCCGAAGGGGCGGCCTAATGTAGCCCAGTCCGTAAGGCCTGGGTTGTGGCGTGTGGTGGGGATGAGGCCTGAAAGGCTGGCATCAATGGCGGTAACGGTGGGATAACAAAAGGTGGATATATAAACAATGGTGTGCTTATTATATAATAAATATTCATAGTGTATAATAATACAATACAATTATTATCTGTATTATATAATAATCTATAATTATATATAAACAATTATATTAATATACATTGATCTATTGCATTGATTCAACGTGTTCTCTTATTAACAACACGCCCCGTTATTTATGTCGGCCTTTCAGGCCTCAATTTCACCCCATGCCTAGACCCAGGCCTTACGGCCTGGGCTACATTATGCCGCCCCAGTCGGGGCTGTACGGCGTCCGCTGACACGCTTTCGGGTTGTACGGCATCCGAGAACACGCTTTTCCCCCGTTATGACAAAATGCCATTAAATGGTGTTTTTCATCACAAACCCTTACATCCAAACGGTTACTGTGTCATGACAACCTTATGCAAGCATATGACAACTGACGCGGGTGGCCCATCCCAGCTTGCTGGGTTGGGTCGCGCAAGCGACAAGAAGCTTCTCCCAAACCGCACGACCTCGTCGCGACCGTGCGGTCAGGGAAGTGCTTCTTGTTCGCTTCGCTCACCCATCCCGGTG
>JBAXUS010000156.1:0-14737 GCA_037129555.1 Planctomycetota bacterium
CGATCTGAACTTTCCACGTCAACTGAAGTTCATGATCCGCCTTGCTGGTGAACAGGAAAGACACCTTGCCCTTCGCGTCCGGTTCGACGTAAGGAAAGGGCGCACAGGGTTCAAGCCGAACCGCCACGTCGTCAAGAAGCGGAGCGGGAGCCTCAGCGCCAAGCGCCAACGCCGCGCGAAAAATCAGAATCAGACAGAGCGGTATCCACGGCTTAGCGAATTGCGACTGTGCGCGCAAATTGAGGCCAGGTATTTGTTGAAGCACGGATTTTTCTCTCATTTTTAGCGAATCGAAGCGATGTTGTGAATTACACCAGACGTAACAATGAAAGCCAATGGCTGAAATTGAGTTCCGGAATAAGCCTCACCAATCCATCACCTCACCGATGACTTCGATGAGTCCCGGCCAGGAGACATTACCGTAAGCCATGTCGTGGTGTTGCACCGGGTGCGGATGGTCGAATTTTTTCGCGCCTGGGTAGAGCACCGTCGTTTCGCCACCACTTGGATAGAGCAGAACACTGTGGAGATGGCCGTCGGCATTCAGCCCGCCGGGCGCTGTATCGGCGAGCAGTGGAGCGTGCGCGGTGGAGAGGAATGTTTGGTTGCCGGTCATACACGTCATGGTCATGAAAATATGCGCGCGCGGATAGGCCTTGCGCAGCAGCGTGACGAACTGGCGATAGTTTGGAATCCAGTTTGAGCCGGAGACGAACTGGTCGTTTTGTCCGTAGCCGATGATGATGACATCCTTGGGCTCGGTGGTGAAGCGCCCTCCATCCGTGAGCGGCGTGATGGTGCGCGGGTCGCCGAAGGCGGTGCGATCCACCGGTCCCCACGCGGGGCCGACGGCGCTGGCGGGCGGCACCACTGGCCAACCCTCCGTGGGTTGATAGGGGTTGCGATGAAAGTCGTCGCCTTTGTCCGGTTTGCCGCCGCTGCCGTTGCTGTCCACGCGCGCGTCATAAAAGACATTGTACCGGAGCCGGTCCCAATAATAGAGCGCGTTGCTGTTGAAAACGAAGCTGCCGCCAACGCCGCTGCCGCCTTTGGAAATACAAGCCACCGAGGCGTCGAGTCCGCGCGCGGTGGTGGTCGAGTAATTAGGGAACATCCCACCGTCGCCGCCGCTGACAGTACTGTCGCCATAGACCTCGATGCGGCGTTCGGCACGGAACGGCGCGTGCCGCGCGAGGCCGCGTCCGGCATCAAGTTGCAGCGCGCGAATGCGCCACTGGCCGACGGCTTCCGGCCCGTTGCGAAGAATGCGCGCGGTGTGCAAGCCGTCGGGCAGACCCTCGGCAAGCGTGAGCAGTTGCTTGTCGCCGCGCCCGCCTTTGACCGTGGTGAAAGGTGCACCGTCAATCGAGACGTGGAGGCTGAGATTCTGATCGTTGGCGAAAGTGCCCATGAGATCACAAAGTAATTTCAGCGACGTGCCACCAAAGCGGGCGTGCAGCGAACTGGCCATCCAGAAGGCGTTGGGCGATTTTGGATCCGACAAATCCCAGCGGCCTTCGTAGATAAGCTGCGGATGGTCAGGAGAGATTTCTCCGCTGCCCGTTTCATTCATGTCAAGAAAGATGCCGTCCACGCGCCGCTGATGCAGGGGCTTGTCCCACGCACCGCCCACCGGCAGCAGTCGCACTTCCCAAGCATAATCCGTCGCGGCTGTGGCCGACGCCGGCACTGGATAGCTGACCTGGGCAACTGCGCGCGTCGGCCCGCTGAATTTCATCCGCACTTCTGGAAAAAGCTGCGAGCCGCGCACCAGCCGCACAGCAATTTCGCGATCGGCGGTAATGCGATACGGCACCACGAGCGTACCCGCCTTGCCCGGCTCTACAAAAAGCGGAACGACCCGCGCCCACAGTTTGTCTTCCGGTTCGCCACTGAACGTCAGGCGAAAATCATCGAGCACATATACACGTCCGTCCTCGTTTGGATAGCCGCCACCCGCCGCGGACACTTCGATACCCGCCCTCACCGCGTCCGCTGGTGCCTGGGCGGCTTGAGTGACCGTCCGCCACTCCGCGCTCGCCGCGCCATCTAACGCCGTGGGACTGAACGCGCGCCCGACTTCTTTTCCATCCGCGTCAAACCACACGATGGCCGTGCTCACGCCGCCCTGGGCCTTGGGATTGGTCTTGGGCTTTTGCGCCGCAAAACTCAGCGTGTAGCGCCGCCCGGCGACCACTTCCGCACGCGCCTCCGGGATTGTCGTCAGCCTTCCGGCATTCTCCATTTTCCATCCGTGCGCCCCTGCGCCAGGAGCGGCTTCGCCCAACGCGTGCACGCCATAGCGCGGATTCTTCCCGCTCCAGCCTTCGATACGATAATCGCCGTTGCGATGACTCTCCGCGGCGCTCTCGAAACTCGGATTCACGCGAAGAAGATTTGGCTCGCCCGCGTATGCAGTGGAGATCATCAGGAAAAGGAGCAGTTGAGACGGTTTCGACATTTTACTTGGATTCCGGTTTGCCCGTATTGTTGGCTTTCAATTATGGAACGAATTCACATTCTTGTTTCCGCCAGCATCGATGCAGCGGTCCGTCGCTGTGATCGCCGCCCCGCCTGATGCGTCACAGTTTCCGATACCGAATCGAAACAATGTTATGAACTACGCTTGATCATTCTGTTTTGCGCGGCTGCTCGACGTAGATTACTTTTTCCATTTGGCGGGCGGCGGACGGTTGGGTGGCAGGCGTCCATTTTTCGCCATCCAGAGAGAAAGACAAATTGGCGCCCCAGTTGAGCGCGACGTAACCATGCGGGCCAGCGGCGGCGATCCAGCCCGGCGCCTTCTTGCCGAAGGGTTTCCATGCTGTTCCGTCGGCAGAGCGATAACTGCCTTTCTTTCCCGACGTGATGAATTCGCTACCTGACCATTCGACGCGCCAGAGTTCATCGGCGGGCGCGTTCTCTTCGCGGTTCCATTTCAGCGCATCGGTCGAAGTGAAAACGCCGTCCCGACCTGCGATCAAAAATTTCCCCGCGCCGAACGCCACGCCACCGACTGGCGGAGAGCCGACGGTGAAGCTCTCGATGCTTTTGCCGTCTCGCGTGGTGACGCTCCAGGACACTTTTCCATCCGCGTCGCCAGTGATTAGAAAAATGCCGTTACCTGCCGCGCCTTTGCGAAAGTTCACGCCCTTCATGGGCGTTGCGCTCGCGGCAGCGCGTTTCGCTTTTAATTCGTCCGGGGTGACGCCGACGTTCCACTTCTCGCCATCGGTGGACCAAAGCAAACCGTTGCTGCCGCCCGCGACGAAGCGCTCGCCGTGAAAGAGCACCGGAATGACCCGTTGCGGATACTTCGCGACGTCGCGCCATTCCTTGCCATCGATGGAAACAAGAATGTGGCCGGCCTGAGTCTCGCGCGTCCAGCCTCCGCCGCCAGCGACCACAATCTTGCCGAGTCCGGCCGCGGCGCTGTGCAGAAGGTTCGAGTCATCGGCCCATTTGTTGTCCCATTCGTTGACCTTGTCCCACGTCGCGCCATCGCGGGAAGTCAAGATGCGCCCGCCGCCGCCGACCGCGATGAAGAGACCGTCCGCTGAAACCGCCAGCGAACTGCAGCCAATCAATAATAAAATCAAGGCGACAAACAGGTGAGCTTCGCGAACGCACAACAGCCGTGGTTTCGAACTACAAAACATGGTCATCACCTTTTTCTCTTTATGGATAGCATTCAGTAAGGAATCTGGATTCAACGCTTGGGCCTCGCCGCCAGATAGCCCCACGTCCACGTGCTCTCGTACCAGATGTCCGTTGTGAATTCATTCTGCGCGACGAACAGGTAGGTGTCCGTATAGGATTCCGTGACTGGCCATTTCGTATATTTAGGGTGCATCACTGAATCAATCGTGGGCAGAATCCAATAGCAATACGTGCTGGGAAAATTGACGTGGTCTTCGATGCCGTACACGGTGATGCCTTCCGGTGCGGGCTGGCCGCTGATGCGGGAATCCAATTTTAACGGGTTCCGAATCGGGTTCGACCCAAGCCCCGTTGTGAACACCAGATTTTCCGGATTCGCGCCGGAGCTGAACTGGCACGCTCGAATGCCAGCAGCTAGATATTTCTGGTTTCCGGTCAGGTGAAACGCACGGAGGACGACATGCCCGCACCATGGCGTTGAGTAGAAACCCATGAACATCGGACGGTACTTGTTGTCCGCAACGATATCGAACGCGTTGCCGTCGGCATAAGCAACTGCTGCTTTTGCCAGTAGCTCAAGACCTTCAATCGCGCGCTTGCGCACTATAGGGTCCGTGAGCTTCGTGTCAGCGGTGGCGTACGCAAAAGCAGCATCGCTCTGCGCGGCTTTGCCGTTGACGAAGAGCGCTGGGACTTCTTTGGTCAGGACCGTGTTTTCCATAAAAATGTCGTGCCAATGTTTGTCTCCCGTGAGTCGCAGCATTTCTATCGCGGCGAGATTGCGATGGTCGCGCGCATCCATTTTCAGGTCGGCGGCTGTCACGCTTTTTTCTTTGGACTGACGCGCGAATTCCGTCTCGGCAAACACCATCGCTTTGGCAGCGGAGTCGGCATAGACCTTGGCAAGATTTGCATCGTAACGCTGAAGCAATCGCGCAACTCGGGCGGCGACCGCGGCGTAGTACCACGAGTTGCCGGCGTCGGGCGACGCCATGTAAACGGGAAGAACTTTCGAGTGCCAACTGACCGTGGCTCCCGTTGGATCGCCTTGTGTTTCCAAACCATATCCGATCCCGCCTTCTATCGTCTGCATGCGGCGGAAGCAGTCGATCTCGAATAAAGCTTCGTTGAAAACATCGGGGACTTTGTAGTCCTGCGGAATGTTGAGCTTCACCTGCGCGAAAAAATCCGGGAAGAGATCGGCGAGTTCCAATTGCGCCAGTGTCGCGCGCATGTGTGTGACGCGGCGCGGGTTCCAATCCCCGGCATCGTGGTAGCCGCCCCAACCGTTTGCTACACGCTCGCCGGTCGCGCCATCTTTGAGCAGCTTACCTATATCGCCCTTTGGAGCTTTCGTCACTTTCTCGCTCCAAATGGGCGCGAACCAAGTCGACCGAATGATCTCGACGCCGTCATCGGGATGATGGTCGCGCGGCTTCTTGAAAGTGGTATACGGCGGCCCGAGCGCGATGCCGCTGCGCTGATGAAAGAATCCACGAATCTGGATTTTGAAAGCGTGCGCCCAAGTATCCGCGCCGGCGTCGATGACGAACGGATATCCGCAGCCGATGCCGTCAACATAGAGTCGGTAGCGGCCGGGTTTTGCGAAGTTCGAAAAGTCCATGCGCAACACATCTGTACCGTTGAAATTCATCTCCTTGTTCATGTGTTCTTTGTCGCTGGCGCGCTTGGCCATTTCAACCGGCCCGGAGAACATTTCCGCGCCGGTGGCGTCGTCAAGCAGGCGAAACTTCAGATCGTCGGGATAGCTGCACACGCTGCTGCTTCCTTGCGCTTTCGAGACGCCAAGCCAAGTCGACAAATACGCGCGTTTGAAAGGATCGTCGGCTCGGTAGCCTATCTGCGAGGTGTGCACGGCGACGGAACGCGTCGACCGCGTATCGTTCCGAAAT
Source organism: Planctomycetota bacterium (assembly GCA_037129555.1). Lineage (GTDB taxonomy): Bacteria > Planctomycetota > SZUA-567 > H5-PLA8 > H5-PLA8 > JANXLS01. The sequence continues at coordinate 5,574 of JBAXUS010000156.1, forward strand.
GTGTAAGATGCGGGCTGGAGATTGAGCGCGGCGCATTCGATCTGATACGTCTTGCCTTCTGCAAGCGGCTTGGGCAGATGAAGGAACATGGTATGGCGCGCAGGCGGTTTCATCTGGCGGTAATCGATGGGCTTGCTCTTGCGGTGAACAGCGCTGGGTTGGGCTCCCGCCGCGTAATTGGGATCGTCGGCGCAGCGCAATAAATAGGTGGCCGCGTCATCCGCCAATTCGGTTTTCAATTCGTCGCCGACAAAGGATTCCTTGATAATCAACTGTCGCTTGTCACCTGCGCCAACCAATTCCCCTAGGGCTTTTCCGTCGCGCAAAAGCATGTTGGTTTCGCGTTCTTTTTTGTCTTTTGACGCCTTCACTTCGTCGCCGTTTACCGGAACATAATCTTCCACTTTTCCCGGAATAATTTTTCCACTTTCGATGTCGATGGCGAGAATATCAGGCGCAACGAGACAGACGTGAGTGATATGCGGTGTGCCCGAATTGGTCTTGGGTTCGGCTGCTCCGATAAGTGCATGCCAATTGAGGAAACTCAATAATCCAAAGAGCCTCAGCAATCTCAACAGTTTGAAATTCATCCGTACAAATTCCTGTCTCATTGAAGGGCACCTCTACTTTTCGCCGGTGTTCCAAACTCCGGCAGCGACGTCCAGATTCCAATTCGACAGCCATTTCAAAATCGGTTCGTTGCCATTCCACTGCAGCGGCAGCCAGACATTCTTGCCCGTTCCTTTTTTTGTCCGCTGAGACCAGCGGTCGCCGCCCCAAAGTACGAAGGATCCCGCCGCTCCCTTGACCTCAAAAAGAAAGTCGGTCTGCGCGTTGAAGCAATCCTTCGTCTCCGGAATACACTCGACCTTTTTGAACGGAGTCCACGGTCCTTCGAGTTTTTCCGCAGAAGTGTAGGAAGTCGGCGATCCGTTCCACGCCGAGCCGCCCACGCCATGACCGGAAACAAAGAGCCAGTAACGGCTCTTCATTTTGATAATGTAGGGCGCCTCGCGAGCCACGCCGGTCAGCGGGATTTCGCAGATCGCGCGATCCACCTTCAGGTAATCCGGCTTGAGCCGCGTGATCATGATGTTGCGGTTCGACTTGTGCTGGTCGTGGCTGGAGACCACATACGCAGTCCCGTCGTCGTCCTGAAAAGCCGCGAGATCGCGATGATAATCCGTGCCGGGATTCGCGCCCGCAGGCAATATTTCGTGGCCGAGGTAAGTAAACGTGCCCGCGGGTGTATCGCTCGTGAAGTAGGAGACGCCGCCGGTGACTCGGGGCTGTCCGGGAATCGGGGGATCGTCCACCGGCAGGATGTGTTTGCCGATCATGACGTACTTTTTCGTTGAGGCATTATAGATCACGTGTAATCGATCCGGAACGATCAGCGACAGATCGGTCATGTCCCGCTTGTAAATGTGGTTTTCAAATTTCCACGCCGCCATTTCCTTGGACGAGTAGCACGTGATCGTGTCCTTGCGATTATCGCCTGGGTAGTCGCCCCAACCGTAAAAATAGAATGTGTCACCGAACTTCGCGAGGTTGCCACCTTGGCACATGATCTCCTGCCCGCGGTCGTCTTTCCAAACGGTATCGTTTTGAATCGAAGGTTCTGTAGCACAGACACATGACACGCTCACCCACAGCACAACAGCCACACGCCACCCATAATTATTCATTTGATTTGTCACCGTGCTTTTCATTTCGAGTCTTCCAACGGATGGGTCTTCGATCCTTATACCGATGTCGGTTAAGCGTGTATTGTCGTTATTAAATCAAGGTTTAATGAGCACCACTACCCGAAAGCCCTCGTTGTAACTGTGCATCCACTTCGATCCGACGGTGCTTCGCGTCGCGCACGCACATTCTCCCCAGCCGTCTCCCCAGCCACTGTTCCAAGATCCGCCGCGAATCGGCCATCTCGGTTTCAGCTTTTTCAGATCCGCTTCTGGGAGAGCTAACGTGGCAGCCAAGGTGGCAGCCGTCTCTCCTTCGTTGAAACACATCTCCTGAACGTTGCCGAGCATGTCGTACAACCCCCAGGCATTAGGCTTCAACGATCCCACGGGTGCCGGTTTGTCGAACCCGTCGTTGTGTTGTCGATCGCGGTAGTGGTTGGGCTTCGAACACGCGTTCTCGCAGTAGTTGGCGTATTTGTATAGCTCACCGGAGTCGTCCCCGAAGTAGTAGCGGGTGGTGCTGTCCGCGCGGCAGGCATATTCCCATTGCGCTTCGGTGGGGAGTCGGACATCCCGACCGGTCTTCTGCGACAGCCACGCGCAGAACTTACCGCAATCTGCGATGGTGGACGTCATAAAAGGCTCGTCGTCATTGTCTTGTTTGAAATAAGGATACTTCTCCGACAATGCGGCAAACTGGGAATACTGCCGGCGCGTCACCTCATACACACCCATGTAGAACGAGCCGACCGCAACCTCGGTCTGGGGAGTGGCATTTGTCGCCGCTTCGAAGCGGTAGGTCTTGTCATTCCAAGTCAAGCTCTTCTCCCCGATCGCCTGCCCCATCATGAACTTGCCGGCTGGAATCTTTACCAGCTTCAGGGTGACGTTATTGTTGAGGTCGAGAACCAGCTCGTCTAAGGCGATGACGGGCATCCGAACAGGCTCAGTGGCTTTGACGGATTGCTTCGGTGTCGGGACGGTCTCGGGATCCTTCAAAGAGGGAGCGGGCAAAGCCGCAGTCTCGGGTTCCGACTCGATAATGACACGGAAGCCGTCGATGTCTGAGCGATTGTGCGGATCACTCCAAGAGTCTCGCTTTTCACGAGCGGCCGAACGACACAGAGCGGGAGTGCTTTCGTATGCCCCTCCACGCAGCACATAGTACTTCCCCTTGGCGGGCGCTCTGGGATCGACCGTGTCCGTCGCGGAGTAGTTGTCCGTGTACCACCCGCGGCACAATTCCGCGGCGTTTCCGTACATGTCATAAAGCCCCCAGGCATTCGGCTTGAAGGATCCGACCGGCGCGGTTTTGTCAAACCCATCGCGATGCTCCTTGTCCTGCCACGGATACATGCTCAAGTTCGACTGCTCGCAATAGTTGGCGTACTTGTACAGCTCAGCAGGTGCATCTCCGAAAAAGTAACGGGTGGTACTGCCCGCGCGGCAGGCATATTCCCACTGCGCCTCTGTCGGCAGCCTTACCCTTTTCCCGGTCTTCGCGGACATCCACTCGCAGAACGCCTCCGCATCCTCAGTCAACACCGCGAGCACAGGATGGTTGTCATCCTGCTCGGTCATGATCTTTTTTTCCTTGAACGACCAGTTGAAGAATGGGACGCCGCCGCGCTGAGGCCACTCGGGGGAACCGGTGCCCCATTGTGTAAACCTGGGACGTTTGTCGAATTTCGTGGCGAAATGCCTGTACTGTGCCACCGTCACTTCATGCACTCCCATGTAAAATGGCTTGCTGATGGTCACTTTCACCTGCGTCAGCCCGCCATTTTCCTCGGGCCGCGCCACCCCTTCATCGGCATTGCGACCATTCTCACTTAGAGGGCTTCCCATGAGAAAGTTACCCGCAGGGATTTTCACGAGCTTCATTGTGACATGGTCCCCCAGATCGAGAACCATTTCTTCCAACGGTTTCTCTTGAGCCGCACACATCGTGGCCAGGCATGATTGCAGCAAGGTGAAGAGGATGACAGTGGCGTACCTCATTCGTGTTGTCTCCGGTTTGATGGAATGTTGTCACGCACGGTCAGGGTCACTTCGTGTTATCCAGTCCAGGCCCCGCAGCCCTTGCTATACTCCGGGTGCGGATGTTCGATCAGGATGCCGCCATCGAAAGTTGGCGTGGCCGCAAATGATCGGATAACTACGGACATGGAAAGCGAGCCGTGTAGCAATAGATTTTGGTATGTCATGGTTGCTGATCAAGAATAATGGGATTCGCGCCCGGCAGGGCGTCAAATTGGGCGATGCCATTTTGCACAGCGACGACCATCTTGTGCCCGGCTTGCGTGACGGCGCAGTTTTTCCAATCTGCCGGAACGCGGGCGCGCAAAGTCAGAGGCTCCTCGTAGAGCGCGGCGTCGGCTTCGCTGGTGAGTTGGAACGTAATTTGTTTACCGTCGGATTTCGTGACGGCGGCTTTCGCGCTGGCAAATTCGGTGGCGTATTTGTGGACGCGGATGTGCCCGGCCACCCAGAACTGCTCCCTCCGTTTCTCGATGGCGTCGAGGAACGCGGTGAATACGTCCATCTTCACGCTGATGTAGTCGCCGCCGACGCCGTGGAAGCAGATCTTGCCCTCGCCCTTCTTTTTGATGATCGTGTCGAGCCACTGCTCCAGTTTGTCCGGCGGCTCGCCGACGTACATGAGCAGACCGCCCGAGTCGCGGGAGATGAGTTGATGCTTCTTCAGCAGCTCTGCCTCGACCGCACGCGAAACCTCGAAGGCACCCTTGCCGCCAGGACGCGCGAACGACATGAGCGGACTGGTCGCAGTCGGCGGGTGTAGCTTCCGGAGAATGGTGGCGCTCTCGCTGATTTCCGCGTCGGCCTTCGATTCCTCGGCGACCTTGTGCGTCATCGTGTGCGCAGCGTATTCGTGCCCTAGCTTGGGGAGTTCCACCTGCCAGAATAGATTTTTCGCGAAGCCGTTCTTGCCGGGGTTGAGGTAGAAGGTCGCCTGTATCCGGCGCTTCTCGAGTTCGGGCACGGCGTTACGACGCTGGCTCTCGAGATTGTCGTCGAACATCAGCATCAGCGCTGCAGCACGGCCATCTTTCCAATGCAGTACTTCCACGGCGGCTGGATCAGCGGATTGAGCGCCTTTCGCCTGGACCTTTTCTGCCGCAGCGGCGAGCGTCAGTGAAGCGGCCATCAGTACGAATGCGACACCCGCTGGACGAAAAGTCTTTTGTAGTTTCATCTGCAGTCCCCTTATTATGCCTTGAAATCAAGCCCCGCGCACGTGCCTGTGCTGTCTGCGAATTTGTCCACCTTCATGCCCGTCCGTTGCAGAATGCTGACGAAGAGATTGGCGAGCGGCTTGTTGTGGTTGTTGTCGATGCTTCCTGTTTCAATCTTTCTGTAACCGCTGGCATTGATTTCCACTTTCGGCGCTTTGGAGTCGAGCAAGACATGTCCGGCGTGTTGATAACCACCTCCGGCGAGAAGGATGGGAAGGTTTTGGCTCATGTGATGGGACGCGCTGCCCATGGAACTTCCGGAGAGGATGGACGTTTTCTCCAGCAGGGTTTCGTTGCCTTCCTTCGTCCCCTTCATCTTGAGGAGGAAGTCGCGGAAGGCCGCCATTTCCGCCAATTCATGCAGTCGCAACATCACGATCTTTTCTTCAAGCATGCTGTGGTGCGTCAGGTCGTGATGCTCGCGGGTGAGGCCTTTGATGTCTGAGGGCACGGCATTGCCATCCTGAACGAACAGCGTGATGACCCGCGTGGAGTCGGTTTGAAAGATGAGGTGGATCATGTCAAACATCATGCGCATGCGGCCGATGATGGCGCCGGGTTCGACGAGATCGACCGGAGCCTTGGCATCCACTTTCGGCTTGGGCAGCGCGGCCCAGGCTTCGGTCGCCGCCATTTTCTTTTCAAGATCGCGGATGGAGTTGAAGTATTCATCCAATTTGTCTTTGTCCACCTGCCCCACTTTGGACCTGAGCGTTTTTGCCTGCTCGGTCACGGCGTCCAGAACGCTGTGTCCACGCGCGAGTTTCTCCTGTTGAGCCTTGACCTCGTTGCCTCCGCCACTCAAGAACAGCCGGGAATACAACACAGACGGTTTGCCGATGGCCGGAAGCCCCACGCCGCTGGCCGTGTAGGACAAGCCGCCATTCATGCTGCCTCCGCCATTGAGGGAGGTGCTGAGATTAAGGTACGGTTCCCGAGTGGTGCCGAGCATGTTCGCGGCCAAGACCTGATCGACGGAAATGCTGTTGCGGAAAACCATTCCGGTTTTCCAGGGCGCAGCGGTCAGGAAGCTCGGTCCCACTTCGTGCCCGCCGATCACATCCGGGTGCGAGATGCCACTGAAGACGGTGAAATCGTTCTTCAGCCCGGCATCCGTGAGCACCTTCAGGTATTCCGAAGGCTCGTAATCCTTGCCAACCTTCTCGGGGAAGAATGAGGGCGGATGGAAGCCAAGGCCGTAGCAGACGGTCAACATGCGCCGTCCGGTCACTCCCGCGCCCTGCGGGCCGGGCGTGTCTGCCGCGTGGAGCTTCATGCCGTCCAAAAGCGGAAGCGCAACGGCCACTCCGGTGGCGCGCAGAAAGGTTCTTCTTGACATCTGGCTTTTCATCGTCTTGACTCCCATGAACGAGCGTTATTTCGTGACGAACAATTCGTTTTGAACCACATCCAAAATCAACGAGCGAAGTCCGAAGTTTTTCTTCTTCAGATCCGAAACGATGTCGCGGACGACTTGATAGTCGGCGAACGTGAGGTCTCGCCCCAGCGCGTAAACGAGCATTTTCTCCGTCAGCGCGCGAGCGATCTGATCGCTGTCTGAGAGCAGCAGCTTCTTGTATTCGCTCACGACTTTAAAGCTGCGGCCGTCCGGCAGGACGTCAGCGGCTTGAACATCCGGGCCCAGCCTGTATTCGACTTTCGGGACTTGAGTTCCCACCTTGCCCATCACGCGGTACTTCGTTCGAAACCCGCCGATCACGTCGAAACTTTCCAGCGCGAAACCGTGCGGATCGAGATTCACATGGCAACTGGCGCACGAAACTTCCTGGCGGTGTTTCGCCAATTGTTCGCGAATAGTTGTCGTTCCCCGCGCATCCGATTCAATGGCTGAAATGTTGGGCGGCGGGGGCGGCGGCGGGCGGCCGATCAATTGCTCCAAAATCCATTTGCCGCGTTTGACCGGCGATGTCACCGAACCGTTGGCGGTTACCTTTAATACGCTTGCTTGTGTCAGAGCGCCGCCGCGCAGGCTGTCTTTGGGCAGCGCGACTTTGCGCATCTCCGCGCCTTCAACGCCCGGAATCCCGTAGTGCGCGGCAAGACGGCTGTTCAGGAACGTCCAATCTGAATCGACGAAGTTTGTGATGCTCAGGTCGTTCTTTAGAACTTCGGCGAAGAACAAACGCGTTTCCTTCAGCATCGAATCCTTCAGGAGCGCGTCGAATTCTGGATACATTTTTGGGTCTGGAGTCGTGGCGTCGATGTCGCGCAGGTCGAGCCATTGATCGACGAAATCGCGGATGAAGAACTCGGATGCTGGCGAATCCAAGAGCCGCCGCGCTTCGGCCAGTCGGCCTTCAGGATTCTTCAGCTTCCCATCTTTTGCAGCCGCGAACAGCGCATCGTCCGGCATCGATCCGGTTAGGAAATATGACAGCCGACTGGCGATGGCAAAATCGTTGAGCTTGCCTTTGGGCTCCTGGAGAAACAGGAAATCCGGCGACGACAGGGCGATCGTGTAGGCCAGGATCATTGCATCGTGAAAGGATGCTTTTTCGCTCTTGGCCATTTGGTTGGTGACGATTTTTACAAACTTGGCCACCTCTTCTGCCGTGACCGGGCGGCGAAATGCCTTCGGAAGAAAAGCGGCCAGCAAGGTGTTCGCGTCCGCTGCCGGGTTCGTCGACGTGGCGGCGACTGATTTGTATTCCCGACCGTGAGGCGCCTTGTCGGCGAAGAAGCGTCCGCTACTGCCTCGCTCCTTCATCGGGAGATCGCTGAACAATGCCATGCGTCCGCGCGGCGGCCATTCATCGACGAACGGCCCTTCCCATTCAAGCGACTGAATCCACACCCCGTTTGCCTTGTTCAGATCCATGCTGTAACGGGATTTTGCGAACTCGAAAATCGGCTGAATTTTGAGTTGATTCGCGCCCTCCGGCACCCAGATTTCAAACTCTTGGGTCACGGGTGCTCCGGGTTTGGATTCCAGAAAGACGAGCGTCGTTTCGCCGGACACGATCCGGCTATACACACTTCGCTCAGGACTTTGATATGCGGCATGCGCTACACGAAAGGTGTAACGATAACGTCCGGCAGTCGAGGCTTTGAATTCAGGAAATTCGATCTCGCCGCGAAAACTGATCACGCCGCCGTCTGGATGTACTTTCAAGTCCTTGCGCGGTTCGTCGATTTTCTTCTCGAAGTTTCTGGACGTTATTCTGGGAGACCCTACCCCCTTCTTCAATTCAGGTTTCGCCAGATCCGTGGTTCTCGGCAGCGCGGACAGCAGAGCATATTCGGCCACCGCCATGTAATTCTGAATCTGCTCGCCCGACATGTGCAGCGCCGAGCCGATACGGTCCAAACCAAACGCGCCTGTGGCGTCGCGCGGAAGCATGGACGCCAGATCGGTGTGTTTGCCGAACAGATCGTTGAGCGTGTTTTGATATTGCGTCCGATTCAAACGGCGGAACGCGCCGTCGCTGCCAATCTGATCCTTGAACGCCACGGCAGCACGGCCGAGTTCCGTATTGATCGCGGCCACCGCAGCAGAAACATCCTGGGTCGATGGCTGCGCGGTTTCTTTCTTCGGCGGCATTTCCCCGGCCGTTACGCGTTCGGCGACCACGCGCCATTCTTCCGCGCGCGCTGCGCTGGCAATCGGCCACTCCAATTTATCAACACGAAAATCGCCTTTTTGTTTGTCTGGTCCGTGGCATTTGAGGCAATGCGACGTCAGAAAAACAGACGGTGACTCTGCCGCTACGACCACGCCCGAGAGGATCCCGGCAACGATGATGCCCAACAATTTACTGCGCATCTCCGACTTTCCTTTCCGGCTTCGCCGATCCGAGCGGCTGACTGCCCGATGGGGACGGCTCAATCGCGACTTCAGATACTTCGAGATTTGATTTTGGCGAAAAACAAGCCAGATAGATCAAGGTAACACGGCTGTCTACTGCAATGGCAGGATGCTCCGGGAATCCCGCTTTGAGCTCCGAAAGCTTGATATCAAATGTTCGCCAGTCCGATGAATCGGGTTTGATGATCGTCTGAAAATTGCCGGCGAATCCGCCTTTGGGATTGCGCAGGCTGAACAGAATCAGGACGTCGTTGCCACGCGCCGCCCGGAAGCGAACGCGCAGGACGCTCTCGGGGCCGACAGAAACCATGCTGCCGGAATGATCCTGAACACAGACTGCATAATTCACACGCGGAACGCCGTCGCTTTTCTTGTCGCTAACGTCTGGAACTT
>JBAXUS010000157.1:0-14612 GCA_037129555.1 Planctomycetota bacterium
GCATCTTTAGTGACAGTTGCCGCCTGTGCCGAAGGCGAAGCGCAAAGTACCATCAGCGCGGCGAAGACGCCAGCTAAGAGCATAGTGCGGAACGTCGAAAAGGGGCGGACGACGGCCTGTGTTTCATTCGAATTAATTCTGTGCATCGAACTTCTCCCATTACTGCTTAGCCGAAAATTCATTCCGGATTCAACGGTCAATACATCCAAAATACGCTTAATTCAGCGCCGTGAGCGGTTTCGTAAGTGCTCGAAAAAGCACCGCCCAACGATAGTCCAGAATATTATACATCAATAAAGCATGGTATTGGAGACAAAATTGACGGTTATTGGGACCGAATTGACCGTTTTGGATGCGACTTGGGCAGGATGGGCTGACATGCAATAATCGAATAACACGTGGATGAATGTCAGGTGTTATTCGTCCGCAATGAATCGCAGAATGTGGCTGAGGCGCTGGAAGTACCAGCCGTTTTCGGAGAAGGGGCGCAACTGAACGCCATCCGGAATGGTCACTCCGGCTGAGTCTTTGTGGTTGTTGCCGGTGCTGTCGATGATCAGCGGAACATCCTTCGCAGCCACGCCTATCGCCCCCACCCACATGATCACATGCGAGACTTCATCATCCTTTGCATGTCGGATAAAAAGAAGGTCGCCTGTCTTCAACACTTTTTTGCATTCCGCAACCGTCGTGGGCTTTTCGATGCGTGTCAGCTTTGTGGTATGGCCCACGCCTGGACCAGGAGCCTGAGTGAGTTCCGCTTGTTTTGAGCAATCCGAACTGGGTCTGATGCCGTGCGCGATGTTGTAGACGAATGAGGTGAAATTGCTGCAATCAACGCCCTTGTCATTGCGCCCGTGGCCGACTTCTTTCCAGGGCCATCCGGCGGGTGGATTCCATTCGGGGATGTGGTGATGCTGGTACGAGACGCCTCGATAATGCAGCGCAGTGGCCAGTACACGTTCGCGTTTCCAGTCGGCTGATTTGCCTTCGATGTTATCGGGCGGCGGGAAGCGTTTTGCAGGCGCGCCCCAGCTGGTGTAGCGTTTCAGCGTATCGTTGGAGTACCAGTCCTCGAACGGGATCGACGATTGCTCTTTGGGATCGCCGCGCTTGCCGTTGATGATGTCTCCGATGAGTTCGTTGAGCGGATAGGAGAATTTGATGCTGTAGGGCGATTGGTATTTGGCTGCGTCAACGGATTCCGCGCCTGAAAGCACGGCGCATAACAGGTATGCTAAAAGTAAGCTATAGTAACGATGTGTTTTCATGATTGAAGTAGCCCCCAGTCGAAATCGGCTATCATCCCTTCAGGATGCGGGTTCATGTGACACGGTTCCGGTGGTAGCGGCTTTGGCCTCAACCACCGGCTAATGGCTGCTATCCCTTCGGGATAAATACAGGCAATCGACAAGATCGTGAAAAGAATTTACATTATTTCGCCAGTGCATTCCACTCGGCTTCGGTGGCTTTGGACTTCTGATATTCCATCATGGTCTTCCAGTGGTCGCCCTTGAGCAGCAGCGATTCGAAGTGGATGTATTCTTTCACGGATGTGCCGTCCGCCATCGTCGCTTCATAGAGGAAGATGCCTGTTTCATGCGCAGTCGTGTCGTCGCCGACTCGCTGGCTGAAGCGCAGCGTCAGGTTGGATTTTCGGGTGCCCGCTTTGGTGTCGTCGAATTCTTTTTTCCATCGCGCCAGTGCCTTCGCCAGCGGATAGCTCTGCTTCTTAATGCCCGTCACCAGCACTCCGTCTGATCGGATGCTGGCTTCATAGCCTTTAAAATCGCCTTCTTTCACGCATCGAGCGACATCCGCCCAATACACATCCAACTCGGCTAGACGCGACGCTTCATCGGCTCGGGAGATGAAAATACCTGAGACAAGGGTGAGGAAGAGTATCGACTTGATCCGGTGTGTTTTGGGCATGGAGGTTCCAATCTTAAGATGCGGGGACGCGTACGAAACGCATTCTCAAATGTTTCGTAGGCGTCACCGAATTCTGGACGCAGCGATTACTCGGCTTTCAAAACCAATTGTTCCATATAATCCGCCACGGCCATTTTGTGCTTTTTCGCGAGCTTAGTTAAGCGGTTGAAAGCGGATTTTGAAACGGGGATCGTATTCGCACGAGCTCGTCTTGTTGACGCATAAGCAGTCTCGGGCTCAACTGCAACCACTACAAAATCGGGTTCTTCAGACAGGATGTTCTCTCCGGAGCGGGCGCGGCGAATATCATCCTTAATTAAATCACTGAAGCTTTTCGCCATGTGACCGCCTCCTGTATTCGTTCACCGCGATATCTCGCAACGTCTTCAAATCGTCAAGCATGTGGCTTGAAAGATCCGAAAGTTCGTTCTTCGCGTAAATTCCAAGCAGTAATATTACCGTATCCGAAACCATTTGAAAATAGATTACCCGTGCTCCGCTGCGTTTTCCTCGCCCGGGTAATCCAATACGTATTTTACGCAAACCACCGCCGCCCGGAATCACGTCTCCAAGTAACGGGTCACGATCCAATCTCGGCTTGAGCTGATCTACTTGTTCCCACGCTTGGAGCCGTTCTGCCTCAATTTTGAACGCTTCTGTTTTCAAGAAACGGTGGAGCAATTTGATCCGGCGCATTTCAGAAGTCCCCTACTTCTTAAAAACTTACGAGTGCCCTCGTCTTTGACGCGAGTCACCCGTCGAGTCGCCCAAAGCTTTCTTTCGCCTACTTCAACTTAAAATTATGCACCGTCTTCTGACGATATGTCTCACCCGGTTTCAACACCACCGTCGGGAATTCCGGGCGGTTGGGGGAGTCGGGGTAGTGCTGGGTTTCCAGGCAGAAGCCCTGATGTTTATTGCACGCCACGCCACCTCGCACGATCGCTTTGCCGTCCATGAAATTGCCGGTGTAGAATTGGACGCCGGGTTCCGTTGTCAGGATATCCATTACGCGTCCGCTCTTTTTGTCATAGACCGTCGCGCATTTCTTCAACGTCGTCAGTTCGCCGTTCAGTACCCAGGTGTGATCGTAGCCGACGGGGTCGCCGCCAGACTGTTGGATCCGCTCGCCAATCGTGTGCGGTTCCGTGAAATCCATCGGTGTGCCTTTCACGGGCTGCAAGCCGTTGTTAGGAATGCCACCGACATCAACCGGTATGTATTTGTCTGCGTACAACGTCAATTCGTGGTCGAGAATATTGCCTGCTGCACCGCCTGCCAGATTCCAATAGGTGTGGTTCGTCACGTTCAACACGGTCGCTTTGTCTGTCACGGCGACGTAGTCCAACGTCAGCGTATTCGCGTCGTCAAGTGTGTAGCGCACTGAAACCGTCAGAGTGCCCGGATAGCCTTCTTCGCCGTCTTTGCTGACATGCGTGAATGAGACGTTGTTGGATGTGGTGTCCACGACCGACTCGGGCGCGGCTGACCAGACCACTTTGTCGAAGCCTTTGACGCCGCCGTGCAGATGGTTCGCGCCGTTGTTTTTGGCCAGCGTGTAGGTCGTGCCGTCGAGCGTGAATTCGCCTTTCGCGATGCGATTGGCGTAGCGCCCCGCGGTCGCGCCGAAGAACGGATTCGACTTTGAAAAGTAGCCTTCCAGATTTTCGTAGCCCAGCGTCACATCGGCGATTTTTCCGTTCTTGTCTGGGACTTCGAACGAAACAAGTGTCGCGCCGTAATCCATGATCCGCGCTTTGACGCCGTGAGCGTTTTCCAACGTGAACAAGGTGACTTCTTTTCCATCGGGAGTCTTGCCCCACGGTTCCGACGTTCGTTTCACAGTTCCCTCCCCCGCCACGCACAGGGCCGACACAACGGCACAGAGTACCATCCCAGAAAAGCTTCGCATCTTCGTTGCCTCCGCAGTAAAAATAGATCCAGCAAAATGAACTCAAAAGGTGTAGTCATTCGTACGAGCCTTGAGCACCGAATAATTAGCAAGGGCTAATGGCTCGTGCAGTTCTGAATACGCGCAGTTCGCTGGAATTGTTTAAAGGATTTTATGAAAAGTTTCTCGCACATTTTCAACTTCGTGCTCACGGCGACTGCCGTTGTCTGTTGCTGCGCGTCAAATGTGGGGTACGCCGCTCAGCCTGACGCGGAAGGCATTAAATTCTTCGAGCAGAAAATCCGCCCCGTATTGGCTGACCGCTGCATCAAATGCCACGGAGTTGAAAAACAAAAAGGCCAGTTGCGGCTCGACACGCTTTTGGGTGCGTTGAAAGGTGGCGAAACAAAAACGGCCATCGTTCCCGGCGATCCGGCCAAGTCGCTGTTGATTTCAGCCATTGAACACACCGATCCTGATTTGACCATGCCGCCGAAGGAAGAGAAGATGCCCGAAGCAGAACGCGCCGCGTTTGCGCAGTGGGTCAAAATGGGCGCACCGTGGCCCGAAAACGCGACGATTGCGCCGCTTTCCGCCGCTAAAAAACACAAGGAAATTACGGCAGCTGATCGCGCTTTCTGGTCGTTCCAGCCTGTCGCGAATCCGCCGGTTCCGAGCATTAAAAACACGGTTTGGGCAAAGAATGAAATCGATCACTTTATCGTCGAAAAACTCGCCGCCACCGGTCTCGAACCCGCGCCTGAAGCGGACCGCCGCACCCTCATTCGCCGCGTAACGCTTGACCTCCACGGCATTCCGCCCACGCCTGAAGAAGTAGACGCGTTCATCGCTGACACGTCAACCGACGCCTATGAAAAGCTGGTGGATCGATTGCTTGCGAGTCCGCGCTATGGCGAACGCGCCGGGCGGCAGTGGCTCGACCTCGTCCGTTATGGCGAGTCCGATGGATTTCGCCAAGACGCGTACCGACCGAACGCCTGGCTCTATCGAGATTATGTGATCAAGTCAATGAATACCGACAAGCCGTATGATCGCTTCATTACTGAGCAGCTAGCCGGCGATGAACTCGATCCGAACGATCCTGATGTCTTCGTCGGCACTGCGTTCCTGCGCTTGAGCTGCTATGAATACAATCAGCGCGATGTCCCGCGTGCGCTCAGTGAATACCTGTGCGACATCACCGATGTGTGCGGCGATGTGTTTATGGGTTTGAGCATGAGTTGTGCGCATTGCCATGACCACAAATTTGATCCGATTTTGCAAAAAGATTACTACCGCCTTCAAGCGTTTTTCACGCCGCTGCGCTGGCACGATGATCTGCCGATCGCCCGGCCCAACGAAATCCAGAAATACAAAGACTCACTCACAAAATGGGAAGAGAATTCGAAAGCGTTGCGCGGAGAAATTGCCGCCATTGAAAAGCCGTTCTTGGAAAACGCGCGGCACGCCGCGTTGAAATTCTTCGAACCTGATTTCCAGAAAATCGCCAACAAGCCCGAGTCGGAACGGACGCCATACGAAATTCAAATCACGGATCTGATGCTCCGCCAAGTCGTTGATGAACGCAAAACGATCGATGGTAAAATCAAGGGTGCAGAACGCGAAAAATGGTCTGTGCTTAAAACAAAGATGGCACCCTTCGACGCCGAAAAACCCAAGCCGTTGCAGTCGACTGCGCTCGTGCGCGACATCGGTTCCAAATCGCCCCCAACGGTCATTCCCGGCGATCCCGCGAAGACCGATATTGAGCCGGGATTCCTCACGCTGCTCGATCCCAAAATCGCCGAAATTCCGACGCTCAAGAATCCCAACACCACGGGGCGCCGCACCGCGTTGGCCGCGTGGCTTTCCAATCCCGGCAACCCGTTCACGTCACGCGTCATGGTCAATCGTTTGTGGCAATATCGCTTTGGGCGCGGCATCGTCGCGACGTCCAGCGACTACGGTAAGCTCGGTGAAAAACCGTCGCATCCCGAGTTGCTCGATTGGCTCGCTACGCGCTTTGTCAAAGATGGGTGGAGCATGAAAAAAGCGAACCGGTTGATGGTGCTTTCAGCCACGTATCGGCAGGCGTCGAATCGTCCGATGCCTGAGATTGCGAAGCTCAAAGACCCTGAGAATCGCTTGCTCTGGCGCATCAATGCTCGGCGTTTGGACGCTCAACAAATCCGCGATGCGATGATTGCGGTCAGCGGTGAATTGGAATCAAAAAATGGTGGCCCGCCCGGCGACTTCACCGCGCCAAGCCGCGCTGTTTACACCAAGGTTTTGCGCAACACGAAGGACGCTGTACTCGACGCGTTCGACGAACCCGACGGCTTGCTGACCAACCCCGTCCGCAACGTCACGACGACGGCGACTCAATCGCTGCTGATGATCAACGGGCAGTGGCCGTTGCAACGCGCATCGGCTTTTGCCAGTCGCGTGAAATCGATGAGCGTCAATGAACCTGATGCGATCATTGACACGGCGTATCGTCTCGCGTTCGGACGCGTTCCGCGCGATTCAGAACGAGTCGCCACGGCCGCATTCCTGGGGCAGAAAACGAAGAATTCCGCTGCAAACGAGACGGCTGTCGCGAACGCGGCTGCCAGTCAGGCGAATCAATCGTTCATGTCTCAAGCCATGCCTGTGCGCGGCGGGCAAGCGGCACTCGTCCGCGAAAAGCATCCTGAAGATCATCTCAAATTGACTGAATCCAAATCGCTGCCATCGGGCGATTTCACCATCGAAGCCGTCGTGCTGCTCGAATCCATCGCCGAGAACGCTGATGTCCGAACCATCGTCTCGCAATGGGACGGCGTCCAAACGCATCCGGGTTGGTTGCTGGGTGTGACGAGTGAAAAATCGAAGTATCAACCGCGCAATCTAATCCTTCAAATGTGCGATGGCGATCCGAAAAAAGGCAGTACGGGCTACGAAGTCATCCCGTCTGATTTGAAGATCGAATTGCACAAAACGTACTACGTCGCGGCGTCGGTCAAAATGAGCGACACCGGCGAAACCGGGATCACGTTTTACACGCGCGATCTGACGGACATGGACTCCACGATTCGCTCGGCGAAAGTAAAACACAAAGCCATTTCGCACGGCCCGGCGAAATGCGCGTTTATGATCGGCGCGCGCGACGGGACGCAAGCTATGACGTGGCATGGCTTGATTGATGAAGTGAAATTGTCGACGACGGCGTTGGCAAAAGACCAATTGTTTATCAGTGAAAACGAAAGCAAAAAAGCGGCTGCGGGACATTGGAGGTTCGAAGAGAATCCTGGATTCTTCAAAGATTCCGATGGTCTACACAACGATCTGCAACCGTCGGCAGCGACAAAATCCGCCGACACGAAACCGCGTGCCAACCCGTCGCTCATTGATTTCTGTCACGTGTTGTTCAATTCGAATGAATTTATTTATGTTGAATAACGAGCCCAAATGTAGAGCCGATTTTTAATCGGCTCGTGAGCTTCATAAAATACTGTGAGCCGAATAAAATTTGGCACTATTCTCATGCCAAGTCTACTATCAAAAATCGGATGGTTGCCCAAAGACACAGCAGATGAAATGTGTTGTCCACGACCGCATAAACCAGGCACGTAAACGCGACATCAAATTTGTCATTCGCGTCCTCAAAAGTCCGTCCCTTGATCAGCTTCAACCACGTAAGTCCTAACGACCAATAATCGATGATCCAATGAGGGACGAAAACCGCGACGAAAACCCACGGATTGGTCGACCACAAAAACAACATAGTCGTCAAGCTGTAGATTAAAACATGAAGAGTGCACCAGGCAACCGAAGACGATTTTTGCAGAGCCATCTTTTTACTTTGCAGAAGGTAGTCACCCGTCAAATGGGCGAGCAGCGCTCGCACAAAAAGATCGCCCATTGGATCAGCCCCTTTCAATCTCGAAACGTACTTTCGTTATTCCAAATACCCCAAATCCGACAACCGTTTCTCCACCGCCGCCTGCTCGTCTTCGCTGTAGACGGGCTCCTCTGATCCCGACTTTGATGGAGCAGACGTGTGCGCTTCGATCAAAATCTGCGGGGGTGGAGTTTCGAAAATGTACGACATCACCTTGCCAGTGACATCGCTCGGAATCGGCTGTCCCAGCGCGGCGAGAATTGTCGGACACATATCCGCGATGCTCGCTCGTCGGCCCATCATTCCGCTTCGCACCACGCCTTGACCTGAGAAGGCGTACACGCCGTCCGGTCGATGTACGCCACCGACAGCGTTCGGCGAGACTTGAATCGCGCTCTTCGTCGACAGTTTTGTGCGCGGAAAAAATCCATCCGCCGCAGCCAGCACAATATCCGGCAGATTCAATTCCGCTTTCCGAGCGTAAATTTCTTCGCCTTTCCAGACGTTTTGAAACAGCGGTTTGTTCGTGCCGGGAATCAGCTCAGCGCGGAACTTTTTGATCAAGCCATCACGCACCGATTCAAAATCCGCGTTCGAAACGATACCATGCGGCTCGCGGCCTTTGCGATTAATGTAGACGAAACCGTGAATGCCGACGTGGGCCATGTACGCTTTCGTGCGACTCCAATCCAGCGTCATTTCTTTATTGCGCGTCTTGCGCACCTGCTGCTGGAAACTGAACGACGCGACCCGCCGAGCGATTTTGTCCAGACCCGTCAGCGGATGAAGATAGCCCCAATCTTGGAGAAGATTGTTCACGAAGATGCGTCCTTCGCTGCTGCCGTGGCCGTGGTCGGAGCAGATCAGCCGCAACGTTTTAGGATCACTGCCTTCGGATTTCATCCGCCGGCTCTCGCTCGAATGCAATCCCAAAATCCGGTTGATTGCGGCATCGACGCGCCGGAAAAACTTCTGAATCAATTCGCGCCGGCGCGGATTTTCTTTCGTTTGCTTCGAATTCGGATCGCACCACTTCCACGCCTTATGAAACAAAATGTCCGTGGCTTGCAAATACGCGACTTGCACGTTCGTCGTGCGCGTTCGCTGAAAATGCACCGACAACGATTCAAGAATCTCGACGGCTCCGATCGCGCGGTCGATGTTGCGAGCGAACGCCGCGTTGTCCACATCCTCTTCCCAATCGTCCTCGAAATTGAAATGCAATTGAGGCGCCACATTCAACACATCGTCGCGTAATTCAGCCGGCTCGGTGAAGCGGCTTGACGTGTCTGGCGTTTCAAACCCGCTGATGATGTAACCGTTTTCCAGCTTGTACGGCGGATAATTGCGCGGCAAAAAAATGGACCCGCACGACACGCCTGCTTTACTGAGAATGTTCAGGATGCTGGAATCGCGCTGGACGCTGCTGTCATGAAATCGAAAGCGATGGGCCACCGGATCGAAGCGCACGAAATCCACGATTCCGTGCTGGCCCGGATCTTTCCCCGTCAGCCACGTCGTCCACGCGGCGGCTGTATGCGGAGGGATCGTCGATTCCAACACGCCATACGACGCGCCCTTCAAAAACGCGGCGAGCGCAGGCATGGTCCCGTCTTCCGCCAGTGGCAAGAGAACGTCCCAGCACACGGAATCGAGCGCCAGCACCAAAACGCGGTCATAAGGAGTGAATTGCGGAGAACTCATGCAGTCAGTGTCGTCCCAAAAATGGTGGAGGATTTTATCACACGAATCTCAATAGGCACGACTTTTTTCACCGTCTCGCGGCTCACGATTCGCGAAGGGTTCAGTAGCAGCCTCGTTTTTGTCGGTAATGTCATCATTCACGCGTTGAGTGTGGGTTATTTAATCGTTCGACGAGGGAATTCTCTACAGTCCTTCATTCCTCCTGCGAAACGGACGATACTAAAGGCTTCACCATCTAAGGAGTCATTCAGCACATGCGGTGTTTAATTGTTGGCGGCGGCGGTCCGGTTGGAATTAGTTTACTTTATATTCTCAAGAATCTCGGCTGGTCTGCGGCGGTCGTCGATCCTCGGCGACCGATGGATTATGCGGCTCATCAAAAAGCACTCGGCAGCGCACTTGAAAAATGGACCATTCAGCATTATTCGATGGGCGATTTTCAGCATCGTGTATCAGCCGAAAAATTCGATGCCGTGATCGATCTCACACCGACGCTCGACAAGCGTGCGACGATGACCTACTGCGATAACCTAGGCATCCCGCTCGTTAATTCCACGATGGTGGATTACAAAGACGATATTCATATCGCCGCGTTCAACTTCATCTGTGAACGTCCGCACGTTGTCAATCAAGCTCACGTGGCTGCGTCCGGCATGAATCCCGGCGCGCTCAATGCCATGGCTGAAGAGATCATCCAAACGCAACTTGATGGCGAAGCGCCCGACGAAATTGTCTATTGGGAATACGACGACACGATTCCCGCCAACGGCAAATTCCCCGGCCCGTCCACGACGTGGTGCCCGGGCGAATCGGGCGCTGAATTGACCGAAGACTGGACCTTTGAAGTCCTTGAAGAAGGCTCCGTCCTCCTGCACGAAGACGCCTTGAGTTGGACGCCGCAGAGCTACCGGGGCATCGGAGTGCCGTTTAAAAAGCTCCCGATTCCGGCTGACGGCGATGCGTTTTTGTGCGGGCACGAAGAGTGTCTTTACATGGGCTGGCGACATGATACGGCCGTTAAATTTATCTATGGTTTCCACGCTGAAAACATGAAGCTGATTCGTGGCGGCGGTTACAACCAGTCGCCAGAATTACTCATCCGGGAACCCGAGATGGAATTGCATGGCACCGATTACGTCGGCGTCGCCGTGCGCGATGGAGACACGTGGTATGGGCAGTATTGTACGTTTTCCAATTCGCCTGAACTTCCGACCGATACCAATGCCACGTGCTGGCTCGTCGCTTCTGGCATGGCAGCATCGGTCCTCGCGCTCGCCAAAACCAAGACCAAACCGGGAGTGTATTTGACTCACGAAATGCCGGGATGGATGGAAGCGTTCCGCTCACTTATCAAGGTTCACGAGTACACAGTGTCGGCCAAAGAATGCTCGTAAATCACGCAAAGTAGGACGGGCTTACAGCCCGTCAGTTTCTGAATTCAAACATGTAAATGGACGGGCTTACAGCCCGTCCTACGTGGTGCGAATGCCCCAGCAGAATGGGTCGCGTTCATCATCGAGAATCAATTCGCCGACGCCGGTGACTACTGCTGTCCCGGAAACTGTTGGGATGATTTCGCCGTCTCGATTGGAACGCTTGTAGGTGCCTGTGAAACACGTGCCAAGAATTCCGGCTTGAATCCAATGTTCGCCTTCAGCGAGTTCACCATCCGCAGCGAGGCAGGCGAGTTTCGCGCTCGTCCCCGTTCCACACGGGGAGCGGTCGTACGCTTTGCCGGGGCAGAGCATGAAATTCTTGGCGTCGACTCCGTCGGTTCCAGGCGCACATAATTCGATGTGGTCAATCTCACCGCCGTCGTCGCCCACAATCCCGTTCGCGCTCAACGCCAGCCGCACGGCCCAACCATATGCGGTTAATGCTTCGACATTTTTGAGATCAAGTGTCAGGCCGTGATCTTCAATCAGAAAAAACCAATTGCCGCCCCAAGCAATGTCGCCATGAACGGTCCCAAATCCGGGCACGTTTACCTCGACTAATTTCTTGTAGCGATAGCTCGGCACATTCTCGACCGACACGGTGTGGCCGTCGTCTTTTAATTCAACGCTGATGACGCCCAACGTTGTTTCGATGCGGCAGATACCCGGCTTGATTCGCCCGAGAAACGCGAGCGTTTCGACGAGTCCAATCGTCCCGTGTCCACACATGCCGAGGTAGCCGACATTGTTGAAAAAGATCACGCCGGTCGTGCAGGATGGATCGGAGGGCTCGACGAGCAGAGCGCCGACGAGCACGTCGGAACCGCGCGGCTCGTTGATAATCGCCGAGCGATAGTCATCAAAGCTATCGCGGAAGACAGCCATCTTTTCGGCCACGGTTCCGCGCCCCAAATCCGGGCCACCGGAGATGACAACACGCGTCGGCTCGCCGCCCGTGTGGGAATCGATGATGTGAATGCGTTTCATGAGAATTGTTTCGGGTTCCGGGTTTCGAGTTTCGGGTTGATGCGCGCGAATGAGTTTTCGAAACGCGAAACCCGAAACTCGAAACAGGATTGTTAAAGCTTCGGACGCTTATCCAAACCGTCGTGAATGATCTTCAAGACCTGCTTTCGTTCTTCACCGACGAGCGGCAAGCGCGGTGCGCGGACCCATTCTTTGCCGAGACCGGCTTCTTGAATCGCGAGCTTGATGTATTGGACGAATTTCAAATGGACGTCCAGATGCAACAGCGGCGTGTACCAGCGGTACAGTTCGCGCGCTTCATGCCATTTTCCAGCCTGCGTTAATTCCCAGAAATATTGGTTTTCGTCCGGGAACGCGACGCCGGTTCCGGCGACCCAACCATCGATGCCAACAATTGCCGACTCGAGCGCAAGGTCGTCCACGCCGGTGAAAATTGCGTAGCGCGAACCGACTTCGTTATGAATGTCGGTGATGCGTCGCGTGTTGCCGCAGCTTTCTTTGATCGCGACGAGGTTCTTCAAACTGGCGAGTTCGTTCAGCATCGACGTCGAGACATCGACGTAATACGCGAGCGGGTTGTTGTAGAGCATCCACGGTAAGCCGGTCGATTTCGAAACGGCGCGGAAATGTGCGAGCGCCTCGTACGAGTCAGCTTTGTAGATCATCGCGGGCATGACCATGAATCCGGCGACGCCGGTCTTTTCAAGCGCACGGACGTAGCGGCAGGCGGCAGCGGTTGTGGTCTCCGCGACGCCGCTCAACACCGGCACACGCCCTGATGCGGTCTTCACGGCCATTTCCATGACCTTGATTTTTTCGTCCGGTTCCAGCGTCGTGTTTTCGCCGAGTGAGCCGAGCATGATCAGACCGGTGACGCCGGATTTGATCAGCACTTCGATGTGCTTGGCCGTCGCATTCAAATCGAGCGACTGGTCCTTTTTGAATTGCGTGGTAACCGCCGGGAAAACACCAGACCAATCCGCCAATCGTTTTGCCATGCCTGACTCCTGAGTGATCGAACACCGCTCGTAGAAATGAGTGCGCAGTTATGCCAAAGTAGGACGCATGTTGCAATGAGTTTTTTGCGCAGAAAAGATGTTGGATTGATCCAAATCAATTCACCGGATTCAACGCGCCTTTGCCTTGCAATACTGCCGCGCAATTGTTAGCGGCCATCTCAGCCATCTTGTTGCGCGTCGAGTGAGTCGCTGAACCAATGTGCGGAAGCAGGATGGCATTTTCGCACTCGAACAACGCGGGATGTACGACCGGTTCGGCTTCGTACACGTCCAAGCCTGCGCCTGCAATCGTTCCGGCTTTCAACGCGGCAGCCAGAGCGGCTTCATCAATCACCGGGCCGCGCGCGGTGTTGATCACGTGCGCCGTCGGTTTCATCAAATTCAATTCACGCGCGCCAATGATGTGCTTCGTCTCGGGCGTCAGCGGCACGTGGAGCGAGACAAAATCGCTCTCTTTCAAAAGCGTATCGAGGTCCACGCGATCTGCGTTCAGCTCGTCCATTTCAGGCTTCGGCGAGCGTGAGGTGTACAACACGCGCATGTCGAATCCGCGTGCGCGCCGGGCCACTGCGGCACCGATGCGACCGGCTCCGACGATTCCGAGCGTTCGTCCGCCGACCTCTTGTCCCAGGAATTGGAGGATGCCCCAGCCATGCCAATTGTGGGCGCGCATCACACGCTCGCTTTCGCCCAAGCGGCGAGCCGTTGCCATCAAAAGGGCCCACGTCAAATCCGCCGTCGCCTCGGTCAAAACGCCCGGCGTGTTCGTGACGATCACGTTGCGAGCTGTCGCGGCCTTGACGTCAATATTGTTGTATCCGACTGCAACGTTCGAAACGATTTTGAGCTGCGGTCCGGCAGCGTCGAGAATTTCGCCATCGATTACATCTGTGAGCAGACACACGATTCCGGTGCGGCCTTTGACCTGGGCTTTCAGAGCGTCTTTCGACAACGGCGTGTCGGCTGAATTCACATCACATCCGCCCAACTCGCGATTCAAAATATCGATCCCGATTTGAGGAATGACGCGCGTGACGAAAACGTTCTGCATGAACTGGCTCCAAATGGCAGTGGGTTATTTTTAATACGCTGAGCATACTCGAAATGGCGCCGCAATCGTAGCGAAAGTGGACGCAGTTTCAGTGAGCAAATGCGTACTGGCTATGGTACGGTTTCGGCGGGCAAATCCGGATCGATCTTCAAACGCGTTGTCTTATTCCAGGTCTTGCAATCCGGACACCGTTCATAGCGCATCGAGCCCATATTTACTGCGATGAGCGGGCGGTCATAGATCGCGTTGCAGCGTGGACATTGTGCTTGGCCAAACAGTTTTCGGCCTAACAAGGCGGCACCGTCTTTGCCTAACACCAACGCGATGGCGATCAGGAAATAGATCAAGACCCATAGGGACGAGAGGAGTCCGGCTGTTGTGGGATTCAAGTTCAAGACCAGCGGGCTAAACAGATAAATCGGCAGGTTCATGAAAAAATGCAGCAGCATGGCCACAAACGTTCCGAGGAGCCAACGGCCTTTTCCGATGGAGAGAAATAATCCGAGACCTGTCATCATGCCGTGAATGAAACAGACTTGTAAGCGCTCGTTGAGAAATCCGCCGAACATGTACCACGGCGTATTTGCGTATGCGGGCACACGGGTGATCGTCCACGCGATGAGCCACGCTTCGCCGATTCCGAAACCGAAACTAATCGGCAACATCCACGCGCGCAGTTGGTTTTTATCAATGCGTTTGAACACTAAGA